>DASTMP010000131.1:0-71569 GCA_035714085.1 Blastocatellia bacterium
AGCCTCAGCAGGCCGAAGTTCGAGCGCGGGTGGACGGCGGTGATCGTGGCGACGCGCCCGTGCGAACGATGGAACTCCAGCAGCGCATGCAAATCGACGTCGGCCAGTCCGTCGCCGTATGTCACGCAGAACGTCTCGTCGTCGCCGACGTATCGCTCGACGCGTTTGACGCGGCCTCCGGTGTCGGTGTCGAGGCCGGTGTCGGAAAATGTGACGCGCCAGTCTTCGCTGATCGAACCGCTCTTGCGCAATTGATAATCACCCGCCTTACCCATCTCAAGCGTGAAATCGGAATAGAGCCAGTGGTGTTCGAGGAAGTAGCGTTTGATCGCGTCGCCGAGATAGCCCAGGCAGAGGACGAAATCGTTCAGCCCGTGATGGGCGTAGATTTTCATCAAATGCCAGAGCACGGGACGGCCGCCGATCTCGATCAGGGCTTTAGGCGCGGACGCGCCGTGTTCGCCTAAACGCGTCCCTCGTCCGCCGCATAGGATGACTGTCTTCATCAGTTGTTCGCGATGTGGTTTGAAGGCGTAGTCAGCGACGTGACAAAGCCTTTGACTTCGCCCGCGAAACGTCCAGGCATTTCCGCCTGCGGGATGTGCCCGCATTTGTCGAACACGTCCAGCCGCGAACCGGCGATCAGCGAGTTCAACCGCCGCCCAGCTTCGAGCGGGATGAGTTCATCTTCGGCGCCCCAGACGATCAGGGTCGGCTGCTTGATCTTGTTGATCTCAGGCTCGATCGGACCAATCGCGCCTTGCGCGCGCGCAAGGAACGCCGCGTGTTGCCCGTCGCGCGTTTTCAATATGCGGTAATAGGCCGCGACCTGTTCGTCGGTTACAATCGACTTGTCGTAAAAGCACTGGCGCAGGCCGTCGCGCACCAGCGAGTCGGAAGTCAGCGCCAGGGCGGTAAGCGCCGGGCCGATCACCGGCCACTCGGCCACGCCGGGCGTGACCGAACCGCCGCCGCTGACCTTGACGCCCGAGCTGTCGACCAGGATCAGCGCCGAAACGCGGTCGGGGCGCCTGACCGCCGCGTTCATCGAAACCTCGCCGCCCATCGAATTGCCGCAGAGAATCGCCTGGTCAATTTTCAGATTATCGAGAAGCCGGATCACCAAATCCCCCTGCGCGCGCCGCGTGTAATCGCCATCGGGCTTGCCCGAAAAGCCGAAGCCTTTCAGATCAACCGCGATTACGCGAAACTGCTGGGAGAGCGGATCGAAGACGTCTTTCCATGCGTAGGTCGACGCCGTGTAGCCGTGAATCAACACGAGCGGCTCGCCCGCGCCTTTCTCCTGGTAATGAATCCGCACGCCGTCGACGTCAGCGAAGTGGCTGTAAGCGGCGTTGGGCAGCGTCGCGCGCGCCTCGTCGAAGTTGGCGTCGGAGGGGCGCGCGAACCAGAAGATCGTAAAAGCGATGAGGAGGATTGCAATCAGCGCAAGCGCGTAACGAATAAACTTTTTCATCGGCGGCCTCAATACTTGATCAGCTTGTTCTTCTTCAGGAATGCGAGAACCGTGTCATTGAACTTTTGCGGCTCGTCCATCATCAGGAAATGGCTGACGCCTTCCCACATCTGGTAATCGATGTCGGGGACGAGTTCGCGGACGAATTTTTCATATTCGGGGTTCCACTGGGGCTGTTTAGCCATCACGGCCAGCGTGGGCGCTTTGATCTTGTCTTCCTTCCAGATCGTCTCATCCATCATTGCGTCAAACGCGCCGACCATCACGTGCTGTGGCGTGCTCATCATCGTATCTCTGATCTCTTCCAGGTTCTTTTTGTCCTTTACGCTTTGCGCTATGAACCCGATCATCCGTTCGGCCTGCTCCTTGTAATTCGGCCCGCGCAACGGATCCACAAATTGCTTCATCTGTTCAGGGGATCCGAAGCCGCGCAGGTTCCCGTCGACGATCACCAGCGCGAGCGTCTTATTCGGATACTTGCGATAAAACTGGCGGATGACTGGAGTTCCCATGCTGTGACCGATGAGCGTGACGCGCTCGACGCCCGCGTCCTGTAACACGGCGTCAATCGCTCGCGCGAACAGATCCATCGAATAAGTGATTTGCGGCTTGTCGCTCTCGCCGTGACCGGGCAGGTCAATCGCGATCACGCGCGATTGATTAACGAATGCCGGAATGTTCGCCTTCCAGTACTTCAGACTGCACGACCATCCGTGTATGAAAACGACCGCCTCCTTGCCTTCGCCGTAATTCTGGTAATGCACGCGCATCGTCTCCAGCTTGGCGAACCGATCCTGCGGCGGCGTCTCCTTCACTTGTGATAACGCAATGAAAGGGAAGACGGCGATCACGAACAGCGAAATGATGATGCGGCGAGAAAAGCTTGTTGTCATAAACTGCCCCTCAGAAATAACCACGAAGAAACGAAGAACACGAAGGAAGAATGGAAGAAATCTTCGTGTTCTTCGTTTCTTCGTGGTTGGTTTTTATTCTTTTCCGGCGTCGCAACGCGACATGAACGCTCCTATGGTCAATGAGACTCAGAGGATTTGACGTTGTTTTTTTCCCAGACCTTGGCGAATTTGAGGAAGACACTGTACGCCGTGAACATCGCGATAATCAATCCCGGGACGCCGTCGCGGAAGCCTCGCTTTAAAACATAAGTTCGGATGAACGCGGCGACGGGCAGTACGAAGAGATCGATCGCGCGGACGCGCTTGTTATTCTTGTAATGATATTCGGCGGCGAGCGTCGTGTATTCATCGAGCACGCGATGATGTTCGCTCAGATTGCGTTTGGTGTAATGCAGTAATTCACCAGGAAGCGTCTCGACGCGGCCTCGAACGCGGGCTGTTTCGTGAGGAGAAACGCCGTCCCAGTAGCTCGCCGATTTGCGGTAGAGTCGCATCTGGTAATCGGGATACCAGCCGGAATGCCCGATCCACCGGCCCAGATAGCGCGTTCTGCGGGCGATGCGGAAGCCGTCGGGCAGCGTGGCCGGATCGCGCTCGCGTAGTCTTTCGATCGCCGCGCGTAACTCGGGCGTCTCGCGCTCGTCGGCGTCGATCCAGAAGATCCAGTCGCCGGTCGTTTGCGCGTCGGCGAATTCGTGCTTGTCCTTGTAGCCGCGAAACGGGTGATTGAAGACCTTGTCCGAGTAGCGGCGCGCGATCTCGACCGTGCGATCCTGAGAATCGGAATCGACGATGACTACCTCGTCCGCCCATGCCACGGTCTCGCAGACGGCGGCGATGTTCTCTTCTTCGTTGCGGACGATGATGGATGCGGAGATTTTCATCGGCGTTCGACAGCTTAGCGCAGGCCGTTTCCGGCGCCATTCAACACCGCTTTCAGCGCTTGTCCTGTATACGACTTCTTATTCTTCGCCACCGCTTCCGGGGTCCCTTCAGCGACGATCTTTCCGCCGCCTTCGCCGCCTTCGGGCCCGAGGTCGATCACCCAATCGGCCGATTTAATCACGTCCAGGTTGTGCTCGATGATGATCACCGTGTTGCCCAGGTCAACCAATCGTTGCAGCACGTCGAGCAGTTTGCGCACGTCCTCGAAGTGCAGTCCCGTGGTCGGCTCGTCCAGGATGTAGACGGTGCGGCCCGTAGCGCGGCGCGAAAGCTCTTTGGCCAGCTTGATCCGCTGCGCCTCGCCGCCCGAAAGAGTCGTCGCCGACTGGCCGAGTTTGATGTAACCCAGGCCGACTTCGTAAAGCGTCTGCAACTTCTGTTTGATCTGCGGATGATTTTCGAGCAGGGGCAGAGCCTCTTCGACCGTCGCGTCCAGCAATTCCGAGATGTTCTTGCCCTGATAGCGAACGTCGAGCGTCTCGCGGTTGTACCGTCGGCCCCGGCATACTTCGCAGGTGACGTAAACGTCGGGCAGGAAGTTCATTTCGATGCGCTTCAACCCGTCGCCCTGGCAGGCTTCGCAGCGGCCACCTTTGACGTTAAACGAGAAGCGACCCGGCTTGTATCCGCGCTCGCGGCTTTCGGGCAGCATCGAATAAAGCTCGCGGATCGGCGTGAACAATCCGGTGTAGGTCGCCGGATTCGACCTCGGCGTTCGCCCGATCGGCGATTGATCAATCTCGATGATCTTATCTATGTGTTCCAATCCTTCGATCGCGGCGTGCGCGCCCGGTTCGGCCAGGCTGCGGTAGAGCTTCCGCGCAATGGCGCGGTACAAAATGTCTTCGACCAGCGTTGATTTGCCGGATCCTGAGACGCCGGTGACTACGGTGAAGACGCCGAGCGGGAATGAAGCATCGATCAGTTTCAGGTTGTGTTCGGTCGCGCCGCGGACGATGACAGCCTTGCCGAAAGGCTCCCGTCGCTCTTTCGGAATCTCGATCTTCAGGTCGCCGGCGATGTAACGTCCCGTGACGGATTCGGGCGCGCGCGCGATGTCGCCGGGCGCCCCGATGGCCACGACCTCGCCGCCGTGTGTGCCTGCGCCGGGGCCGAGGTCTACGACGTAATCGGCCCGGCGGATCGTTTCTTCGTCGTGTTCGACCACGAGCACAGTGTTGCCGAGGTCTCGCAATTGGGCGAGCGTGCCGAGCAGTTGCTCGTTGTCTCGGGGGTGCAACCCGATCGAAGGCTCGTCGAGCACGTAGAGCACGCCGCGCAACTGCGAGCCGATCTGCGTGGCCAGCCGGATACGCTGGCCTTCGCCGCCTGACAGTGACGCGGCTGGACGGTCGAGCGCCAGGTAGCCCAACCCCACGGATTGCAGGAAGCTCAAACGGTCGCGGACTTCCTTCAAAATCCTTCCGGCGATGATCTCTTCGCGCGCCGTCAGTCTGACATCGGCGAACGCGCTCAGAGCGTCGACAATTGACATCGCGGCGTAATCGGCTATCGAGCGCCCGTTGATCTTCACGGCCAGCGATTCGGGTTGCAATCTCGCGCCGTTGCAAGCGCGGCAGGTAATTGGCGAAATCAACGTTTCCAGCCCGGACGATTCCCCCTCAGGTTCGCGCCGGTTCATCGTGTCGAGCAGAAAGGTCGTCGCGCCTTTCCATTCGGCCTTGTAGGTGTATTCGCCGTATCGAAATTCGACCTTCTCCTTCAACCCGAAGAAGAACGCGTCGCGCGCCTTTTTGGGAAGCTGCGCGAAAGTCATTTCGGCGGACGCTCCGAAATGGCGCGCGACGGCCAGCAGGGCCTCGCGCAGATAAGCGTCGGTCGCCTTGTCTGCGTCGCCGACGAAGCGCATCTCGCCGATCGGGATCGAATCGTCAATAACGATCTTCGACGGGTCCACTTCGTTCTTAGTTCCCAGCCCGTGGCATTCTTTGCATGCGCCGTAGGCCGAATTGAACGAGAACGAGCGCGGCTCCAGTTGCGGAATCGAGACGCCGCAATCAATGCAGGCCATCCGTTCGGAATAGAGCCGCTCTTCGCCGTCGACGATCGAGACGATAACGACGCCGTCGGTCAGCTTGGTGGCCGCGCGTACGGACTCCTCCAACCGCTGACCGATGCCGGGTTTGATCAGCAGGCGGTCTACGACGACCTCGATGGTGTGATTGCGGCGCTTGTCCAGCGCGATCTCTTCGTCGAGCGAGCGCAATTCGCCGTCGATGCGCGCGCGGGTGAATCCGCCCGACCGGAGCTTTTCAAGCTCTTTTTTGAACTCGCCTTTACGCCCGCGCACTATCGGCGCGAGGATCATCACGCGTTCGCCTTCGGGCAATTCCTTGATGTTTTGAATGATCTGGTCGGTGGATTGGCGCGACACTGGCCGCCCGCAGTTGTGGCAATGCGGTTGGCCCACCGAAGAGAAGAGCAGCCGCAGGTAATCATAAACTTCGGTGACGGTGCCGACGGTCGAACGCGGGCTGCGACTGGTGGTCTTCTGCTCGATGGAGATGGCGGGCGAGAGACCTTCGACCGCGTCCACATCGGGCTTTTCGAGCTGTTCGAGGAACTGTCGCGCGTATGCCGAGAGCGATTCGACATAGCGGCGCTGACCTTCGGCGTAGATCGTGTCGAACGCGAGCGAGGATTTTCCGGAGCCGCTCAAACCGGTGATGACGGTCAGACGGTTGCGCGGTATCTCCAAATTGATGTTTTTCAGGTTGTGCTGGCGCGCGCCGCGCACAGTGATGCGGTCGATAGCCATACGGATAATTGCGAATATATTTATATCTTGTAAGGGAAACGTCGATTTTAGATGACGCGGTGGGCGCGCGCAAGATGGCGCAGCGACGCGCGTAAGCAAGGACATTAGATTGACGTTTAGTGTCTGACGCCTTATGTCCGGCAGGAAAATGTGACAGCGATATTATGAAACCGCGCCGGTTCAGGCATCTGTTAGCCGGCGTCCGTTGACACGATATCCAATATCAATCGCGCTCTGCGCTCTACCGACACGAGAGGCAGTTCAATCAGTGAATACCCGGCGGATTTATACGTGAGCGTCATCGCATCGTATGTGGCTATGGCTTCTCGGAATGTCTGCTTGCGCTCCGAGTCATTCAAATAGATTTCTTCCCATGGCGGCGCGATGAATACCCGGCGATTGTACCGGTAGCGCTTGATCGCCTGATAGAGATGCTCATCGTCCTCCAACCCTGTCAGCCGTGAATAACCGAGCGCGTCCACAATTCCGCGGTCGAAGATAACGACCTCTGACCTCTCCATGTTGGAGCGGTATGCTTGCAGGTCACGAGAGAGCATCAATTCGCGGAAATTTCGGGGATCGATCCATGGGACTGCCCGTCCTCCGATAAGCGTTTGTTCCTGGATAATTTCGCGCCCCGCCTCCGGGATGCAGTGAAGGCCACGACGCGCCAAGGCATTAACAACGCTGGTCTTCCCCGATCCCGGGCCGCCAGTTAGCACGAAAAAATTGTCTTTCTCCACCATCAAAATTATGCCTTTGATCAAATGAGTTTATGGCCTCCCGCGCGAATCTGGCGAGAATCGCCGATATGTCGAATACAAGCCTGGGCGAGGCTTAGTCATTTGCAGGCAATAAACCTAAATCATGCGCTCTCTGCATCAAGTCCTGGTGGTCGAGTTGAAACACGATCTGCAGCGAAGATTCTTCCTGACATAAAATGTAGGTTGCTGAGGTTTCGGCGACTATTGGTTGTTCCGCTCCTTTTTCAAATCGCATATTCCAATATGCCTTGACCATCACATAGTTGTCATCCAATCGAGTTTCTTCGAGCGACTGGATTGTTGAAGAAGTTAGACCGACTGTTTTGAAAAACCACCGCCGTTTTGGAAGCGCCTTGAGGAAGTCCCCCTTTTTGACAGTTTGCGCTCCTTGTGGACCGGCAAACATAAATGAATCGCTGTATCGCGATGCGATAAGTTCCAGGCCATCTTCCGAATCGGACGCATTAACGTTTCTCTCGTAGTCTTCAAAGAACTTTCTGACGACATCGCTTACCTGTTTCATGATAGCCCCTCGGAAAAGCGCTAGGTAGTAACGACTTTAGTCGTTACTACCTAGCGCGCTTGATTTGATATCGCAGTCGAATCAGAACAACAGCTTCAACCCGAACTGAATGCGTCGCGGGCTGTCGGCCGAAACGAGTCTGCCGAACGAAGGCGAGCCGACGAAGTTATCCGGCAGGCCGAAGTTCGGATGGTTGAATAGATTGAAGAATTCGGTGCGGAATTGGATCGTCGCGGCTTCGCGGATCGCGGTGTTCTTGACCAGCGAGAGGTTGACGTTCTTGTAACTCGGCCCGTCGAGGATGTTGCGGCCCGAATTGCCGAAACTGCCGAACGGGGGAATGGAGAAGGCCGCCGTGTTGAACCACTGATCCGGAGTCGGGTTATCCAATTTGGCCTGACCAATCAGGTTGGGGCGGTCGTTGCCCAGAAAACCGAGGCTCGAGATGCCGGTGTTACTGTTGTCGAATTCGGGCAGGAGCGCGACCGTGAACGGGCGACCCGTTTGCAAAGTGATCACGCCGTAAGTCTGCCAGCCGCTGAGCAGTGACGTGGCGAGACCTGAATTGCCGAGCAGGCTCTTTCCTTTCCCGAACGGCAGGTCGTAGGAATAACTCAGCGAGAAGCGATGACGCACGTCGAAACCGGATCGCCCGCGCTCGGCGCTCAGGTCAAAGCTGTTCTGCGGATAGTTCGGATCGCCCGCGCTGGAAAAGATGCCAGAGGCGTTGTCAATCGACTTGCCGTAGGTGTAAGCGCCGAGCAACGCGAGGCCGAAGGCCAAGCGCTGCTGCAGTCGAGCCTGGAGGCTGTGATAGTTGGAAGCGGCGCTTCCTTCCTGCTGCGTGATCTCGCCGAAGAGCGGATTGGGAGGCAGGTTGGGCATTTGTGGGCTGGCCTGCGGTTGATTGATGTCGCGCGCGGCCAGCAGCTTCGCGCCCTTCGATCCGACGTAAGCCAGCTCGGCCACGAGATTTCTGCCTAGCTGCCGCTGCACACTCAGATTCCAGTGCTGCGTGTACGACGTGCGCAGGTTGCGGTCGAAGGCGAAGGCCGAGGGCGGCGACTGGCTCGGCGTGTTGAATGGGAACGGATTGAAGATCGTCAACGGCGCCTGCTGCGATTGGAAATAGAAGCGGAAATCGTAGAAAGGCGCGTTGAAGTAAAGCCCTTCGCCCGGCGCGAGCGGCGACTGATCGTAATAAACGCCATATCCCGCGCGGACCACCGTCGCGCTCTCTTTACCCAACGCCCAGGCCAGGGCGACGCGCGGGGCGAAATTATTCTTGTCCGATTGGTAGCCGGCGCGAGGAACGCCGTTTGTTCCCACCTGAACCAGAGTTCCCGTCGCGGGATCATAAATATTGGCGCGGTCTTCGGTGTCTACGGGCGGCGAGTTATATTCGTAGCGCAGTCCCACCGAGAGCGTCAGTTGCGGCCTGACTCGGATGCTGTCATTGACGAAGAAGTTATAGCTTTCGGTCCGCAGATGTTGATGATTGTCCAGCCGCGCGCCTCCGGTGACCAGCGGCAATCCGAGCAGCAGATTGGCAAGCGCATTACCTGTGATGAACGGGATAACCGCCGGCGTTCCGTCGGGCAGCCTGAAGGAGACCTGCGATGGGAAAGTGAGCAGGCCGCGCGATTGCACGTCGCGGAAGGCGTTCTGCTGCGCGTATTGGAAGTTGAATCCGAATTTGAGCAAATGAGCGCCGCGAGAGTAGGTCGCCGTGTCGAGGGCCTGATAGTTGTTAGTGGTTCCGTTCTGCGGGTTGTTGTATTCGTGACCCAGAGGCGAAAAGCCGGTGACGCGGATGAAGCTCAGACCGAAATCGCGCGGGTTGTTCGACAACTCAGGCAATCCGACCTGTTGATTGACGCTGACGCCGGGATTTTCGACGAGCACCTGGTTGCTCACGCGGTTGTAGGCCACGCGCGCGTCGTTGATCAGTCGCGGCGAAAAGACGTGGGTTCCGCCGAGCATCACGTTCTGACCTCGCCTGAGAAGGCTGTTGCCGTAGCCGGGCACGAAGACCTGCGTCACGCCCGAAAAAGGCTCGAAGAGCGTTCGGTCGGCGAAGCTGTAGCGCGCCGAGAACTGCGTGGCGGCGCTGTACGTGTGGTCGATGCGCGCGTCGAAGAGATCGTTGCGGTCGCGCTGAATCGGCGACGAGGCGAAATTCAGACCAGGAACGTTGCGGTTCGGCAGCGGATAGAGCGCGGCGATTTGCAAACCGATCGGGTTGAGAAAAAACTGCGGAATCTGGCCGCCAGGGAAAGGGAACTGTGTCCCGGGAATGAGCGGAGACCCGGAAAGGCTCTGCGAAAAATCGCCCAAGCGCTCGCGCGCCGTCGGCACGTTGGCCAAGCGCGTTATGCCCTCGCGGAAGCGCGCGCCTTCATAATCGCCGAAGAAGAATGTGCGGTCTTTGACTATGGGACCGCCGAAGGAGAAGCCGAACTGGTTGCGCTGGTTCCGCGGATCGGGCTGATCAGCCGGAGCGAAATAGTTGCGCGCGTCGAGGACCTGGTTGCGCAGGAATTCATAGGCCGTTCCGTGAAATCCGTTTGTCCCCGACTTGAGCACGATGTTGACCTGAGCGCCGGCGCTGCGGCCGAACGAGGCGTCGTAGGCGCTAGTCAAAACCTCGAATTCGCGGATCGCGTCTACAGGCGGTTTGACGCCGAAGGTGTTGAGCTTCGGGTCGACGTTGTAGACGCCGTCGAGCAGGAAGTTGTTGGCGTCCTCGCGTGAGCCGTTGATGTTGAATGCGAAATCGCCTCGCACCGAGCCGGCGGAGCCTTGAGCGGGTGGCGCTGAGCCGGGAGTGAGCAGGCTCAACTCCAGAAAGTTCCGCCCGTCGAGCGGCAAGCCCGTCACCTGCCGGTTGTCGATCACCGCGCCTTGTGACGCGCCTTCGTATTTCAACGCGGCGTCAGCGATGGTAATCGGGACAAGATCCCCGGGCGATACTTCCAACGTCACGTCCAGCCGCGCCTCCTGGTTGACCCGCACAACAAGCTTTTCAGAGGATTTATGGAATCCTTCCTTCTCGACCTCCAAGCGATAAGATCCCGGTCGTATCAGCGAGATCGTGAAATCGCCGTTCCCGTCGGTTTTCAGAGCACGGCTTTCATTCGTTCCCTCCTCGATCAGTTTCAATTGCGCTCCGGCGATAGAAGCGCCCTGAGGATCGGTGACGCGCCCGCGTATGGCTCCGCGATAGTTCTGAGCGAGCGCCGTAAGCGCAAAACTCGCTATGGCAAGAAGAAGTCCCAGGGCGATCCTAAAGGTGATTTTGGTCTGCACGATTAAACCTCGTTTTGTTTTTATGACTTTTCGGGAAATGTTTTGAGAGTCAGCTTACGCCCGCGTTTCGGCGAAAGTTTCAGTCTTTAATGTTGGATTCCGATCAACAGGAGCGAGGGCGACTCGATCAGTCGCTTATACGAGGTTTCATTGCGAACAGATGCGAAATGAATGTCACACCGACGACGGCCACATTGCAAGGCCCGCTAAAAACCGATACCCTGCCCCATATTTCAAACCCGACAATTTCGTCAACATCATCCCGACGCTCTTGTTATTTCTGAAAGGAGTCTATGTCAGCGAAATCATCCAGGCCCTCGCCCGAACTCTTCTTCCGAAGCATCAACGGGTTTCAACATACGCGGGCGCTCGAAGGCGCGATTGAATTGGATGTCTTCACAGCGATCGCCGAAGGCAAGACGAGCGCAAAGGCGCTGGCGGAAAGCCGACAGGCTTCGGAGCGCGGGATGCGTATTCTGTGCGATTGCCTGACGGTCATGGGTTTTCTGACCAAGGCGGGCGGTAATTACGAATTGACGCCAGATTCGGCGATGTTTCTAGATAAGCGCTTACCGACTTATGTGGGCGGCACGGTCGAGTTTCTGCTCTCTCCGACCATTGAGCAGGCGTACAGAGATGTGACCGCCGCCGTGCGAAAAGGCGGAACGGTCCTTAACGATGAAGGCACGATGTCGCCCGACCACCCGGTCTGGGTGAGGTTCGCGCGCGCAATGCAGCCGCTCGCTTTTGGAATGGCGCAAATGCTCACCGGACTGGTCAAACTCGACCCCGACAAAAAGGCGAAGGCGCTGGACATAGCGGCCAGCCATGGGATGTACGGTCTGGCGTTCGCGCGACAATATCCGAAATTGGAGGTCGTCGCGGTCGATTGGGCGAACGTGCTCGAAGTCGGAAGGGAGAACGCCGAGAAGTTCGGCGTCGCCGATCGCTGGCGCGCGCTGCCGGGAAGCGCGTTCGACGCCGATTTCGGCAAAGACTATGACCTGGTCTTGATTCCGAACTTCTTACACCACTTCGACCCGCCGACCAACGAGAAGCTGATGCGAAAGATTCATGCGGCGCTCGTTGAAGGCGGGCGCGCAGTAACCGTCGAATTCGTTCCCGACGAAGACCGCGCGGGGCCGCAGCAGTCCGTCATGTTCGCGTTGAGCATGCTCGCGTCAACGGCCTGCGGAGACGCGTACACTTTCTCCGAATACGAGAAGATGTTCTCCAGCGCGGGATTCTCTCGCAACGAGTTGATCGAAATGCCAATGGGATTCCAGCGGCTGATCATTTCGTACAAGTAGCCAATCACAAGGCGCGAATCCCGTCTCTTTTCCGAGAAGTTCAACATGTCGCGTTGCGACGACCGGAAAAGAATGAAAATCAACCACGAAGAACCGAAGAACACGAAGACTTTCTTCTGTTCTTTCTTCGTGTTCTTCGTTTCTTCATGGTTATTTTCCGAAGGAGCCTTCATGTGAATGTCGCGACGACCTATAGCCGATACCGCGCCTTCTTCCCCGTCTTAGTTTCTTCGACATCCACGTTTTGCAATCGCAGACTCACATCCGCGCTCATCTCCCATCCGGCGCATTCGCCGCGCAGCAGCTTCGGATAGCCTGCGGCGGCGATCATCGCGGCGTTGTCGGTGGTGTATATCGGCGAAGGGATATAGGCTGGCGCGCCCAACTCATCAGCCAGTTGTCTGACCGTCGCACGCAGTTCGCTGTTGCAGGCCACGCCGCCGGCCAGGATGATCGTCTTCGGCCGGTATTGTTCGGCCGCTTTGCGGAGGCTGCGGACCAGAGCGCGGACGACCGCGTTCTGAAAACTCGCGCAGAGGTCGAGGATTTGTTGAGACGGATTCGCCGGGTCTGCGACGGGTTCGACGTTGTTTTCCCGCACGTAGCGCAGCACGGCGGTCTTCAACCCGCTGAAAGAGAAATCTAGACTGAGTCTGTTATCTTCTTTTGATTTGATCTCGGCCAGAGGGAAAATGATCGCGCGTTTATCGCCACGTTGGGCCAGGCGGTCGATCACCGGGCCGCCGGGATAGCCCAGTCCGATCAGCTTCGAGACTTTGTCGAAGGCTTCGCCGCCGGCGTCGTCGCGAGTGCGTCCCACAAGTTTGTATTTTTCCGCTTCGGGAATCAGGAAGAGGTTGGTGTGCCCGCCCGAAACGATCAGCGCCAGCGCAGGGTATTCGGGGGGCGGGTATTCAAAGGCCACTGAATAGACGTGGCCTTCGATGTGGTTTACGCCGACGAACGGTTTATGCGTGGCGAACGCGACGCCCTTGGCGTAGTTGACTCCGACGAGCAGCGAGCCGACCAGACCCGGACCTTGCGTGACCGCGAGGCCGTCGATGTCGTAAAAGGTCACGCCGGCCGCGGCCAACGCCCCGCCGACCACGTCGCTGATCTTTTCCAGGTGCTCGCGCGAGGCCAGCTCGGGCACGACGCCCCCGTATTTCTTGTGCGTGGCGATCTGCGAGGCGATGACATTTGAACGGACTTTGACGCCGTCTTCGATGACGGCGGCGGCTGTCTCATCGCACGAACTTTCGATTCCTAGAGTAAGCATTCGGCCAAATCAACTTCAATGGGGAATGGGGAGTACGGATAAGGCGCGCTCTCCCATTCCCCACTCCCCATTCCCTATTCCCTTTACTGCTCTACCACTAGGCCTTTCCTTCAGTGGAGGCGGAAGCGGCCGCGGCCACCGATTGGCGTCTGATCACGACGACCGTGCTGTCGTCCCTGTTCTGATCGTATCCGGGCTGCGCGCAATCGAAGATCCGATGGCAGAGCGTGGTGACTTCGGCGCCGCTGAACTTCTCGGCCAGCGCTTCGACCTCGCTGACGCCTTTGTCGCGGCTGTCGGTGATCTTGGCGAACACGCCGTCGGTGTAGATCACCAGTTGGTCGCGGGCGGGGAACTGGACGACCGATTCGGTGAAAGTGGCCTCGACTTGCGCGCCGACCGGGCCGCAAGTGACGGGCAGTTGTTTATGGTTGATCGTTTGCGCGCCCTGCGGCTTGCTCATCTGGATCATCGGCAGATGGCCCGCGTTGACATAGCGCATCTTCTCGCCTTCCCATCGGGCGAGCGCGCAGGTGAAGGTCCTGCGACCCCCGTATTTCTCCAGCAGATATTCGTTCAACTCTTCCAGGATCTTCGGCAGGTCTGTTTCGCGGCTGATTATCTTGGCCAGACGCTGATGCAGATCGGCGACCTCGCCGAGGGCCTCGAAACCCCGTCCGCCTAAATCGCCCGCAGCGACGAGTGGGCCGCCGGGCGTCTCGAAGATGTGAAAATAATCGCCGCCGGTCTCAGTCCCCGCGCCATGTTTCGACGAAACCCAGATCTCCGGCAGATCGACGATCGGCGGAGGCAGGAAGAGTTGATGCGCTTTCTGGACCAGATCAAGCTCATTCCGCCTGGCGCCGAGATCGAAGGCTTCTTCGATCGCTTTGCCTGCTATGTTGACCGCCAGGTCTTTCGGCTTACTCGACCCCCTCACGAAGACGAAGGCCGTCATAAACAACAGCGTGACGCGGAAAAAGGGAGAGCTTCCGGCCCATAGCGAGATCGCGGCGTAACCCACGCCCGCATAAGCGGCGGCCTTGAGCGCGACCGACATGCGGCGTCGATTGGCCGCTATCGCCAGAATCGGGAAGTAGCAGAGGAAAATGTCCGAGCCGAGTCCAGGAAAGAGTCTCCGCCAGACAAACGCCGCCAGCCCCAGATGAACGATCGTCAGATCGATCATCGTCATCGTCGTCAGATTGGCGTCCGGCGATTTATTCGACACCGCGCCGACCGCCGCCATCACCATCCATGCGCCGGCCAATTGCAAATAGATGTATTTCGCATTCAACGGATTGTTCCATGTCCAGATCGCTGACGCGGCGAAGATGACGGCGAAGAGCCAACGCGCCTTGGTCGCCCAGCCCTCTGCTGCGCGCGCCTGTTCGTTGAGCGCCTCATCCACCTGTTTAGGAAGACGGTCTTTCAGTTGTTTCATGGCGACGAGCTTATCCTTGAGTTTGTCGATTGGATTGACGGAAACGCGGCCGAACCTGTGGCGGCTCGCAATCGAAGTCATAAAATACTTCATTGGCGTCGCGTTCGCAAAAAAGTGTGATACCGAACCTTTCCAACTCGAATTTGACAGAGTATTGACCGGGGAAGAGGTTAAGCAGGTATCGCCGCATAATAATCCTCCACTTCTTTGGATCCCTGGGTCGGAGCGCATAAAGAGTCATTGGCAGACCCCGACGCCATTCGGAGTAGTTGAAATTTTTACTTCTACTGCCCCAGCAACGCTTTTGACGTGACGTAATTTATGTTGTTATAGGAGTGTTAAGAAAGCGCTTTCTTATTGACATTCTCCCACCGCCAAACGCTTGCGCGTTATGGCGGGGGATTCCTACGCTGAACGCCGTCGCTCATTTCTCGTAGGCGTGACTTTCCGGGCGTCCCACCCGGTAGTTTTTATCCACTTCAGCAGGTATTGGCCTGCTTTCTTGATATTTATCGCCGCATTGATGTCTCTGTCATGGCGGACTCCACATGCCGGGCAGTCCCATTCCCGAATCGATAGCGGCAATTCATCTAACAGATGCCCACACGACGAACACAATTTCGACGAAGGAAAGAACCTCTCCAATGGCAGATAGGTCCTCCCATACCATTTCGCCTTGTATTCCAATTCGCGGAATATTTCGGCGAACGCCGCGTCTCCAATGTGCCTGGCCAGATTATGATTTTTCAGCATCCCTGCCACGTTCAGTCCTTCGACATAGATCGCTTGGTTTTCGCGGATGATCTTCGTCGTGAATTGCTGAAGCGTATTTCTTCGGGTATCACTGATTTTGGCATGCAGTCGCGCCACTCTAAATCTGGCCTTTGCCCTATTATTACTATCCTTGACCTTACGCGACAGACGGCGCTGAAATATCCGCAATCGCTTTTCATGCTTCACGAGCGGGCGAGGATTTTCGATCTTCTCGCCGTCGCTGGTCGTGGCCAGCGTCTTAATACCGACGTCTATGCCGACTTCGGCTTTGGTCTTTTTGAGCGGCTTGACGTCGGTTTCAACCAGGATGCTGACAAAATAGCGCCCACTTGTGTCCTGGCTGATCGTCAGATTGAGGATTTTAGCGTCATCAGGAAGCGGGCGACTCCAAACAATGTCGAGCGGCTCGGATTGCTTTGCCAGTGTGATTCGCCCGTCTCTAAAGGTGAAGGCATTGGTGGCGTAGCGAGCCGATTGGCGATGACGGCGAGATTTAAATTTCGGATATTGCGCCCGCTTCTCGAAGAAGTTCGTGAAAGCTGTATCGAGATTGCGGAGCGATTGTTGAAGGACGACCGAACTGACCCCGGAAAGAAAGGCTTTCTCAGGCTCCTGTTTCCATTGGGTGAGTTTCAATGCGGTGTCGTGATAGCCGAGGGATTTCTGCTCCTGCAGCCAGGCCTTGCTGCGGTAGTTCAAAGCCTGATTGTAAACAAAGCGAGCGCAGCCGAAGGTTTTAGCGAGTTGAGCCGCCTGATCATCAGAGGGGAAGAATCTATATTTGAAGGCCTTTTGGACTATCACGGAGATATTTTACGGCATATTAGCAGGCCTTGTAACTAACTTAATCGTGGGCGAAGCGCCCACGATGCCGAATTCATCTCCATCCAAGCTAACGCTATGGATGGAGTATTCTTCGGCGGATTTAGATAATGTCTGGCGCCTATCTTGTCAAGAAATTATGAAAAAACTTCGATGGGGATTGATCGGATGCGGCGACATCTCGCGCAAGCGGGTCGCGCCCGCTTTGCGGAGCATTCCCGAATGTGAGCTCATCGCCGTGAGTCGCGCTCGCGTTGATCTGGCCGAGGCGTTCGCGGATGAATTCGGCGCGAAGCGGTGGTATGGCGATTGGCGCGAGTTGATCGCCGACGACGAGATTGACGCCGTTTACATCGCAACGCCGGTCTACCTGCACGCCGAGCAGACCGTCGCCGCGGCCAGAGCGGGCAAGAGCGTACTGTGCGAAAAACCTATGGCGATGAATCCCGACGAGTGCGAACAGATGATCGCGGCGTGCGAGTTCGAAGACGTGGCGCTGGGCGTCGCTTACTATCGGCGATTTTATCCCGCGATCCGACGCGTCAAGGAGATCATCTCATCGGGCGAGATCGGCAACCCGGTCATCGCGCAAATCAACGCCTTCGAGCGATTCAATCCGGCGCCGGGCGAAGACCGTTATTGGCTGCTCGAAAAGTCGAAATCGGGCGGCGGCCCGATGATGGATTTCGGCTGCCACCGGCTTGAAATTCTGATCAACCTGTTCGGCACGATCGAACGAACCTCGGCGGTCATCGGGCGCGCGTCGTTCGACCGAGAAGTCGAAGACACCTGCATCGCCAGCTTCGAATTCGGAAGCGGGACGCAGGCGTCGCTCGCCGTCACGCACGCTGTGTTTGAATCGCGGGATACGCTCGACATTTATTGCAGCGCAGGGTCGATCCATACGACATCGCTCAATCGCGGCGAGATTCGGATCGTGACCGCGGCGGGCGAAGGAGTTGAATCACACCCGCCACACGCCAACCTTCACCAGCCGCTGATCGAAGACTTCACGCGCGCGGTGTTGGAGGAGCGCGAGCCGGAGGTCGGCGGAGACGTCGGTCGCGCGGTCGCTATGATCGAAGCGGAGATTTATGCCGGTGGAGAATGATTTTCAAGCCGGTCTTTACTGATTGTCGTCCGGTTCAAAATGTGGGACTTGGCCTGTTAAACCATTCAAGCGTATAATCGCTCCGTCCCCTATTGCCCCCATTACACGCCTAGCTAAATCAGACCACTTAGATCGGCATAGCGTCTCGTGCGGCGCTCATCGCCTGGGCCTCAATGTTCTGTGGTTCGATTTAAATATTTCCCCCTCAACATTGAAGTCTAAAAATAATACTTGGAGGTATGTGATGAAATCTAATCATTCGGTGAGATTGCTCAGTTTTGGTCTGGTTTTGTTATTTATCTGTGGCGCCTGCATGAACGCCAACGCCCAGGGGCGCGGGCGAGGGGGCGGCGGTGGCAATCCTGGCATGGGAAGTCGCGGAGCAGGAGGAGTTGATGGAGGATTGGGTAACGCGTCAGATCGTTCGAACGGGCGATCGGATCGGGGACTGGGCAATGCTTCTGAGAAATCCGGCGGACGGTCTGACGATGGGTTGTCTCGCGCCCGAGCCGCGAACGAAAACGCCAAGGGGGCTGACAAAGAATTGCGTGACCATCCGGGGATGACGAATGGAATGAACATGAGCGCGAATCAATTGCGGAGCGGTTATCAAGCAGCTCTCAAAACCAATCCGAATTTGAAGTTCGGTCAATACGTGGCCGCCAACAGGATCGCGAAGAACCTGGGATCGCGTAATCCGAATATTACGTCAGACGCAATTCTGCAGGGATTGGCTGGCGGTAAAAGCATCGGCCAAACACTTCAGGGTCTTGGTCTGAGTTCAAATGAAGCCAAAGACGCAGAAAAAACAGCGGACCGGGAAATCAAGGAGAGCAAACGCCAAAAATAAGCATTCTTATTGATTTCGCCCGGTAAGTTCACGGCAAGGATTCTACGCGCCGCAGAAGAGAGACTAATTCTTTTTTGGCGGCGCGTAATCCATGCCGAAGGCCCTTTTCACATATTGCGCTATCGGCTCGAGGCCCACTCCCACGCGCCGGACGTCAACATTCTCTTCGTCCTCGATCGGGTACAACTCCATGAGTTGGGTCTTTTGATTGAGCCGGAACTGGGTGCCGTAAATCTGTTTCTTACCCTCCCGGGTCAGAATTCGATCTTCCAACATCGCCAGATCGGACCGACGGGCTTCTTTCTGGGTGACAGCCTCTTTGATCAGAGGGAGATATTTCTTTTGGTAATCGAGTTCGGCGTGTTGAACTACCAGAAACGCCACGCCGCTCGCCTCTTCGCCGAAGACGCTCCTTTTCGGCCAGCCATAATCTTTGACGATCTCGTCCAACCTTTGCCGGTTCCTGCTGTCGAGCTCGTTCTGTCGCTCGACAGCCTGCTTCCACCTCTTCGCCACTTTCTCGCTGTCCGAGCCGGCCAGCCTGTCCATCAAATCCATCATGTCCTGACGGCGTTTTTGATCGTCTTCGCCCATCTTCAACAACTCGCGCCGCACGGCTTCATTCGACGAAGTTGTGCGGAGACCCTGCGCGTAGTGGGATGGAGCGAGCGACAGAAGCAAGGGCATCATCGAAAGAACAATTATGTTTGTCATAGTGGTAACCCCGGGATTTTTAGGCGCTGGTCAACCGCTTCTGATTCGCCAGCAGCGACGGCGGCTAGATGAGCAATTCCGCCGACACTGAGGAGCGGGCCCCAGCGCTTTGGCGATACGAAAGTATTTTTCACCCCTTTCTCGTTCCCGGTCAAGAAGATTGTTCACATATTGTGAACGCGGCGGTTTGTTTCTTAGACGCCGCCGGGGAAAGTCTCCTCAGCTTTTCAACCACAGACTGCAAGATTTCGAGCGTGTAATCGACATCCTCTCTGGTGTTGTATTTGCCGAAGCTGAACCGGAGCGAGCCGTAGCCGGAGTCGCGCGGCAATCCGATGGCCATCAGCACGTGTGACGGTTCGGTCGAGCCGGAAGCGCAGGCCGAGCCGGTCGAGACGGCCACGCCTTTGAGGTCGAGCGATATCTGAAGGCCCTCGCCTTCGACATGTTCGAAATTGAGATTGGCGATGTTTGGAACGCGGCGCTCCGGGTCGCCGTTGCGCGAAATATTCGGGATGCGTTTGAACAGTTCCTCTTCCAGGTAATCGCGCAGCTCCGCGGCGTGTTTCATCCGCTCTGCCAGATTGAGCCTGGCGAGCTCAGCGGCCATGCCCATTCCGACAATGAGCGGAACGCTCTCGGTGCCGGCGCGGCGATCGCGCTCGTGATGGCCCCCGTGCATCTGTGAAGCGACGCGCAGGCCCCGGCGGATGTACAGGACCCCGACGCCTTTCGGCCCGTAAATCTTGTGCGCGGTGAGCGTCAGCAGGTCGACGCCGAGCTCCTTCACATCGACCGGGATCTTTCCGACCGACTGCACGGCGTCGGTGTGCAGGTAGAGATTTTTCTGCCCCGCGTCGCGGCGTTCTTTGATCAACGCGACGATCTCCTTGAGCGGCTGGATCGTGCCGATCTCGTTGTTTGCGTGCATGACGGTGACCAGGACAGTCTCGCCGGTCAACGCCTCGCGGACGTCTTCGACCCGCACGACGCCTTCACGGTAAACGGGCAGGTAAGTTACGCGCCAGCCGTCTTTTTCGAGGCGCCCGCACGCGGCCAGGACCGCAGGGTGTTCAATCTGCGAGGTGATGATGTGATGGCCCTTCTCTTTGTACGCCTCAGCGACGCCTTTGATCGCCAGGTTGTCCGACTCGGTGCCGCCCGAAAGAAAAGTGATCTCGGTCTTGTCGGCGTTGAGCAGCAGGGCGACCTGCCCTCGGGCCTCCTCGATGGCCTGTTTCGCCTGCTGTCCGTATTGATGCGTGGATGAGGCGTTGCCGTAAACTTCGGTGAAGTAGGGCGTCATGGCCCGCGCGACTTCATCGTCAACGCGAGTCGATGCGCTATTGTCTAAATAAATCCTTTTGACGCTCATATAATATTCAATTCAACCCCGGTCTGTTGGAATCTTTAAACATACGAGTTTATAAGCTAAGAATACCTCAAATCAATGCTTGTGTTGAGCCTCGCGATGGTGTAGAAATTGAGGCGCCCTCACTGGTCCCCTGACCATTGTTGTGTCAACCGCAGTAAGGAGGAAAGTATGAACGCAGGCTTTGTTCGTAAGGCAGTGACACTCGCGGCGTTCGGGTTCGCTTTGAATGTGGCCTTGATAGGAACATTCATCAGCGCGGCGGCGCAGCCGCCGCAATCGCGACCGAAGATCGTCACGAATGATCCGGCTACTTACCGCTTCGCCTATCAGCACGGCTACCGCGCCGGTTATGAAGACGGCTTCACGAAAGGCAAGAGCGATTTCAACGAGAGCCAGCCGCGCGAGTTTTCGAACAGCGACGCTTACAACCGCGCCGACCGCGGCTACGAGGCCCGCATGGGCACGAAGGCGGAATTCGAGGAGTCTTACCGCACCGGTTTCGAACTCGGGTATAACGACGGATTCTACGGACGGCCGTTCACTGTCTCCATCCCGTCGAACCTGCGCAGTGTGGTTATCGCCGCAGTCAACGCGAACAACCCTCCGGAGCCTCCGCCTGCTCCCGTAAACCAGGGCCCTCCGCCCCGTTCGCGCGACAATGATCGCGACGCTGACCGCGACCGCAACGCTGATCGTGATCGCGACGCTGATCGCGACCGCAACGCCGATCGCGACAATCGCGACAATGGCCCGGGTCCTGATGACAAGTTTTCCAAACGCCCAATCGTTCCTGACGGCGTGGAGATGAAGATCCGTCTCAACTCGGAGATCAGCACGAAGACGAACAGGGAAGGCGATAAATTCACTGCCGTCGTGCTAGATCCGAGCGATTACGCCGAAGCGGTCGTCGAAGGCCACATCGGCGCGCTCAATAAGTCTGGCAAGGCCACGGGTAAAACCGAGATGTCGCTGGCCTTCGACACGATCCGGTTGCGAGACGGCAGCGGCAGCCGATTCGCCGGTCAGGTCGTGAGGGTCTACCAGAGCGAGACCGTCAAGACCGTTGACGAGGAAGGCAACGTCGAAACCGGCAGCCGGACTAAGGACACCGCGACCCGCGGCGTCGCCGGGGGCGCGCTCGGCGCGATCATTGGCGGCATTGCGGGCGGCGGTAAAGGCGCGGCCATCGGCGCGATCCTTGGCGCCGGAGTCGGCGCCGGGTCGGTCTTCGTCCAGGGCGGAAAAGAGCTGGTTCTCGAGCCGGGAACCGAAATCCTGATTCGCACCGCGGCGCCGGCGCGAACCAGAGATTAGTAGGGAGTGGGGAATGGGGAATAGGGAATGGGGAGTGGCGGCGACAATTTACCGCCCACTCCCCATTCCTTATTCCCCACTCCTCACTGTTTTATGATCACCCTTCTCACCGATTTCGGCCTCAGCGACTACTTTGTTCCCGCGGTAAAAGGCGTCATCCTCACGATCATCCCTGAGATCCCGATCATTGACATCACTCATGACGTGGCGGCGCATGACATTCAGTCGGCCGCATTTACGCTCGGCGCGTGCTATCACAATTTTCCCTCCGGGACGGTCCACGTCGTGGTGGTTGATCCTGGCGTGGGTTCGTCGCGCCGCGCGATTATCGCCGACGCCGGCGGATATTTTTTTGTCGGGCCTGACAATGGCGTCTTCAGCTTCGTTTACGCTCGCGAATCGAATCTACGCGTTTTTCACGTCACGGACGACCGGTACTTCCGCCATCCGGTCAGCGCCACCTTTCACGGGCGCGACGTGTTCGCTCCCGTCGCCGCCCACATCGCCCGCGGAGCGAGGCCGGAAGATATCGGCGCCGAGATCGATGATTACGTGAGGTTTGAAATCCCGCGCCCGCGCCCTGGCCTGCGCTCTGGCCTGCGCTCTGGCCTGCGCCCTGGATGGATCGATACGCGGGAGATGATCGAAGGATGCGTTATTCACATCGACCGCTTCGGCAACTGCGTCACTAATTTCACCGAGGCCGAGTTGAAGCCCGATGAGATCGCGCCGTCAACGAAGATCCATATCGGAGAACGCGATGTCAGGCGATTCAACGCATATTTCGCCGAGGCGACTGGTCGGGATGATCTGTTCGCCTATCTTGGCAGCGCGGGTTTCTGGGAGATCGCGCTCTGGCGCCGCTCAGCGGCTAAATTCATCAATGCCCGTCGCGGCGATGAAGTCATTCTTGTGAAGGAGGGGAGTGGGGAGTAGGGAGTGGGGAATCGGGTGATAATTTCTTTGACCCATTTCCCTTTCCATACTCCCCACTCCCCTCCTTCTATCCGCAATCCGCAATGAAACTGATCCGTTCGACTCTCGATCTCGAATCGCGCGTCCTGGTGATGGGCGCGCTCAATGTGACGCCCGATTCTTTCTCGGACGGCGGGAAGTATGCCGATCTTGAAAGCGCGGTCGCGCGCGCCTTCGAGATCGAAGCCGAGGGAGCGGACATTCTGGACATCGGGGGCGAATCGACCAGGCCCGGATCGAAGCCGGCGCCCGTCGAAGAAGAGATGGACCGCGTAATGCCCGTGATTGAAGCGTTGCGGGGACGGTTGCGGATTCCGCTCTCCGTCGATACGACGAAGAGCGAGGTCGCGCGAGCCGCGCTTCGGGCGGGGGCGGAGATCATCAATGACGTCAGCGGACTCAGGTTCGACCCCGCCGTGGCCGAGGTCGTGGCGGAGACGGGCGCCGCGCTGGTGTTGATGCATTCGCGCGGCGCGCCCGGAATGATGCATCAGGCGCCGCCCGTCGATGACGTCTTCGCCGAGGTGATCAGCGGACTGCGGCGGTCGATCGAGGAGGCGCTCCGTCGCGGAGCGCCTCGGGAGCGGATCATCCTCGACCCCGGCATCGGGTTCGGCAAGACCCCCGAACAGAACCTGCAATTGATCGACAATCTCGATCGCGTCGTGACCGAATTCAGCCTGCCCGTTTTGCTCGGAACCTCGCGCAAATCTTTTATCAAACGCGCGCTGGATAAGTCGCTCTCCGGCGCAGCGCGCGACGACCTGCGCGAGCGCGTCGCGGGCACAGCGGCGACTATCGTCATCGGCGTTTTGCGAGGCGCGCGCATTTTGCGTGTTCATGACGTCGGCTTAATGTTGGCTGTGACGAGGATGACGGAGGCGGTTATGACGGCGGGTCGGCCATGAGGCTTATCACTACACAAATTTTTTTAGGTATGCGAACATCATTAGCGGCTTCATTTTGTGTGGCGCGCTAAACAGCGGCGCGAAAAAGGCAAAGGTTTTCCTATGAAACTGCAAATCAAGTCCGGGCGTCTCTCCCTCTTCGCAATGGGCGCGCTCCCGCTAATTGGCGGCGCATTCTGGTTGGGCGCCGCGGCTGACGATATCAGCGTCAGGCAGGCGCGCGAACTGATTCAAAACATTGCGGGAGCGAATCTCAACCAGGACCAAGTGCGGATCAAAAATATTTCGGCCGGCGTCGGCGGAGGGGGGATGATTGTCGAAGCTCAGATCGAAACAGCTTTTCGCATCACGAAGGGCAAAGACGGCTGGCGCATCGCCGAGGCGCGTCTGGGCTCCGGGCAGTGGGAATCTTTCGAACTGATCGAAGAGGCCCTGCGGCGCGAGAAGGTTCGGCGGACAAACGACATGTTGCGACAGATCGCCGACGGGCTGGGCGCGTATAAGAGCGAGCGCGGCCGATTCGTGGAGTCGGATCGGATCACCGAACTGCTCGATTTCCTTTCGCCGCGCTATGTGAAATCTCCGCAACGGGTCGACCTCTGGGGAAAAGAGCTTGAATATCAGGGCTCGGCTACGAGCTATCGCTTGATTTCATACGGGCCCGACCGCAAATCTGGAACGAAGGACGATCTGATCATCGAAAACGGCGCCCTCAAGACCGGCGCCAACTAAAATATGCAATACATTTCAGTCGAACATCAGAGGGTCATCGGTGAGCGTCTCAAGGTCGCTTCGATAATAGTCTTCGCGTTTTGCGTGTCCGTAGGCGTTTTCGCGCTAATCGGGCGTTTTATCAAGCCGCCGGAGATTCTGCCAGGAAGTGAAAGGTTCAATTCCATCATCCCAGTCGTCGTGATCGTTCTCGCTATGAGCGTGATCGTTTTGCGGCGCGTCTGGATTTCGGCGCTGGTTATGGGAATGGCGACGCGGAACGGAGTGCCCGCCACGCTCAGCCGGCTGCTGCAGATGACCATTGTTTGCGCCGCCCTCTCCGAAATAGTGGCGATTGTGGGATTCATGTTTTACCTGTTGACGGGCGATTATCGGTATAGTCTGATTCTTTGCCTGGTCAGTCTGCTGCTGCTTTTTTACACTGCGTTCCCCCGCCGCGGCGAATGGGAGCGCGCCATCGCCGCCGCCGCAAACGCGCAGGCCTAAATCGTTCATACGATGAAACCATGAAAATCGCCCCGGGAGCGCCATCAATGGAACTTATAGGTCTTGATCATTCCCATTCATGACGCTCCCGGGGATTTTCTGAAGAGTAAAAAGTAGTTCAATGATGAAATCCAAAAAATTGGGCGCCGCGGTTCTCTTCATTGTGTTGGCTGTCATTTCCGCGTCGGGGGGACCACGGCTGGGCCAGGAGCAGAATCCCCCGGCTCAACCATCATCCGCTGCGCCGTCAGCTCCGGCGCCCGGGGCGCCGACCATTCAACAGAATGGGCAGAATGAGCAGAAAGAGACTGCTGATGCGACGCGCCGGCAGGCGTATGTGCGGTTCATCGAAGCCCGGCGGTTGAAAGGTGAAATTCAACGGTTGCGCAATCCGGCGCGCCTGCTCGATGAAGCCATCAAAGCGTACAAGGAGACAATTCAACTTGACCCTGCCGCGGCCGATCCGCACGTCGACCTCGGCGAGCTTTACTTCTTCTTTCAGTCGCGCCGGGACCTCGCCGAAGCCGAGGCGCGTGAGGCCTTGAAGCTTGATCCCGATTGCGCGGACGCCCATCTGCTGCTCGCGCGCTTGCATGTCTATTCGGTCAGGATAGAACGCAATTGGCGGCCGTCGCTCGTCGAGCAGGCGATTCGCGCTTACGAAAAAGTGGCGGAACTCGATCCCGGAAACGCCGAGGCCTGGGCGATGCTGGCTGAGTTGTATAAGTCGAAAAACGACACCGAGAGGCAAATTCGCGCGTTGGAGAAATGGGCCAGCGCGCCCATCCCGAATGACACGCTCTTTTACAACTCGGTGATGAACAGCGATCTCTCCAGCGATCAGGCCTACTACCAACTCTCGCGGCTCTATCTGAGTCGCGGGAATAATGGAGAGGCTATATTGGCCGCCTGCCGCGCCTACGAATCCGATCCTGAATCGAACGATTACGCGCGCAACCTGATAGGCATTCTGCGCGTGGCCGCTCGCGACGGCGAAGAGTTGCGAGTTTACAAGCGCCTCATGAAATCATCCGCCAGCCCGGCGCTGATGGTCGGCTACGGTTCCGCTCTGATCCGCGCCGGCGATTACGTCGAGGCGATCAAGATATTGAGTGACTATGTGGCGCTCGACCCGTCGAACTCGAGCGCCGTCGGATTGCTCGCCGTCGCGCAGAGAAGGGCGAACCAGCGCTCGGCCGCCATCGCGACGCTCAAGGCCGGGGTTTCCAAATCCGATGAGGGCGCGCGCATGGATCTGGCGCTCGAACTCGCGCAGACGTACGAAGAGGCCGGGCGCAACGAAGAGGCGATCGCGCAATACCAGCAAGTCTTCGATGAGCTTTTGGGCAAGGCCGCGCAATCGCCGGCCAATTCGTCGCTGTTTGGCGAAGTGGTCAATCGCCTGGTTCGCGTCCTTCGGAGGTCAGGCTCTCAGGCGGAGTTGCAGAGCGTGCTGGCGAAGACGCGGCGCGCGCTCGACGACAGCAACCCGCTGCTCGACCTGATCACCATCGAATCGTTGCGTGAAGAAGGCAAATTCCGCGAGGCGCTGGAAATGGCGCGCGCCGCCGCGCGCGCTCGTCCCGAAGACCGCGCGCTGAAATTCACCGAAGCTGTAATCCTCGGAGAGTCGAAGCTCTTCAAGGAAAGCGCCGACCTGTTGCGTTCGATGATCAGAGGCGGCGCCGACAGCGCGACCGATGACGCTGGCGTTTACGTCATCCTCTCCGGCGTGCAGATGCAGTCGGGCGAGTTGAACGAGGCGGAAAAATCGGCCCGCAAGGCCCTCGAACTCAACCCGGATGACCCGCAGGCGCTGATCCAGCTCAGCTCGATCCTGGATCGGGCCGGCAAACACGAGGCTTCGGAGAAGACCCTCCGCGAATTGCTCAAACGCGAGCCGGACAACGCCACCGCGCTCAACAACCTCGGCTATTTCATGGTCGAGCGCGGCGTCGGCTACGGTGAGGCGCTGAAGTTGATCGAGCAGGCGGTCGCGATTGACCCGACCCAGGCGAGCTTCCTCGACAGTCTGGGCTGGACTCATTTCAAGTTGGGCGACATCGAGAAGGCCCGCCAATACCTGGAAAAAGCCACGATCTATTCCAACAGAAATCCGACCATCCACGAACACCTCGGCGACGTGTTGCGCGAGGCGGGGCGCCTGGCCGAAGCCCGCAAACAGTGGGAGAAGGCCTTGGAATATTCGGTCGAGGCTGATGAGATCGCGCGGCTGAGAGGCAAGCTCAAAGACGCGCGATGATACTCACTCTTCCCTCCTTTGCCAAAATAAACTGGACGCTCGAGATTCTGGGCAAGCGTCCGGACGGCTATCACGAGGTTCGCACACTGCTGCAGACCGTTAGCGTCGCCGATGAATTGACCTTCGAATTGACCGGGCAGGGAATCGCCGTCCATTGCGACCATCCCGAGGTTCCATGTGATGAGACGAACCTGGCTTACCGCGCGGCGAAATTGCTGAGCGATTTCACTGGCGCGGGCCTTGGCGTTCGCATCCGGATCGCCAAACAACTGCCGGTCGCGGCCGGTCTGGGCGGGGGCAGCGGCAACGCGGCCGTGACTTTGCTTGCGCTGCAAAAACTCTGGAATGTTCAGGTCGAGCCGCGCGATCTGTTCGGCTTGGCGGCGAAACTGGGCGCCGACGCGCCTTTCTTCCTGATCGGCGGCACTTGTTTGGGTGTGGGGCGCGGCGATGAAGTATATCCGCTGGCGGACATCAATGAAGAGTTTTTGCTGCTGGTGAACTCCGGGATAGCGGTTCCGACGCGCGACGCCTATGCCAATCTGTCCCCCGAGTTGACAAAGCAGGAGCCCGTAATTAAGATGCCTCTTTCCTTTGAGGCCGCTTACGCCGCTATAGCAAGGCCGGGCGCTCCTGTTCCGTTAGTCAACGACCTTGAAAATCCGGTGTTCGCCCGGCATCCGGCGCTCGTCGAGGTCAAGCGACGGTTGAAGCAGGTTGGCGCATGCGGCGTTTTAATGTCGGGCAGCGGCTCGACGATCTTTGCGATCTTTGACAGCGCCGAGGCGCGCGCGCGCGCGGAAGACGACTTGAGAGCAACCGGCTGGCGCAGCCTGCGGGCGCGCACGCTTGGTCGGACAGAATATCTTCGATTGCTGGATCAGTAGCGGGCGCTTGAAGCCGCCAACGGCTCGCGCATCGCATTTTAAGATTTCCGCTCTAATCGCTTCGGTGTCAGTAGCCTGGCCGTGAGGGAGGGAATGACGCAATAATCGACGCCCCCCTCATGGCGCCGCGCTACTGGCACGGTTAAAAGTTTGCTGGGGAGTCGCCAAGTGGTAAGGCAGCGGCCTTTGGAGCCGCCATTCGTAGGTTCGAATCCTACCTCCCCAGCCATATGAATAGAGATCCGTGAACAGCCTTCAGATATTCTCAGGCAACGCCCATCGCCTATTGGCCGAGGAGATTTGCCAGTATCTCGGAATCGAGCTTGGCCGCGCGAACACAACGCGCTTTCCCGACGGCGAGTTCAACTTTCAGATATTGGAGAATGTGCGTGGCGGCGACGTTTTCATCGTGCAGCCGACCTGCCCTCCGGTCGATGCGAACCTGATGGAGTTGCTGATCATGATCGACGCCTTCAGGCGTTCATCGGCTGACCGCATCACCGCCGTGATCCCTTATTACGGTTACGCGCGCGGCGATAAGAAGGACAAGCCGCGCATTCCGATCTCTGCCCGGTTGGTCGCGAACCTGATCACTACCGCCGGCGCCAATCGTGTCTTGACTGTAGATCTGCACACGCAGCAAATTCAGGGTTTCTTCGATATCCCGGTGGATCACCTCTTCGCGGCACCCCTGATAGTCGATTATTTTATGAAGAACCCGATAGACGACTTGGTCGTCGTCGCGCCGGACCCGGGCGGCGCCGAAAGGGCGCGGGCTTACGCCAAACGGCTCAACGCCGATTTCGCCATCGTCGATAAGCGACGCGAAAAATCGCAGCCCAGCCATGCCGAGGCGGAAGTGATGAACGTCGTCGGCAACGTCGAGGGCCGCAACGCTCTGGTCGTCGATGACATGGTCGACACGGCCGGCACGTTGACCAAGGTCGCCGAAGCCGTGGCCAAGAAGGGCGCCAATCGGATTCTGACCAGTTGTGTTCACGCGGTTCTCTCGGGAAACGCGATCGAGCGGATCAAAAACTCTCCGCTCGAAAAAGTGGTCATGACCAATACGCTGCCCGTCAATGATGGTTGTCAGGCGCCGCTTTTTAAATACTTGACCATCGCCCCGCTGCTGGCCGAAGCGATTAAATCAATTCACGAAGAGTCCTCAGTGAGCAGGCTCTTCATCTGAGTTTTTATAGAGTCCAAAGAGTTTATAGTTGGAGTTGAAACAATGAGTCTCGATAGGAACATTTCTCTGGAAGCGAAACCCCGCAGTGAGCGCGGAAAGAACGCTTCGCGCCGCCAGCGCGCGCAAGGCCTCATTCCGATCACCGTCTATGGCGGCGGAAAGGAAACGGCGAGCGCGAACATCGTCAAACGCGAATTCGCGGCGCTTCTACGCGGCCACGGCCGCAACGTGATCTTCACACTCAGCGTCGACGGCGCCGCGACTCCGGTAAAGATCGCCGATATGCAGGTCGATCCGGTGAAGGGAACATTGATTCACATGGACTTGATGCGGATTTCGCTGACCGAAAAGTCCAAATTCGAGACGCCGATCAGAATCGTGGGCGAAGCCGAAGGCGTCAAGACCCTCGGCGGCGTCCTTGAAGTGGTGACGCACTCGCTCGAAGTCCGCTGCCTCCCAGGGGATTTGCCTTCGTTCGTCGAAGTCGACGTAACGCCAATGAGCATCGGTGACAAAATCAAGGTCGGCGATCTGAAACTCGACAGCAAGATCGAAGTCCTGGACGACCCTGAGACTATGATCGTCACGGTCACCGCGCCGCGCGCCGAAGAGCCGGCGCCGGAGGTCACTCCTGAAGCCGCCGCCGAGCCTGAAGTGATCAAGAAGGGCAAGGGCGAAGAGGCGGAGTAATCGGAAGATCGAGAATCGAAGATCGAGGATTGAGGATCGAACAACAGCCTCAACCCTCAATTCTCAATCTTCTATCTTTTATCTACCATCCTTGATCTTCAGCGCTATGTGGTTGGTCGTTGGCTTAGGCAATCCTGGCCAGAAATACGAATGGACGCGCCACAACTGCGGTTTCATGGTCGTCGATGAGTTGGCGCGTCGCGCGGGGAAGGAGATCAAAGCCCCTGAATGTCATGCTTTGACAGCCCGCACGACAATCGGAGGGGAGGAGGCTCTGCTGGTCAAGCCGCAAACCTTCATGAATTTGAGCGGAGTCGCGGCCGTCGCGCTGAAAAAAAAGTACGAGATCGGAGAGAACTCTTTGATCCTCGTCGTTAGCGATGACCTGGCGTTGCCCTTCGGCAAAATTCGCATTCGCGCCCAAGGGAGCGCAGGCGGCCAGAAGGGGTTGAAATCGATCATTGAGAAATTGGGAGCGCAGGATTTTCCGCGTGCGCGGTTGGGCATCGCCCCCGACCATCCCATAAACGACGGGGCGGATTTCGTCCTGTCAGAATTCCCAAAAAAAGATCGTGACGAGCTCGCCCAAATAGTGGCGCGGGCGGCTGACGCGGTCGAAGCTGTTTTGACAATCGGCGTCGCTAACGCGATGTCGAAATATAATTGAAGACGGGAGCGAGTGAGCTAGGGAGAGGGAGAGCGAGGGAGCGAGAGAGTGGGAGAGTGATAGACAAAGAGAGTTGCGGCGTCGAATACCGGCTATCTTCTTGTCTTTCCTTCTCTCGTTCTCTCCTTCTCTCGCTCTCCCGCTCCCTCGCTCTCCTGCTCTCAATTATCTCCTTGCTCGGCGACCATGGCGCGCCGGGCTGTTTCAGCAACATCCGTAAGGAGGAATAGCGTTGAGAACATACGAAGTCGCATTCATCGTGGCGCCGAATACCGCCGACGATGATCTCTCCAAACTCAATTCCCAGATCGAACAGATCATCACCGGCCGCGGCGGCAAGATCACCAAAATAGACAATTGGGGACGCCGCAAACTCGCTTATCGCATCGGGAAATTCGACGAAGGCGTCTACACTTTCGTTTACCTTGAGGGTAGCGGGCAGGAGATCGCCGAAGTCGAACGCCGTCTGCGCGTGACTGATTTCGTCATCCGTCACCTTACCGTGCGCACCGACGAGGCCTTGAAGCGCGCCGAGAAGTTGAAATCGAAGCGTAAAGTCTCGCTTACGCCGCGCAGCCCCGATGATGACTTCGATATCGATATCGATGACGAAGAGTTGATGGAAGATGTTTAAAAGGCGCCGCGCGGCGCGTCTGTATAATTGGTCAGCCGCGCGTAAGCGCGCGGCGCCGGACCCAGAACACACAATCGAGGAAGAGTTATGGCTGAAATGGAAACCGAAGAGAGAGGCGCTAAAACGGCGCGCATGCCGCGGGGTGGAAGCCGCCGCCGCCGTATTTCGCGACTCTCCGCCGAAAAGATCGATTACATTGATTACAAGGATGTGAAACTGTTGCAATCGTTCATCGCCGAAAACGGCAAGATCATGCCGCGACGCCTGACCGGCGTCACATCGCAGCAGCAGCGCAAACTCGTCGAGGCGATCAAGCGCGCGCGCACCATCGCGCTCTTGCCTTTCACGAAGTTCTAATGCTTGGAGTTCCGCCTTCGGGCGCTCCGGTTCATCGAGCCGTATCGCCTGAAGGCGAATTCCAAACGATTTTCCGCAGGAGTCTGATTTATGCCATTGATGGAGCTTTTATTGAAAGAAGACGTTGACAACCTGGGCGCGCGCGGCGATCTCGTTAAGGTAAAGCCGGGATACGGGCGAAACTATCTGTTGCCGCGCGGGCTGGCCATCCAGGCCACGCCCGGCAACAAGAAGCAGATCGAATTGCAGCGCAAAAACCTCCTCAAAAAAGAGGCCGTCGAACGCGACACTGCGACGCAGCAGGCCAATCTGCTCAAAGAGGTCACGCTCGAATTCGCGCGCAAGGTCGGCGAGCATGGCGTCCTTTACGGCTCGGTCACCTCGATGGACATCGCCGAAGCTCTCGCCGCTAAAGGCTACGAGATCGACCGCCGCCGTGTGCTCTTGAAAGAACCGATCAAGGAGCCGGGCGAATTCGAGGCGCCAATTAAACTTCACCGCGAAGTCACGACCAGCGTCAAAGTCGTGGTCAAGAACGAAGAAGCGGCGAAGTAGTTGGCGCCAGGCGCCAATAAAATTATTTCCCCAACAGGGTCATCACATAAACGGAGAGCGCGGTTAGCGACCTTGACCTGCGCTTTCCCCTGCATAAGATGACGGTGGGGCGGAGAACCTGAGTTCAACGCCCCGCCGTTTTTCTCGTTCAAAAGTAACTTCTCAAGGTTTGAATTCGATTTTGTCCCTTAGGGCGCAGGTGTCCTCAAAACCCCCGTTATGAGACCAGGACTTACAAGGTTCATCCAAATATGGCGAAGCAAGGATCGAACGGAGACTTCACCCTCGACAAGGCTCTGCCCTCCAGCATCGAGGCCGAACGCCTGATCCTCGGCGTGGTGCTGCTCGACAACATGGCGATCAATCAGGCGGCGGAGAATCTGAAGCCAGAAGATTTTTTCATCGGCTCGAACCGGCGCATATACGAGAAGATGATCGCGCTCTACCAACGCGGCCAGGCGATTGACCCCCTGACGCTGCAGGAGGAGTTGCGCCGCGCCGGCGAACTGGAGCAGGTCGGCGGCCCCGCATACATCGCCGCCCTCTTCGACGGGGTCCCGCGTTTTTCCAACATCGAAAATTACGTCGAACTCGTCAAAGGCAAATCGATGCTGCGCCGTCTGATCACCTCGGCCAACCAGATCATGGCCATGGCCTTCGACGACGAAGAGGAGCCGGAAGTGATTCTGGACAAGGCCGAGAGCCTGATCCTCGCAATCGGCGAAGACCGCATCAAACAGGGCTTCGTCCACATCGGCGACGTCGCCACGCGCCAGCTCACGGTCATCGAAGAGACCGCCGGGCGCGAGCAATTGATCACCGGCCTCGCCACCGGCTTCGCCGACCTCGATTACATGACCTCGGGCTTGCAGCGCGGCGACCTGATCATCATCGCGGCCAGACCGAGTATGGGAAAGTGCGTGGCTGCTGATTCCGAGATCACGCTGGCCGACGGCAGTGTCGCAACGATTGAGGAAATATACCTGCGGCGCGAAGCCGCGTTGCTGACGCTCGGCGATGATTTCAAATTCAGGTTGACACGTCCAGACGCCTTTATTGACGATGGGATCAAGCCTGTTTATCGAGTGACGACGCGGCTTGGCAGGTACGTCGATTCCACGCTTTCGCATCCTTATCTAACGATTGACGGCTGGCGGAAACTGGCGGAATTGGAAGTCGGCGATCATATAGCCGTCCCACGTCGGATAAATGTTTTCGGCGCGCAACGATTGCGTGATGACGAACTAGAGTCATTGGCTCGCGCCTCGCGTGACGGACTTATCCCTCCCATAGTTTTTCAACTTGCAAGGCCGCAACTCGCGTATTTTCTCAGGGCTCTGTTTGATATGAGCGCCGAGGCGCCTCTGGCGCAAGGGCAGGACGCCAAGACCAGATACTCAACTATCAGTGAGCGTCATGCGCGACAAGTGCAGCATCTTTTGCTCCGTTTCGGCGTAATAGCAAAACTGAGCAAAGGCCCTTCGGATGATGAAGCCACGGGCCGTCAATCATGGCGATTGGAAATCACGGATGCGAAATCATTTTCTTCGTCGCGGAGCGACGACATGAATTTAGCCGCGCGTTTTAACGCGCGGAAAGCCGATAAAACGCTCCTAGTCGCGTCAGCGACGATTGAGTTTCCTTCATCGGTCGCCTACGATCAATCGTCGCTCCGCGACGCGGGACAATTTCACTCCTCAACCGTGGGTTTAAACCCACGGCTAACTTCATTTCGTCGCTCCGCGACGAATAATAGATTCGCGCAACGCGCGAAAGATTTGGGTAATGACATGGACTTTATGCTGGGGCCCGCGTCCGCAGGTCGGGAACCGGCATTTTCATTCGCGGGCTGGGAATCGGCGGAAAACGATGTTTACTGGGATGAAATAGTCTCGATCGAATATATAGGCGATAAACAAGTTTATGACCTGACCGTACCGGAAACGCACAACTTTGTCGCCAACGACATCTGCGTTCACAATACGGCCTTCAGCCTTAACATCGCGCAGAACGCCGCCATGCGCCCGCAGTACAACGGGGAGAAGGCGGTGGTCGGCGTCTTCTCTCTCGAAATGAGCAACGAACAATTGGTTAACCGTCTGCTTTGTTCGCAGGCGCGAGTTGACGCTCACCGTTTGCGCAGCGGCTATTTGAGCAAGGACGAATGGCGGCGTCTGGCCGTGGGCGTCGGGGAATTGGCCGAAACCAAAATCTACCTCGACGACACGCCCGGCATGTCCGTGCTCGAAATGCGCGCCAAGGCGCGGCGGCTGAAGAACGAACAGAAAGCGCTCGACCTGTTGATAATCGACTACCTGCAGTTGATGAGCGGTCGCGGGCGAAACGAATCGCGCCAACAGGAGGTCTCGCAGATTTCGCGCGAACTGAAGATGCTGGCGAAGGAATTGAACGTGCCGCTGATCGCGCTCTCACAGCTTTCACGCGCGCCCGAGACGCGCACGGGCAGCCACAAACCGCAACTCTCGGATTTGAGGGAGTCGGGGTGCCTTGCTGGCGAAAGCCTGGTAACGATGGCCGACAGTGGCGCGCAAACCCCTATTCGCGATCTTGCCGGTAGATCAGGTTTCAAAGTGTGGGCTTTGAACGAAGCGAATTTCAGGCTCGAACCTGCGGTCGTCAGCCGGGCTTTTGCTACTGGCGTCAAGCCGCTGTTCCGATTGACTACCAGATTGGGGCGCACAATTCGCGCGACGGCGAATCATAAGTTCAGAGCGTTCGCGGGCTGGAAGCGGCTTGATGAATTGACGGTCGGTGAACATCTGGCGCTTCCTCGCGTTATAGAAAACCCTGCTCGGCAGAGCATGTCGGATGATGAGCTGGCGTTACTCGGTCATCTCATCGGCGACGGCTGTACACTGCCGCGCCACGTAATCCAATACACCACGCGAGAGAAAGACCTCGCCGAGATCGTCGCCGAGTTGGCGCTGAAAGTCTTCGGCGGTGAGGTCAAGCCGCGCATCAATCAGGAGCGCAAGTGGTATCAGGTTTATCTCACTTCGACGCGCCACCACACGCATAATGTTCACAGCGCCATTACAGATTGGTTAAGCGATCTCGGCGTTTGGGGGCTGCGGTCTTATGAGAAGCGCATTCCGGCGAAAGTCTTCGAGCAGCCGGCGGCGGCGATCAGTGTGTTTCTACGCCACCTGTGGGCGACGGATGGGCGCATTAAAGATCATGGGGCGCTGCATTACCCAAGCATCTACTACGCGTCAAGCAGCATAGATCTGGTTTCGGGGGTGCAATCACTGCTTTTACGGCTGGGAATCAATGCTACGATCTCTCGTCATTCGCAATATGACAAGGGGCGCGATCAGTACCATATTGCTGTCAGCGGCAAGCCTGATCTTGAAAAGTTTATTACGGGCATTGGAGCGGTAGGAGCGAGCAAAGCTACACATCTGTCAAGTATTGCTGAATCTTTGATTGGCCGCCCATCCAAGACTAATCGGGATGTTTTGCCGCGCGAGGTGTGGTCAGTAACTGTTTTGCCTGCAATGCGGCAACAGAATATGACCGCAGAGCAAATACAGAGGGCTCTTTGCAAAATTCCACACTTCAGCACAATTCGTAGCCAGAATATGAGTCGCGACCGCGCCGCGCGTATCGCGCAAGCTATCGGCCTGGAAGCCCTGACCAAACTCACTCAGAGTGATATTTACTGGGATAAGATTGTTTCTATCGAGCCTGATGGCGAAACTGATGTTTATGATTTGACTGTGCAGGGAGTACACAATTTTGTGGCCGATAACTTCTTTGTTCACAATAGTATAGAGCAGGACGCAGACGTCGTGATGTTCATCTACCGCGAAGAGGTCTACAAGCCCGAAACTGAAAAGCAGAACATCGCCGAGATCATCATCGGCAAGCAGCGCAACGGCCCGATTGGCAGCGTCGAACTTATCTTTCTCAAACAGCTCACTCGATTCGAGGACAAGTACCGGGAACAGGCCTAATACATCGTAATGGATCAACAACGGCCAACGTGGGCGGAGATTTCATTGTCCGCCCTCAAACACAATTACCTCACGATCAGGAATCATCTCAGCGCTCCCGCGCAATTGATGGCCGTGGTCAAAGCGAACGCTTACGGCCACGGCGCGGTCGAGTGCGCTCGAGCGCTTGAAGAGATCAACGCCAATTGGTTGGGCGTAGCGCTGGTCGAGGAGGGAATTGAACTGCGCCGGGCGGGAATCGCTCGCCCGATCTTCCTCCTCGGCGGATTTTGGCGCGGGCAGGCAGACGATCTGATCGAGCGTGACCTGACTCCGGCGGTCTATCGACTCGATCAGGCCGAAGAGTTGAACGCGCGCGCCGGCGCGCTGGGCCGGATTGTCAATTTCCATCTCAAGGTTGACACGGGAATGGGCAGGCTCGGAGTCAGACTCGATGAACTCGCGGAGTTCGCGCGCGCTCTCGGGCGATTCGACAGCGTCAGGCTCGACGGCGTGATGACTCATTTCGCGGCGGCGGACAGCGCCACGACCGACTATACCGAGCGACAGATCGCGCGATACGAGGAGGCGGTCGAGATTTTACGCAATCTCGGCTTTGATCCTTCGTGGCGGCACATGGCCAACAGCGCGGGAGTTCACGCTTATCCGCAATCGCACGGCAATCTGGCGCGCGTGGGGGCCGCGATGTACGGCCTGAAGCGCGACGCGCTTTCGCCGAGGCTCGAGCCGTTCGACACGCGTCCGGTAATGTCTCTGCATTCGCGCATCGTGATGTTGAAGACGGTTCCCGCCGGGACCCCGCTCGGTTACGGCCTCGCCTTCACCACCGCGTGCGAAAGCCGCATCGCCACGCTCCCGATAGGTTACGCCGACGGGTTGCGCCGCCTGCATTCGAATAACGGCCGGGTTCTCCTTCGCGGACATTTTGTCCCGATCGTCGGTCGCGTGAGCATGGATTTGACGATCATTGACGCGACAGAAGTACCAGGCGTCGAGCTTGGAGACGAGGCGCTTCTGATCGGCGAACGGAACGGGCTGAGTATCTCCGCTGAAGATCTGGCCGAACAAATCGGCACTATCTCTTATGAAATAGTCACCGGAATATCGGCGCGCGTGCCGCGCGTGTACGCAAACGCTTGACGCCCGCGCCCCCGCGATGTTTTGATACGCCCGCTTCTTTACTTTTCATCAACCAATTACAGCGCCGCATGCCAGAGCAAAAGGCCGCTTTTCGCGTAACCGCTTGCTCACGCGCGCGGTACTGTACCATCAAGGAGAAAATTCAAGATGAAGATCAGAACGCTCCTGCTGAGCGCTGCTATTATGTTATCTCTGGCTGTGACCGGCCCGGGCCAGGTCAAGAAGGAGAAAGGTTTCAAGACCATCTTCGACGGCAAGACTTTCAATGGCTGGAAGCAGTCCGAAGATCATCCGGACACCTGGACGATCAAGGACGGCGCGTTCGTCACGGCGGGCCCCACCGATCATCTCTATTACGTCGGCGACCCGAAACCCTTCGTCAACTTTGAGCTCAAGATCGACGTGATGACCGAGCCGGGATCGAACGGCGGGGTTTACTTCCACACCGAGTATCAGCCCAAAGGATTTCCGAAGAAGGGCTTCGAAGTTCAAGTCAACCAGACACACACGGATTGGAAAAAGACCGGTAGTCTCTACGACGTGGTGAACGTCAGGGACCAGTTGGTCAAGGACAACGAGTGGTATACCTACGACATCACCGTCAAAGGTAAACACGTCACCATCAAGGTCAACGATAAGGTCGCAGTGGATTGGGAACAGCCGGCTGATTGGAAAGCGGGGCAGGTCTATACGCGCATTCTCGACAATGGCACATTCGCCTTACAAGCTCACGACCCTAAGAGCGTCGTCCACTACAAGAACATTCGCGTCAAACGGCTCGATTGAATTCGAATCAACCGCCAAGACGCCAAGAGGGGGGTAGGGAATAGGGAGTGGGGAATGGGGGAATGGGAGCATAGCGTCTCGTCCTCCCACTCCCCACTTCCCACTCCCCTTCTACTCTTGGCGGTTAGCGCGCCTGGGCATTCATCGTCCGCTGGAGATCGACCAGCGCTCTTTGACTGACTCTGAGAAATCCGTGCAGAGGGCGGTCGAGGTCCACGATCAAGAATATGACCGCCGAAAAGGCCAGGATTAATGCCAGAGCTACGAGCGGCCTGCTCCTTCCGGTCAATCCGGAATGATAGCCAATTGACGCCGCGGCGAGCGCGGTAATCGCGTATAGCACAATCCAGACGATAATTGGGATACGGAACTCCAGTCCCGTAATCACCCGTCTTGTGTGAATGGAGATAATGTCGTTCAACGACTGAATGAATTGTAGGGCAAAAGCCGGGTTTGGCGACTTTTCTCTCAAGGCGGTCGTCTGAAGCCAGAGCCGGTTGTGCAACTCTTCCGACCGCGCAATCGCCTGTTCGATATTCCCCGACCGAACGCCCTCCAATCGAGCGTCAACGTACTCGCGCAGGAGATCGCGGATTTCCGCGCGGTTGGGTTCCGGGAGCAAGTCGGCGCGCAGATAGGCCGTCCTGATCGCGTTCGCTTCATCGATGACAGCTTGCCGTCTGGCGTCGAAGTGGGACGCCGCCCCCCCAAACGTGAACGCGAGCATAAACGCCTCTAAGCCCAGCATGCCCCCAATCAGCCCGCGCACCACTATCTCTTGTTCCTGTTCCGACCGCCGGCCCTTCCGCCTGCCGACCCGGAGACCCCCCTCGAACGAGAGCAAAGCGACCACCAATGTGGCCACGAACAATGTCCAGAGCGGAAGCGAATCGAGCAGGCCGTACAATTGCATAAGCGTTCCTCCACACCGCCACTGATTATCCGAGGGTGATTTATTGTGGTTAGCAAATGCATGTATGGATCAGCGCCGCGAGCGGTAGCGAGCGCGCTTCGCATTAAGTCGCGCTCGCTACCGCTCGCGGCGCTGATCCGGCGCGTCTTCCCGTACGCGCATTTGCAAACCGATTTAATCAATGGTTCGTTGTGTTCATCGTGTTCCGGACATCAGCCAGCGTCTGTTGACTCACCCTGAGCGACCCTTTCCTAGTGTTGTCGAGATCTCCGATCAATGTCATAACCACCGTAATGATCAGAACGAACCCCACAGCCGCGAGTGGCCTGTTCGCCCCGGTCAATCCGCCATGACAGCCAACGGACGCCGCGGCGAGCGGCATAATCACGAAGAGCACAATCCAGATGGTGGTGGGGATGCGGAATTCCCGGCCCACTGTCAATCGTCTCGTGTGCAGGGCGATCACATCATTGAGCGACTGTATGAAGTATCCTATAAAAATCGGGCTCGAGTCCTTTTCTCTTGCGGCGACCGCCTGTGACCAGAGCTGGCGGTGCAGCTCTTCTGACCGCGCAATCGCTTGTTCGATGTTCCCCGACCGAACGCCCTCCAATCGAACGTCAACGTACTCGCGCAGGAGATCGCGGATTTCCGTGCGGTGGGGTTCCGGAAGCAGGTCGGCGCGCAGGTAAGCTGTTCTGATCGCATTCGCCTCATTAAGGATGGCTTGCCGCGCGGCGTCGAAGTGGGTCGCCGCCAGCCAAAACGTGAACGCAAGAATGAATGTCAGCAATCCCAGCATAGTTCCGACCATCGAGCGAACCGCCACTTCCTGTTCCCGTTCCGACCGCCGGTTCCTCCATCTGCCGGCCCTGAAACCGCCCTCATACGACAACAAGACGACCAGCAATGTGAACACAAACAGCGCCAGGATCGGAAAATCATCAACTAGTCCGTACAATCCCATAAGCAATCCTTTACGCCGCCTCTAATCAGGATTTGTGCAGGCAACTATTACTCCAGCCAGTGAACGCCGATGAATAATCCTTGAAAAGCGCGTCTATGTTTTTAATGGAGCCCCGAAGACTTTGTGGGTTATCGCTCAGTTGGCCAACAGGCGGTGAGTCTCGTATTTGAAATTCAACAGGATGTTGTCGTCAGTTTCGGCGCTCACAACCACTTGATAGGCTGGCGGGAAGTGATTGTGTCCTTCGCTGTTCAATCGCTTTCGAAATTCGGTCAAATTCTCCGGCGCCGAGAAGAACTCGGCGGCGGCTTGAGCGCCGGCTGAATTGACGCCCGAAAAGATCACGGTCCGGCGCGGGTGTTCAGCGGAGCCGTCGTTGGGCAACACGGTGATTAGACCGTAAACCTGCGTCATGCGATTTTGCGCGTCGCGCCTGCCCGAATAGAGCGCGGTCGTAGTCCGCCCATCGCCGCGACTGATGATCGAGTCAAGGTATTTGACCGTCAGCGGACATTTTTCGAGGAAATGCGCGACGGCGGGGCTGTATTCAGGCGCTCCGAACAAGATCACGTTGCGCCGCCGCAGGGTCGGCACTGCGACCACCTTCTCGGGGAAAATCTGCGGAATGACTCCGGCGGAGGTCAATGTCTTTAACGCCGTCATTGCGCCTATCGAATCGCCCCAGTATGTGGCATTCGTCGTGATGGTTAAAAAATGGCTCTGATCATCAGGCGCGGGATATCGTTGCTTGTACCAGGCGAGCAGTTCTTTTGGCATCGGCCGTCCGCTAGGATCGTTGAATGACGGAGTTGAGGCCGGCAAAGGCGACGCCCCACTATGCGCCGAAAAGCTGGGCGGATTGGCTACGCAGATCAACACCTCCGCATACGGGCCCAATATCGGTCCCCACGCCTCGGCCAGTATCGGGGAAATTCCCGGTCGCGCTGAACCGGCGTCGCGTCTTGTTCCGATCGTCAGATAGATCGCCCCGGCTACGATCGCCGTGATGATGACTCCGGCCATAAAGCTCCGAAGCGATCTTCTCCTCTCATCTCCGATTACGACTTCATGCGGCGCCAGAATGGCCTCCGGCATCCTCTCAGACGTTTGGGCCGGAACGAGCGGCCCAAACGTCTGAGAGGACACAGGAGATAGCTCTTGGGAGACCGAAGCGCCATTGCCGTTCGATTTTTCTAGCGGCGCGCTTTCGACAAAGTGCGGGCAATAGGAGCCTTTGTGCAACTCTATGCGAATAGGCGCGTCCGGTTTTTCGCGCTCATAAAACTCCTGAAGTTTCTTCCGCAGCGCGAAAGCCCGGTTGCGCACCGCCGAATCGTCTCCGGGAGAGTATTGGCTGGGCCGCCCCAAAGCCTCGACGCCGATCAGGTACTCGCTCAATTCGTGACCGTGACCGGCAATCTCCATCTCGCAAACGTATTTCAAGAAGCTTTTCAACTGATCCGCCCGCGCGAACGTGTTGCTCCGTAGAACGGCCTCGAGCGCCGCTTGTTTTTGCTCGGCGGTTACCGGCTCGGCACTGTAAGATAATGTCTCGTTCATATGCGCCGGGTCCTGTTGAAGAAAACATTTGCGAACAGATGTTAGCAAACGTTTTGTGACGTTCCAATACTTGTCAGGCAATCTGGCAGGCGGTACAAAGCCATACAAAAATGCAATACAAAATGTGTGTTTTCCCCTCCCTGCGATCAGACACAGAAGAAGCGCACAAATATTAAAAGACGGGCTTTGCTAAGAACGGATTTCCTGGGAGCGCCGCCCATCCTTGCCTGCAGGCTTCGGTCAGTCGGATGGCGCCGGAAGCCCGCAAGCAAGGATGGGCGGCGCTCCCAGGGAGTTAAACGAGGTTCCACACAATGAGGAGATCATGGAATCGAGGGCGGGCGCCAAAGGCGCGCCCTTGGAAAATTGCGCTCATCCTGCTAACCGCCGTCGTGGCCGTCAGCGTCGCCGGCAATACCAGGGCAGTTAGCTTCCTCGAAACCACTCAAGTGGCTGACCAATCAGCCTCGAGCGCAGCGGGAATATTCAAGCAATATTGTTTTCAATGCCACGGCCTAACCTCGCCGAAGGCCGGAGTGAGTCTCGAGCGACTGAGCGCGCAGGGGCTCCTTGGCGAGAACTATCAGCAATGGGAAAAAGTGGCGGCGGCTCTCGAACAGAAGATCATGCCGCCCAAATTCATGCCGCAGCCGAGCGACGCGGAACGCGCGCAGGCAATCGCTTGGGTGCGCGCGGAACTGAGCGCCTATGCGAAAAAGCGCGACGGCGATCCGGGGGAGGCGCCGGTCAGACGACTGACCAGCGGCGAGTATGCTTACACGATCAAAGATCTGACCGGGCTCGATCTGAATGTCGGGATTGATTCGTCGAGCGATTCGGTCGGCGGCGAGGGGTTTACGAATTTCGGCGCCGTACAGTTCATGCAGGACGCAAACCTGGAGCGTTATCTTGCCGCGGCGAAGATCGTCGCCGACCACGCGGTGATCGGGGCCGGGCCTCTCGAATTTTTTTCGAGCCCCGGCAAGTCCGGCTTTGAGCTTTCGGCCATTACGAGGATCAGGGACATCTATGCCGCCAACGGCTTCCGCACCGTCTCAGGCGAGGGCGGCAGACCGTTCGGGCTGGAAAAGTATGGCAAGGCATTGTTCGTCGCCTGGCAATATAGGCATCGCGCCGCGCTGGGCCAATCCGGCGCGACGCTGGCGGCGCTCGCCGCGCGCGAAGGCGTCAAGCCCCACTTTGCTCAGCACATCTGGCGTGTGATGAATAAAACGGGGTTGGGCTATCCGACTTCCGAGATCGTCGCCCGATGGCGCAAGCTGCCCGCGCCGCCCGCCCGCCCTCTTGCTCGGCCTCTTGCGCATGAAGATGCAGGCGACAACACTACAGCCGTGAGAGTGCGCGCGGAGTGCGAAGAAATCCAGAAGTTCATGGTCACCTGGCCGAGTTGGCTGTTTGCGCGCGGCGACCTTGCCGCCGGCGGCGCCGGGGATGAAAGCCCGCTCGAATTCAGCGATCGAACGCTCAACGTCAAGCCAATTTATCGTTTTGCGTATGTACGAGGCGGGGGGCGCGGCTCGGTTCAGCAGGGGCCGGCGAAAATCTATTTGAATGTCGCGAGCGTGATCCCCGCAATGGGCGAAAAGCCTGTCATCATCTGGCGTAATCTCACCGTCGGTTTCCGTCCTATCAAGCCGCGCGCGCAGGTCAAGGCCGGAGAGTCAGCCGTCGTACTTGCGGAGGAAGCGCAAGCCCTGGCGAACCTGCGGCGCGGCATGGTTCCGCCCGGGACCAGGCAAACATTGAGGGCATTGGCGAATGAAGAAACCGCCAGGCGATTGAATTTCGGAAAAAGCATCGATGGCGCTTCAATCGGCCCGGACGATTTTGCGTCGGAAGGCTCGGTGATGTTCGAGGTCCCGATGCCGGAAGGGCAATTCAGCTTGAACCTGCAGGTTGACGCGGAACTCGGCGCCAATCGCGATCAGGTCGTCCGCATCGTGATTTCCGACCGCGCCGACGGTATGACCAGAGGGCAGCCCACCCGCGCGCTGGTGGGTGATATGACCAGCGCCGGGTACAAAACGTTTCGCGCCGGCGTGACGGAATACGCCGCTCTGCTGCCGCCGAATTCGCACGGTGAGCCTACGCCGGCGGATAAAGACCCGGTGCCTGACCCGTTCGATAATACTTACAACGTGCCAGAGCACGACGAATTCGTGGAAAGAGTGAAGTATCACCGGGATGATCGATTTGTGGTCGAGAATCTGATCGACGACGCCACGCGCGCGCGGCTCGATCAAGCATGGAATGACCTTTACGCGTCGTTTGAGTACCACGACAATTATCTGCGATTGCTGGCCAGTCATTTCGGCTTTGACCTGAAGGGCGACGGCATCGCGCAAATGGACAAGGCTCGGATCGCGGCCTTGCCCGCCGAAATGCGCAAATACGTGATCCCGCTTCGGCGCGAGTATGACGCCGTACTCGCGGCGGAGTCGGCGGCCCGCCCGGAGCACGTCAAAGATTGCCTGGAGTTCGCCAGTCGCGCGTGGCGTCGACCATTGACCGAGCTGGAAAAACAGGGCCTGCGGTCCTTCTATGACAAAACCATCAGCGCCGACCCCGATCATCGTAAGGCGATTCGAGCGTTGCTGACCCGCATCCTGATCGCGCCGCAGTTCCTTTACCACGTGGAGCAAGTGTCGGACGCGACTGCCGGCAAACTGTCGGTCGCCATGCGGGCTGAGGACTCGCCGCCGATCCAACAATATTGGGGGCTAACGAATTGGGAGATGGCCAGCCGTCTCAGTTATTTTCTGTGGTCTTCGATTCCCGATGACGAATTGCGGCGCGCGGCCGGCGCGGGCGAGCTGACCGATACCGCGGGGATACAGAGGCAAGTGAAACGAATGATCGCCGATCCGAAGGCGCGCCGGTTCGCGACAGAGTTCTTCGGCCAATGGCTGGGTTTTTATCATTTCGACCAGCACAAGGGAGTGGATACGAGTCGATTCCCCGAGTTCACTGATGACGTGAAAGAGGCCATGTATGACGAGGCGGTCTCTTTCTTCGAGCACGTGGTTCGGAATGAACGGCCTGTCCGCGAAATTCTGTTCGCCGACTACACTTTTCTGAATAAAGACCTGGCCAGATTTTACGGGGTCAAGAAAGAGATCAAGTCCACGGAAGGGGTGGAATTGGTGGAGGGCGCGGGCGAGTTCCGGCGCGGCGGACTGCTCCGTCTGGGAGCTTTGCTGACGGCGACTTCAGCGCCGCTGCGCACGAGTCCCGTGAAGCGCGGCGACTGGATTCTGCGCCGCATACTGGGCACTCCAACGCCTCCTCCGCCCGCCGACGCGGGATCGCTGCCCGCCGATGACAAATTGTTTGGCGGCTTGTCGTTGAAAGCCAAGCTGGAACAGCACAAACGCAACGCATCCTGCGCCAATTGTCATACCCGCATCGATCCGCTCGGATTCTCGTTGGAACACTACGATCCGACAGGGCGCTGGCGCGAGAGATATCCCGACGGAAACCTGATCGAGGATGCGGCGGCTCTGCCTGATAAAACCGAGATCAAAGGCGTAGACGGCCTGCTCAAATATTTGCAGTCGAAAGAGGCCCAGGTTCGCAAGAATCTCTCTTACAAACTGGTCGGATATGCGTTGGGGCGCACTGTGCTGGCGTCCGATCAATTGCTGATCGAGCGGATGACGCAGGCGGGCGGCGACGCCACCTTTGGGCGACTGGCCGCGGAAATCGCCATCAGCAAGCAATTCCGCAATCGCCGCGGACGAGAAGAAAGCCCGGAGACGGCGCCGGCGAAATCGAAGGTCGCGATAAAACCCATGGGTACGCGCCGCTTCCAGCGCGCAGACCTTGGCCGGGAGACCGATTGGAGGCCCGTAGCGCGATTGGGCCCGGATGCGCGCGATTCCAAGCGATAATCAATCAACACGAGCGCGGCGACATCAGGAGCGTCTGCTTACGATCAATACGTCCAACGCCCGCGACTGCACGCTGGAAGCGATGCGTACCCAGGAGCGATCCTCATTGTTTCAGGGCGTCACAAGACACGGAGTAATAGGATGAATACCACAAACCAGACATCACGGCGTCATTTTTTGCGGGGCGCGGGCGTCGCGCTTGCCCTGCCATGGCTGGAATCGTTGCCATGCTTCGCGCAGGACGGCGGCGCTTCCGCGACCGCGAATGTCCACAAGCCGCCGATTCGATTTGCGCACATCTTCTTTTCGAACGGCGTCGAACCTTCGCAATGGTGGGCAAAAGGCCAGGGCAAAGACATGGAATTCGGCCCCGCGGCGCAACCGCTAGCGCCGATCCGCGAAGAACTGATTTTCCTTCGCGGGCTGTATCATCAGAAGGCGTTTGTTTCCACAAGCCCTCACCTGGGCAGAATGAATTTGCTCTCCGGCGCGACGGTGAGCCTGGACCCGAAAGAGATCCGTGTAGGAACGTCTTTTGACCAGGTGTTGGCGCAGCGCATCGGCAATCAAACCGCCGCGCCGAGTATGGCGCTGGGAATCGAGCCGAACGAGTTGCGGCTGGAAGACGGCCTCTCGATGATTTATGGCTCGAACGTTTCGTGGGTGTCTCCGAACAAACCCGCCACCAAGGAGATCTATCCTGCGCGAGCCTTCGACCAGCTGGTCGGCGATGGCAAAGACCGTGAGCTTGACCGCAGCATTCTCGACGTCGTTCTCGCGGAAGCGCGCTCGCTTCGTCCCAGAGTCGGCGCCGGCGACCGCAAGAAACTGGACGAATATCTAGAATCCGTCCGCGACATCGAGAAGCGGATTGACCATGCCGCCAAAGAAGAGCGGCTCGAAGGCTGGCGCCCGACCTTGAAACAGCCAAACATGCCGCATCCGGCGGACGGTGTCCCGCAAAATCCGCCGGAGCACATGAAGTTGATGCTCGATCTGATCGTCCTCGCGTTCCAGATGGACAAAACGCGGGTGGCCACGCTGATGCTCAACAATGACCTCTCGCAAATGAACTTCAAGTTTATCGAAGGCGTGCGGGGAGCCTTGCACCTCGACCTGACTCATAACGGCAAGGCGCCGGAACTCGAGGCGATGTACCTGAAGACCAACCAATTTCACGTACAACAATTCACCTATCTCTCTCAGCGGCTGAAGGAAATAGATGAGGGCGGCGCCTCTCTGCTCGATAATTCGATCCTGATGCTAGCCTCCAGCCTGTTTGACGGCGACGCGCATAGCGCGGATCAGTTGCCCATCGTGCTCGCTGGCAAAGCCGGCGGCGCTTTGCGGACGGGCCGCATACTGGACTACCTCGATAAAGGCGACGACAACCGGCGCGCCTGCAGCCTTTACCTCTCATTGATGGATCTGATGGGCGCGCATCTCGATCGATTCGGAGATACGGACAAAAGGCTGGCGGAGCTGTAGTCAGCCTGAACAAGTGCTCGGCCAATAACGACATCCAATTCGTTTCGGTCTTAGAACAGGAGTGTATACCAACCATGAAAGACACCAGATATGGACAGTTTATTTTGCGACTCGCCGGATTCGCGCTTGTCGTGGTCGGTTTGACTTCGGCCGCTCGGGCGCAGGTCACCACCGGCAGCATTCTCGGGACGGTGAGAGATAACTCCGGCGCCGCTGTCAAAGGCGCCAGAGTCACGGTGACCGACCTCGCCCGGAGCGCGACGAACAATTACACGACCGATGAGGAAGGGAATTACAACGCGCCGTTTTTGATACCGGGCGCGTATAGCGTGGCGGTCGAGGCGCAAGGGTTCAAGAAGAGCGTCACCAATAACATCGTCGTCCAAATTGACCAGAAGGCGCGCATTGATTTCAACCTCGAAGTCGGCCAGATCGCCGAAGTGGCGGAGATCATGGCCGCAGCCACGCTGGTCAGGACGGAGTCTTCGGAGTTGGGCGAGGTGATCGAAGAGCGCGCGGTCAAGGAGTTGCCGCTCAACGGGCGCAACTTCGCGCAACTTGTCTATCTGACTCCGGGCGTGACGCCCGGGCAATCGGGCGAGAATCTCTCGGGGGCTTCCACCTTCAACCCTCGCGCTTCGTCGAATTTCAACGCGCTCGGCCATCACGCCAACTCCAACGGGTGGATAATTGACGGCATTGACAACAATGAATACACGTTCAACACGGTCATCGTTCAACCAACGGTCGAATCGGTGCGCGAGTTCAAGACGTTGACCGGAACATTTTCGGCGGAGTTCGGGCGAGGCGCTGGCGTCGTCGCCGTCTCCACCAAATCGGGATCGAACGACTTTCATTTCGGCCTCTTTGAATTCATCCGCAACGACAAGCTCGACGCTTTTCAGCATCAATTCGTCAACCCGCGCCCGACGCAGAAGCCGCCCTTCCGCCGCAATCAATTCGGCGGCTACTTCAGCGGCCCGTTGTCGATACCGAAGGTTTACAACGGCAAGAACAGGACTTTCATCTTCGCCGATTACGCAGGGCTGCGCGAAGTGCGTGGGCAGACCTTCGTCAATTCCGTGCCGACGGCCAAAATGCGCACGGGCGATTTTACCGAACTGCTCGGCGCGAATCTTTGCGCAGACGCAGCCGGCGCGGCTGGCGCATGCGGCGGCGCTTTCACCAGACCGCTGATGGTGACAGATACCAATGGGCAGAACATTCAGGCGCGAATCGGGATGATCTTCGACCCGCTGACGACGCGGAACAACCCGAACTTCAACGCCTCGCAGGCGGCCAGCGCCGCCAATCCGCAGATTCTGCGTTCGGCTTTCGCCGGCAACATAATTCCGAACGCTCGCATCAATCAGGTCGGTTTCAATGTGGCGAGCATCTATCCGCTGCCGCTCGGCGCGGGCGTGACCAACAACTTCACTTCGGTCGTCAACCGTCGCGCCGGAAGCGACGCCTTCACCGTCCGCATCGATCACGAATTCAGCGAGCGGGACAAATTCTTCGCGCGTTACAGCTTCGAGGACTTCAGCCTGGACGCGCCGCAGGGGCAGGCCAACTGCTGTCTGCCCACGCCCGATTTCGCCAAATCGAAATTCGATCTCGGCCCCTTCGTCGCCGGCATTCAGAACACCACACTTCGCACACAGGGGCTGGCGCTCAATCACACGCACACGTTCTCGCCTACGCTGCTCATGGAACTGCGCGCAGGTTTCGCCCGCACCAACCCGAGGACCCTACAGTCGGATTTCGGGCATAACGCCGCCAGTTCGCTCGGCATTCAGGGCATCAACATTTCGGACTTCACGTCGGGCATTTCAAACATCGATATCAGCGACCTGACCGGATTGAGCGGCGGCCCGAACTTCCTGCCGGTAAATCCGAAACAGACGCATTATCAGTTCGACAGCAATCTGTTTTACACGCTGGGCAGGCACACGCTGAAGTTCGGCTATCACATGATCATCCGCAAGCCGTCTCCGTTCACCCAGTCGAACACTCGCGGACAGCTCACCATCAACAATAATTTTGTGCGGCTGCCGTTCTCGGCGGGCGCGGCTGTGAGCGGCACCGGAACCGGCTTGGCTTCATTACTGCTCGGTTATGTCAACAGCGGCTCGCGCGGCTTCCTGAACGAAAACTACTATTTGACGAACAAGGAGTTCGCGGGCTTCGCGCAGGACGACATCAAGCTGACGGACCGTCTGACGGTCAACATCGGTCTGCGCTACGAGGTCTACACGCCGGACGTCGAGAATCGCGATCTGATCGTCAATTACGACCCCGACAAGTTGCGGCTGATTTACGCCGGCGAGGAAGGCTATTCGCGTTCGGCGGGCAAGGAGACCCATTACAAAAACTTCGGCCCGCGCATCGGCTTCGCGTGGGACCTCTTCGGCGGCGCCAAGACGGTGCTGCGCGGCGGATACGGCATCAGCTATTTTCCGGAGCCCTACGCCGCGGGCAATCTGCTGGGCCAGAACATCCCGCTCTCGGTATCGCAATCGTTCACCAACGAAGTCACGCCGTCCAATTTCAATAACGTGACGCTCATCAGCCTTCCGTTCCCGACGCCCGTACAGTTCAAGCCGACGACGACGGCGGCGCTCAACGCCGTGACTCCGGCGCCGACGATCATCGCGCACGAGTTCTCGAATCTGACGCCTTACGCCCAGTCCTACAGCCTGAACATCGAGCGCGCGCTGACGCGCAGTGTCGTGCTCGAGGTCGGTTACGCGGGCAGCCGCGGCATTCACATCCCGGTGTTTTTCAACGTCAATGAAGTGCAGCCGGGAAGCGGCTCTCAGCCTTCACGCCGTCTGATCCAACCGCTCAACAATATCGCGACGATCAATATCGCGCAGTATCGCAATTCGTCGAGCTACAACAGCCTGCAAACCAAATTGGTCAAGCGGTTCAGCGGCGGGTCGAACTTCCTCTTCAGCTACACGTTCGGCAAGTCGCTCGATTACGGCGGGTCGCCCGCGAGCGGCGGCGGGGCGGTGGGCGGGGCTCAGACCTACACCGACGTCAATGCCGGGCGCGGCCCATCTGGTTATGACGTGAAACATCGCGCCGTCTTCAGCGGCGTCTACGAAGTCCCGTTCGGCAAAGGCAAACGCTGGCTGAGCGGCGGGCCGCTGAGCTTCATTCTGGGCGGCTGGCAGACGACCGGCATTGTCTCGGCCACGAGCGGACGCCCGTTCACGGTCTTCCTGCAGAACGGCGTCAACAACGGCGCGCCGAGCTGGCCCAACCGGATCGGCGACGGGCGGCTCGACAACTCGACGACCGACAAATGGTTTGACACCGCAGCCTTCGTCGCGCCGGCGCCGAACACCTTCGGCAATTCGGCGCGTGGCGTGCTCTACGCGCCGGGCAATTTCAACGTGGACGGATCGCTGGCCAAGAGCTTCGCGCTCACCGAAAAGCTGCGCTTCCAGTTCCGCTTTGAAGCCTACAACCTGTTTAACACGCCTTACTTCGGCTTCCCCAACGCCAACATCGGCTCGCCGAACCAGGGCCAGATTCGTTCGACTCTGGCCGACAACCGCAGTTTGCAGGGGGCGCTGAAGATCGAGTTTTAAAGCGTTTTTCACTTCGGTATTCAATAATAGCAAACCACTGGGATCACGGGGCGCACGGGGATGTTTAGTTTTGATCTTCCCCGTGATCCCCGTGACCCCCGTGGTTAATTCCACCTGAACGTTCAAATCGAAGTCGTTATAGATCGACTAGAAAACACCTGAGGCCGACGAGCCCACACGCCGCCTGCGGTGATTTTTTCAACAACCCTCCATCCACGAGGAACACGAAGCATCACGAAATTCAGGGATCGCCTCGCCCGCTCCTCTTCGGGCCCTTCGAGGATGTTTTCATTGGAGATTCGTATGACTAGGATAAACTTGAAATCACTCCGCGCGGCGTTACTGACGCTGTTGCTGGCGCCGCTTGTTTCAGGGCAATCGGATCGCGGCACTATCACCGGAACCGTGACCGACAGTTCGGGCGCCGCCGTGCCTGGCGCTAACGTGACGGTGACCAATCTGGCGACGAACGCCAATTCGACGGCGGTGACCACTGGTGACGGCGTCTATTCGATCGTCGCCTTGCCGCCAGGAACTTATCGCGTCCGCATCGAAAAGAGCGGGTTCAAGCGCGCCGAGATCGGCCAATTGACAGTGGTGGTCGGCAACACCACCGCCGCCAACGTCGCGATGGAGGTCGGGCAGGTTAGCGAGGTCGTCGAAGTCGCGGCGGCCGCCGGCGGACAGGTGCAGACCGAGAACGCCAAGATCTCTTCGCAGGTCTCGAACAAACAGATTGACCAATTGCCGCTGGTCGTGAGCGGCACGATGCGCAGCCCGTTCGACCTGACGCTGCTGACGCCGGAATCGAAACCCCTCGGGTTGGGCGGCGACGCCGGAGTGCAGGGCCCCGGTTACACCTCCAACTTCTCGATCGGCGGCGGGCAAGGCGGCACGTGGGGCATCACGCTCGACGGCGCGTCTTCCGGCACCAGCCGTTTTGGTTCGACTGAATGGGCGAGTCTGAACACGCCCTCGATTGACGCCATCACGGAATTCGCCGTGGACACCAACGGCTTCAAGGCCGAATCCGGTCGCGCGCAGGGCGGGAGCTTGAACTTTTCGTCGCGTTCGGGCACGAACGAATATCACGGGACAGTCTATGAGTTCGCGCGCAATAACTACTTCGACGCGCGCAATTACTTCGAGGACAAGCCCAGCGTGCTCAAACAGAACGATTACGGGGTGACGCTCGGCGGGCCGGTGCGCATCCCGTGGGTTTATAACGGTAAGAACAAAACCTTCTTCTTCGGCTCTGCGGAATGGTTCCGCAACCGCGCCGGCTCAGGCACTTTTGTAACTTCGGCGCCGACGCCGGAGATGTACAACGGCGATTTCAGCAAGTGGGTGGATTCCACGGGCAAAATGCTCCCGATCTACGATCCGGCGACCACTCGCCCGAATCCGAATTTCAATCCCGGCTCGCCGATCAGCGAATCGAATCCCCGGTTCATTCGAGACCCTTTCCCCGGCAATATCATTCCGAAGGATCGGATCAGCCCGATGGCGCAGAAATATCTGGATTACGTCGGTAACACAGTCTTCCCGAATTCGGCGGGGGCCCCGGGCACATTTGCGTATGTCAACAATAACTACCGCAGCTTCGCGGGCAGTTCGCTCTTCCCGTGGACGAAGTGGAGCGTCAAGATTGATCACAACTTCAACGAGCGCCACAAAATCAGCGGCCTGTACAATTACGGCTTGAGCGAAGTGCTGCCCGGCGTGGACGGATTCCCGCAACTCCCCGCTTCCGTCAGCAACTTCCGCTACACTTATCAAGACAGCCACGTCTACCGCGTCAACTACACGTGGACGATCAGCCCGGGGCTGGTAAATTACCTCTACGGCGGCGTCAACTGGTGGAAACAGTTCAACTACACGCCGAACATCGGCGGCGGGTGGAAGCAGAAGGGCATCTGCCTGCCTGGCGCATTCAATTGCGATGAGGCCCTGTTGCAGGTTGAGTTCGCAAGTGATGGTTATACCGCCTGGGGCGGTTCAAATGGTGACGGTTCCGAAAATCCGATCTTCACCTTCGGCGACGATCTGACAGTGATCAAAGGGAGCCACACAATCAAGGGCGGGTACCTGTTCGAGCGGATGCATTACAATGGCTTCGGGCGGCAGACGCTGGCGGGGCTGGTGCGGCCGAGCCGCGCGCAGACGAGCATTCCGCAGAGCGGCAATTCCAGTTTGGGTGGCGGCAACGCCTTCGCGTCATTCCTCCTCGGCGAGATCAACAGCGCCCAGACCGAAAATGATCGTTTCGTGCGCCAATACTGGCGCGGCCACGCTGCCTACATCCAGGACGACTGGAAGGTCTCGCCTAAGCTAACGCTCAACTTCGGCCTGCGCTACGATATGACGCTGCCGCCGCTCGAACGTGATGATAAGTGGAGCGATTTTGATCCATTTACGCCAAACCCTGCGGCCAACGGACGCCTGGGCGCGCTTCGCTTCGCCGGCTTCAACCAGGGCGAAGTAGGCAAGCGCACGCTGGTCGAAGGTTGGTACGGCGGTTTCGGGCCGCGCTTCAGTTTCGCCTACAGCCCCGACCGGAAGACCGTCTTCCGCGGCGGAGTCGCGCGCACCTTCGGATTGGTGCGGACGACTTCCGGCTCAACGCACTTCGCAGGCGCGATCCAGATATACAGTGTTACAGGTGACGGCATTAACCGCCTGTTCAAACTTGATGACGGTTTCATCGTCAATGGCGTCAATACCGTGCCGCAGCCACCGAGCGTTGATCCAGGCTTCAACACCAACGCCGATGTGGATTGGTGGCAGGGGCAAGAAGTCTCGCGCCTGCCGGAGAACTGGAACTGGACCTTTTCCGTGCAGCGTGAGCTGCCGGGCAAATTCCTGGTCGAAGCTTCATACAACGCCAGCGTCGGCGTTCACCTGATGTCCGGTTTGCTCAATGTGAATCAGTTGGATTCGAAGTATGTCTACGACCCGCGCATCAATCCGTTGCGGAACGTACGCTTCGACGCGGCAGGATCGCCGCTGCAGGCGGCCGGATTCAGTAAGCCGTATCCCGCGTTTCCGGACAGTCTGACTTTGGAGCGCGCTCTGCGCCCGTTCCCGCAATACGCCAACATCAACACGTGGAGCGGCAACGGTGACCGCAGCGGTCATTCGACTTACCACGCCGCAATCGTGAAGGTGGAGCGCCGCGTCAGCAGTGGCGTTTACCTGCAAGGTTCGTATGTTTTCTCGAAGCTGCTGACCAACACCGACCTCGTAGATTCGGGCGGGCGGGCAATGGATTTTTACAACATGCGCCTGGAGAAATCGGTCGGGGCGTTCGACCTGACGCATAACTTCAAGTTCAGCTATATTCTGGACGCGCCCATTGGTAAAGGGCGGAAGTTTGATCTTGGCGGAATCGGCAACGCCGTGCTCGGCGGCTGGCGGCTTTCAGCGATCCACGTTTACACCAGCGGCCAACCGATTCAGCTGACCGGCGGCGCCGTCAGCCTGGGTGGACGCAGCGCGGCTTTAGTCAAGACCCTGGACGGCTGGGTTGTGGACGCTCCCGACAATCCTAACTACCGGGCGACGTCGGGCTACACCAGCTACTTCGCTCCAGTCTGTTCGATCGCGGCCGTCTGCAACGCCAGTGGCGTCGTCGTTTCACAGACCAATACGTTGGGAAATGCGCCTCGCTATAACGGGCTGGCCCGCCTCCCGGCCAATCTGAGAGAGAACGCCTCGTTACAGAAGAGCTTCAACTTCACCGAGCGCTTCCGCCTCGATTTCCGGTGGGAGGTGTTCAATGTCTTCAACCGCGTGGTTCTGGGCGCGCCTGATTCCGGCATCACCAGCACAAGCTTCGGGCGCATCACGAGCGCCCAGGCGCCGCGCCAGATGCAGTTCGGGTTGAAGCTGTATTTCTAAAACAGTGGTTGGCGCCTGGTGGTTGGTAATCGGTTGAATTATCCGAAGAGCGTGCAAATAAAACCACCTTGCAATCAACACATTGATTGGCGCAAACCTGGGTACGCATCGCTTCCAGCGTGCAGGCCTGGCAGGAAGCGCATTGAAAAGCAATTGGGAGAATGGCTGAGACTGCACGCTGGAAGCGATGCGTACCCAGGCGTCTCCCAATTTATGCGCAGGATTCAATGAAGTGGTTGACTGTATTCAGCTTTAATTTGCACAGGTTTCAATTATCTCAACTCACCAGGCGCCAGCCGCCAAGGAGTCCATCAACTATGTCTCGAATGGCTCGAACAATTATCATCGTCTCGCTTCTCTCTATCGCTCTCATTTCCGTCACAACGCTTCATTTCAAAACGCAATCGCAGGTTCAGGTCCCGCCGGGCTTGCGCTCGCAGCGCGACACGTGGACGCCGCTGATGGACGTGTTAAAGGAAAAAGGTCGCCCGCGCGTCACCGACGAACAATTGGCGAAGATGAAGGCCCTGCCAGTTGAAGCGATGTGGGCCGCGGTACAGAGCAAAGGTTACAGATTCTGTTTCGTCAATCATCTAAAGCTGACGCAACCCGGCGTGAAAATGGTCGGACGCGCGTTGACGATGCGTTATTTGCCCGTTCGCCCTGACCTCGATGAAGGCGTGCGCCAATTGGCGAAAGAGGGCGATTGGGATTACCAATACAACGTCAGGGCGGGCGAGGACGGGCGTCCCGGAGACATCGCGGTGGTCGAACTCGGCGGCGCCGTGGATCGCGCGACGTTCATGGGCGATATGACGGGACTGGCTATGAAATTGGCCGGCGTTCGCGGCGTGGTCGTCGACGGCGGCATCCGAGATTTGAACGAGTTTTTGCCGATGAAAGATTTCCCGACCTATTACGCCGGCGCTCACGCTTCGGCGATGGCCGACCAGGTCGGGGTCGAATGGAACGCGCCAGTTCGCATCGGCCAGGTAACGGTCTTGCCTGGCGACATCATCGTCGGTGACGAAGAGGGGGTCTTGTTTTTCCCACCGCAGCTCGCCGATGAAGTGATCAAAGCCGCCGAGAATACGGTATACACTGAAGAGTTCAAACGCGAGATGATGCATAGCGGCAAATACCGCACGCGCGACATCTACCCGAGGCCCAGCCCCGAAGTCGAAAAAGTTTTTGAGGAGTGGAAGAAGACGCATCCGCGCAAGCCATGAAAATCTCCGCTCTCCGCTGCCGCGAAGCGGCTATTGAGCCTAGCCCGGCGTTTCAACGCCGGGGATGGTACAACAGTGGACCTCAGTCGCGGCAGCGACGGTTGAGTGTTTGGCGTCGATAGTCGCGGTTTGTTGGCAACCCAATTCAACCGTCGCTGCCGCGACTGGGGATTGAATTCGCCGCGCTCCCGGCGTTGAAACACCGGGCTAAATTCAAACGCCGCTCCGCGGCTGGGAGCGCAATTTCAAAAAGCGCCCGGAAAGTAAGCGAACCGTCAGATTCAGTGAAGGAATTTATGAATATCGGCAAACACATAGATAGCGATTCACGCCGCGCTTTTCTCAAACGCGCATCCTTAGGACTGACTGGGGGGGTGACTGGAAGCCTGATCGCGTCAGGAAGACTGAGCGGATTCTCGTGGGCTCAAGAATCGGAAACGTCGCTCAAAATCACAAAGGTTGAGCCGCATCTGTTGACTGGAGTACGAGGCTACGGCCCCTGGCTGTTCGTGCGGGTGGAGACGGCGGACGGCGTTGTGGGGTGGGGCGAGGGGACGAACTTTCCCGGAGTGCAGCCGATTGCGACGGCCGTCAAAAACCTGAGCAGCGTGGTGGTGGGCGAGAGCGCGTGGAATATCGAAGCGATCTGGAACCGGATGTATCGCTTTCTTTACTACAACGGCATGGGCGGAGTGGTGATGGCCGCGATCAGCGGGATTGATACGGCGCTCTACGACATTGTCGGGAAGAAGCTGGGCGTGCCGGTTTACAAATTGCTCGGCGGCCAGGTGCAAGAGAAGTTGAGGGTCTACGCTAACGGTTGGATGGAGGGGATTTCCCGCACACCCGAAGCGATGGCGCAGAAGACGAAGGAACTGGTGGCCAAAGGTTACACGGGCTGCAAGTTCGATCCGTTCACCACGACGCCGTTCAACCGCGAAGTCACGCAGCCGGAGCTGCGCAGCGCTGTGGCCCAGGTCAGAGCCGTGCGCGAGGCTGGCGGAACCGATTATGACATAGCCATTGACGTCCACGGCCGCTGGAACACCAAATCCACAATTGAGATCATCCGCGCGCTCGAGCCCTTTCGCCTGTTCTTTTACGAAGAAGCCGTCCCGCCAGAGAACGTCGCGGCGATGGCCGAAGTGCAGCGCGTAGTGAATGTCCCGCTGGCGACAGGCGAACGCATCTTCGGACGGCACGGTTTCCGTGAATTGCTCGAGCGGCAGGCCGTGCGGATCATTCAGCCGGACATCGCGCGCACAGGCGGGGTCACGGAGTTCAAGAAGATCGCGGCGATGGCCGACGCGTATTACGTCCCGGTTGCGCCGCATAATCCGAACGGCCCCATCTGCACAATCGCTTCGATGCATGCCTGCTTCTCGATCCCGAACTTCCTGGTCCTTGAGTTCTTCGAGCCCGACGAAGCGATCTTCCGCGAGATTGTCGTAAATGGATGGAAAGCTGACACGGGAGCGGTCTATCCTGTCACCGCGCCCGGTCTTGGCGTCAACATCACCGAAGATTTTCTGCGCAAACACCGATTCGACGAGAGCAAGACCGACGAGATGGAGCGCCGAACATTCAACACCGTGAAATAGAGGAAAAACTATGAACCGCAGAGAGGCATTGAATTTTCTGTCCAAAGCCGCCGTCGTCGGCGGCGCCGGTATTATTCCAACAGGCAGAGGATTAGCTGGTCCATTGCAAAACCAGGCGCCGCAAGAGCAGGCCTCGCGCAATGGGTTGGCGCCCGTCAAAATAAGAGACATCAAGACGATCCTGACCGCGCCCGACGGCATTCGACTGGTCATCGTCAAAGTCGAGACGACCGAGCCGGGCCTGTATGGCTGGGGATGCGCCACGTTCACGCAGCGCGCATACGTCGTCGAGACGGCGGTCGAAAAATACCTCAAGCCGTTTCTGATCGGTCGCAACGTGGACGAGATCGAGGACATCTGGCAGTCGTCTTATATGAGTTCGTACTGGCGCAACGGCCCCGTGCTCTTCAACGCGATGAGCGGCGTCGACATCGCGCTCTGGGACATCAAGGGCAAGCGAGCCGGGATGCCGCTCTATCAACTGCTCGGCGGCAAGGTGCGCTCGGGCGCCGATCTCTATTTCCACGCCAGCGGGCGCGACTTCCAGCAGGTCGAGGATAACGCGCGGCGCGGGATGGAGATGGGCTACCGCTACATCCGAGTGCAGGCCGCCGTGCCGGGACTGTCGACCTATGGGGCGGGCGGCGGCGCGACCGCCGCCGCCCGCGGTCCGACCAACGAAGCCGTCGGCCCGACCAACCCGAGGAACATCTGGGATTCGACGCCTTACGTCCGAATGCTCCCCAAGCTGTTTGACCACCTGCGGACGAAACTCGGCGAGGAGGTTGAGTTATTGCACGACGTACACGAGCGCGTGACGCTGCCGCAGGCGGTACAGCTCTGCAAAGACATCGAGAAGCACCGCCTTTTCTTCCTCGAAGACCCGCTTCCGCCGGAAGAGAACGATCATTTCCGGCTACTGCGCCAGCAGACTTCGACGCCGCTGGCGATGGGCGAGTTGTTCAACACTCAGCACGAATACGTGCCGCTGATCAAAGATCGGCTGATCGATTTCATCCGCATCCACATCTCGCAGATCGGCGGGCTCAGCCCGGCGCGCAAGGTTCAGGCGCTCTCGGAGTTCTTCGGCGTCCGCACGGCCTGGCACGGCCCCGGCGACGCTTCGCCCGTCGCGCACGCCGCGCAACTCGCGCTCGAACTGGCCAGCTACAACTTCGGCATCCACGAAGGCTACATCTTCCCGCAAAAGACGAAGGAGGTCTTCGCCGGCTGCCCCGAAGTTAAGAACGGCTATATGTACGCGCAGGAGAAGCCCGGCCTCGGCATGGAAGTGGACGAGAAGCTCGCGGCGAAATTCCCGTATCCCGATGGCCCCCCCAATTTCGATTACAGTTGGGGAACGACCAGAAGGCGCGACGGCGCGGTAATCAGACCGTAGGAGGAGTTTAAGAATCGGACGACAAAATCGGCCACGAGGGTTTCGTGGCCGATTTTCATGCGGGAGGTTAGCGGTTACAATGACGATGAACCCACCCTGTATTACGCTTAACCTTTAACTTCGGACGACCACAAAATGGCTGAAGAGAAAAAACAACTGATTCGCGGTCTTACTATGACCGACACGACCGCGCTGGTCATCGGCACGGTCATCGGGACTGGCGTCTTTTTGAAAGCCGCCGTGATGGCGCAAGAGGTCGGCACGCCTGTGCTGGTCCTCGCCGCGTGGGTGGCCGCCGGGTTGCTGTCGCTGGCCGGCGCGCTGACCTATGCGGAACTCGGCGCGATGATGCCCGAAGCCGGCGGCGAGTATGTCTACCTGCGTCATTCGTACGGCGAAGCGTCGGCGTTCCTCTTTGGCTGGCAGCGATTCATCGTCGCCGGCAGCGCTTCGGTTGCCGCCCTTGGCGTGGGCGTCGCTATCTTTCTTTCAGCGTTCTTGCCGCTCAACCACGTTTGGGTGGCGCGCACCTTCATGTTTTTGGGGAAACCGATCAACTGGGAATTCGGCTCGAAACAACTGGTCGCAATCGGAGTGATCTTGCTGTTGTCAGCGATTAACTGTCTGACTGTCGCGTTCGGCGGAAAGGTCCAATCGGCGCTGACAATATTGAAGATTGCTGGTATCGCATTCGTCATCGGCGGCGTTTTCTTCTTCTCCGGATCGGCGACATGGTCGAATCTGGCGACGCCGGCAGGAACGGCGCAGAGCGGAGGTTTTACTTTGTTGTCGGCGTTCGGCGTGGCCATGCTGGCGGCGTTATGGCCTTATGACGGATGGAACAACATGCCTATGGCGGCGGGAGAAGTGCAAAATCCCGGTCGAAACATCCCATTCGCCCTGGTCGCCGGAATGATCATCATCATTGTGATCTACTGCCTGGCCAACCTATCGTACTTTTACGCCTTGCCGTTTAAAGAAGTGTTGACGGCCAACTCGAGCGCCGAAACCGCCTCACTGTCGGTAGCCGCAAAGGCGGCGCAGAGTTTTCTTGGGGAGTACGGAGGGAGGTTCGCTTCGGTGGTTTTTGTGATCTCGGCTCTGGGGGCATTGAACGGCTCGATTCTGTCGAATGCGCGCGTGCCGTATGCGATGGCGCGTGAAGGACTGTTCTTCGATAGAATGGGCGCGTTAAGCGCGGGCACCCACGTGCCGGTCTTTTCCATCATCGTCCAGGCCATCTGGTCCAGCGTGCTGGCGCTTTCAGGGACTTTCGATCAGTTGACCGATTGTTTGCTCTTTGCTTCGTGGATTTTCTATGGCCTTGTTACTTCGTCTGTCTTCGTGCTGCGACGCAAAATGCCGAACGCCGAACGGCCATACAAGACGCTTGGTTACCCGATAATCCCGCTCGTCTTCGTGCTGGTGGCGTTGTGGCTGATCATCAACACGCTCGTCGCTCGCCGGGTTGAGTCTGTCGTCGGGCTGGGACTGATCGTGATTGGGTTGCCACTATACTTCTACTTCAAGCTGCGACAGCGTGGCGTGACAAAAACGGCTGAAGTATCAGCCGATTGAATGGACTCGCTCCCATCGAGGTTTCCAGACAAGATGAAAAACAGATTTTATCGATTCTTGCCATTTATCCTTCTATTCATTCTGGCGCAGATTGCTTTCACGCAGCAGGCGCCTTCAACCGCGCCGGACGTAGCGGCGCTCAAAAAACACGTCGGCTATCTGGCCTCGGACGAACTCGAAGGCCGCCGCCCAGGAACAGCCGGAGCGGAGAAGGCGGCGGACTATATTGCCGAAGAGTTTCATCGGCTCAAACTCGGTTGCGCGCCGGATCGCGGCGACGCCGATCTCAAATGCCGTCACAACGGAAAGCGGCGCGACGGCTATCTGAAAGAGTTTCCTTTCATCGCGGGAGTGGAGCTTGCGAAGAACAATTCGATGAGCTTCACGCGTGACGGTAAGAACAGCGCCGTCGCGCTCGGCGCTGAATGGACGCCGCTGGGCTTCTCCTCGAACGGCGCCGTCTCGCAGGCGCGGCTTGTCTTCGCCGGTTACGGCATCACCGTCGCCGATCTGAAACATGACGATTACGCGAACCTCGACGCGAAGGGCAAAGTGGCCGTCGTCTTTGCGGGATCGCCCGACGGCGATAATCCGCACGAACAATTCGGACGCTACGTCGACGCTCGTTTGAAAGCCGTCGCCGCGAAAGATCACGGCGCCGTGGCCCTCGTCGTCATCGCGGGGGACGAGAAGTTCGGCAATGACCGATTGTCGAAATTGAGCTATGACCAGACCGCCGGCGAGGCCGGAATCCCGGTCGCTGTCGTCTCGCGGCAGACGGCGGCGAAGTGGTTCGGGATGGCGGACGCCTCGCAACTCGACGCGATGGAGAAAGCGAAAGACAAAACGCCAGGATATGAGGATTACGCGCGCAAGCTGCAAGACATGACTGTCGGTCTTTCAGTGGAGATCACGCGCCGCGCGGTCCCGGCATACAACGTCGTCGGAGTCATCGAAGGCGCCGATCCGAAGCTCAAACGCGAATACATCGTCATCGGCGCCCATTACGACCATCTCGGACACGGCGGCGATAGCAGTCTGGCGCCGAATTCTTCGGACGTGCATCACGGCGCGGACGACAACGCTTCGGGGACGGCCGGAATGCTCGAACTCGCGCGCATCTTCAGCGGCCAGCGCGATCAGCTTCGCCGCAGCCTCATCTTCATCGCCTTCAGCGCCGAAGAGTCCGGGCTGATCGGATCGAACGCCTACGTCAACACTCCGGCCGCTCCGCTCGCCGACACCGTGGCTATGCTCAATATGGATATGATCGGGAGGCTGCGAGAGAACAAGTTGATGGTCGGCGGCATCGGCACGTCGCCCGAATTCCGCAAGCTGGTCGAAGGCCTCAACAACGGATTCAAGCTGCAACTGAGCGAAGACGGCTTCGGCCCTAGTGATCATTCGTCATTCTATGCGAAGCAGATTCCGGTCCTCTTCTTCTACAGCGGGGCGCACGATGATTACCACAAACCTTCGGACACGGCGGACAAGATCAACTACGAAGGGCAAGCAAAGATAGTCGGCTTCGTCGCCGAGATCGCGCGCGCCATTGACCGCAGCGACGCGCGTCCGGCCTACGCCCTCGCCCGCAGCCAGCCGAGCGGCCGTTCGACCAACTTCCGAGTCACTCTCGGCACGGTGCCGAACTACGCCGAGTCGAACGACGGGTTGCTGCTCGACGCTGTCCGCGACGATTCGCCCGCCGCAAAGGCCGGGCTGAAGGCCAAAGACAAGATCATCAAACTGGCCGGACGCGAAATCAAAAACGTCTACGATTACACCTACGCCCTCGGCGAGATGAAGCCCGATCAGGAATACGAAATCGAGGTCATGCGTGGCGATGAGCGGTTGAAACTCAAAATCACACCACAGGCGCGCCGATAGTCGAGACACCAAAGAAAGTAGTGGGTAGTGGATAGTGGATAGTGGGCAGTGAGGAGATTAAGCACTATCCACTACCCACTTCATCATTTCAGGCCATCCTTCCTAACGAGATTCAGCCTCTCACCAAAGCTTCAAATAATTTTCCAATCTCAATCTTGCTTTTTTTCTCAGGCTATGTAGAATACTAATTAAGAAGTATCCTGATTAACTAGCATGCTATCTAAGGAGGCAGGCTAAAGGAGTTCGCCATGGGAAAGGGATTTCTGTCATACGCCGCTGCGGCGGTCTTGCAGGCGGTGGCGAGCGGTTATCAATACGGGTTCGACATTATAGACATCACGGGATTGCCGGGCGGGACGGTCTATCCGGCGCTGCGGCGGCTGGAGGCCGCGGGCTACGTAACCTCGAAATGGGAGAAGCACAGCGTCGCGCAAGCCGAGCAGCGGCCGCCGCGCAAGTATTACGAAATGACGCGCGCGGGGCGCGAGGCGCTGGCTGAAGCGGTCAAGCGCTATCGATTGTTGGAGCAGACCCAGCTCGACAAGAAGCGCGATCAGAAACCTTCGAGGGCGTGAGGTTGAAACCGTGCCGGTCTTCTATCTACGAAAACAATTCGGCGCCAAGCCCCATCTCTGGCTGATCGCATTGATCGGCGTGATCGTGCCGCGCCGCTTGCGCGCCGACTGGCGACAGGAGTGGGAAGCGGAGTTGCGTTATCGCGAACGGCTGCTGGCCGAATGGGATCGGCTCGATTGGCGGAACAAACTCGAACTGCTGCGGCGCAGCGCGAGCGCGTTCTGGGACGCCATGGTGTTACAACCACAACGATTGGAGGATGAAATGTTTCAAGACCTGCGTTACGGCGCGCGGATGCTGTTAAAGAACCCTGCCTTCACCCTGGTGGTCGCGCTTTCGTTGGCGCTGGGGATTGGCGCGAACACGGTGGTCTTCAGCCTGCTCGACGCGGTGTTGTTAAAGACTCTGCCGGTCAAAGAGCCGGAGCGGCTTGTGCTTTTCCGCTGGCTTTCAGGAGAGAAGAAGATGTGGAACTCGACATCCTCGGAATCGAAAAGGGAGCGAGATGAGGCGACAGGATTGGAGACCGGCACATCATTTTCATATCCAGCGTTTGAACACTTTCGATCGAACAATCTATCGCTGTCGGAGACCTTCGCTTTCCTGTACGCGGGAGTGAGTTTGAACATCGATGGGCAGGTGGAATTGGCCCCGGGTCAGCTCGTTTCGGGCAATTATTTTGCTGGCCTCGGATTGCCGGCCTTGTTGGGACGAACACTCACCAACGACGACGACAAAGCGAGCGCCGAGCCGGCGGCGGTCATCAGTTACAGGTACTGGCGGCGACGGTTTGGCGGCGATCCGGCGGTGGTGGGGAAAACCATTAACATCGGCGATACGGCGTTTACCATCGCGGGCGTTGCGCCGCCGGAATTTTACGGGACGTCGAACCTGGGGAGAGTTGTTGACATCTGGGCGCCGCTGGCGTTCTTGCCAAAAGTTATGCCGCAGGGAGGTTATCCAAAGAGCGATCCGCTCTACTGGTGGTTGAACATTATGGGGCGGCTGAAGCCGGGTGTGAGCGCGCGACAGGCGCAAGCCGAACTCGATCTGGAGATGAGACAGCATGCCGCCGAATTGCAGAAATCGTTCAAAGACCAGCGTGACGTTCCGCAACTCGATCTCGTCTCGGGCAGCCAGGGGTTGATGCAAGCGCGCCGGCAATTTTCCGAGCCGCTGCGGGTGTTGATGATCATCGTCGGTCTAGTTCTGGCTGTGGCCTGTCTCAACGTCTCCAACCTCTTGCTTTCTCGCGCGGCGACGCGGCGGAAAGAGATCGCAGTGCGATTGGCGGCGGGCGCAAGCCGCTTACGTCTCATCCGGCAATTGTTGACCGAAAGCCTGCTGCTCGCCGTCCTGGGCGGCGCGCTGGGACTGGCTTTCGCCTATTGGGGCAAAGATGTGTTGGTGGCTTTGCGCCCGCTGGCAGGGACGCTGCCCGACCTCAAACTCGATTTACGCGTGCTCGGCTTCACCACGGCGGTCACGATATTGACGGGTATTCTCTTTGGCCTGGCGCCGGCGCTGCGCTGCGCAAAAGTGGATTTGCATTCCACGCTTAAAGACGGCGTTGGCCAGACAGGTTATTCGCGTTCACGTCTGAGCAAAGGGTTGGTAATTGCGCAGGTGGCGATGTCGATCGTGTTGCTGATCGGCGCCGGGTTGTTTGTGCGAACGCTGCGCAACCTGACAAGGATGGATCTGGGGTTCAATCGTGAAAACCTGCTGCTCTTCGGCGTAAACCCTGGCGCGATCGGCTATAAAAACGAGCGACTGGCAAATCTTTATCAGCAATTGCTCGAACGCCTCGAGAGCACGCCCGGCGTACGTTCGGCCACGGCTTCAGGGCATTCGCTGCTCACTGGCTCCTCAACGAGCAGCTTTTGTGTGCCCGGCTACACGCCGAAGCCTGGAGAAGAAATGAGCCTTCCCCATCTTTCAGTCGCGGCGAATTACTTCGAGACGATGGAGATGCCAATCCTGCAGGGGCGCGGGCTGATCAGTCGTGACATCGAGCCGTTGATCAGCGCAATGGCGACTACACAGAATTCAGAGGGGAAGCCGCCGAAGGACTTTGTCGCGCCGCGCCAGATGGCGGTGATCAATCAAGCGATGGCCCGCAAATACTTCCCCAACGTTGATCCGATAGGGCGCCGCTTCAGCTTCTCCCTGCCTTGTAAAGACGGCGATATTGAAATTGTCGGCGTAGTGCGCGACGCTAAGTACGGCGGCCTGAAGCAAGAAATTCGCCCCACCGCTTACGTTGTTTATGCTGACCCATCCTTCGGAGCGCCAAAAGCGATGAGCTTCGCCGTGCGCACGGCCGGCGATCCGGCGGCGATGACCGGGGCGATTCAAAAAGTCGTGCAGGCGGTTGAGCCGCGGCTGCCCCTCACTGGCATTAAAACTCAGGAGGCGCAGATCGCTGAACTGGTCACACAGGAGCGTCTTTTCGCCAGCCTGTCTGGTTTCTTCGGATTGCTGGCGCTCGTCCTGGTCGCGGTCGGGCTGTACGGCGTGATGTCTTACACCGTCGCGCGGCGCACGCATGAATTCGGCGTGCGAATGGCTCTGGGCGCGCAAGCAGCCGATGTATTGCAGTTGGTGATGCGCGAAACCTTTTTGCTGGCGCTGGCCGGCGTGGCGCTCGGCATACCCGCGGCGCTTGTCGCGACGCGCTGGATCGAGAGCCAACTATTCGGATTGACGCCGCATGATCCTCTCACCATCACGCTGGTCACCCTGTCGCTGACGGCGGTCATGGCGTTGGCCGGCTATCTGCCAGCGCGAAAGGCAGCGCGAGTTGATCCATTGGTCGCTCTGCGTTGCGAGTGAGTAAGTAAGGTTGCGACTTTTGGGACCCTGTTTTACCTGCGGCCGCGAGGATCAATAAGCAAGATGTAAGATTGATGGCTGATTCGACGCAAACAACCCGCTTTCGTTTTTGGCTCTGGCTGATCGCATTGATCGGCGTAATCGTGCCGCGCCGGTTGCGCGCCGATTGGCGACAGGAATGGGAAGCGGAGTTGCGTTATCGCGAACGGCTGCTGGCCGAATGGGATCGTCTCGACTGTGGCGCCAAGCTCGAATTGCTGCGGCGCAGCGCGAGCGCGTTCTGGGACGCGCTGGTGTTACAACCACAACGACTGGAGGATGAAATGTTTCAAGACCTGCGTTACGGCGCGCGGATGCTGCTCAAGAGCAAAATGTTCACATTGGTCGCCGCGCTCTCGCTCGCCCTTGGGATCGGCGCGAATACGGCGATCTTCAGCCTGATCAATGCGATGATGCTGAGAATGTTGCCGGTCAAAGACGCCCAGGAACTGGCGATCTTCACCACCATTGGGGGGGAAAGGGGGACGGGCTACACTTTCAGCTACCCGCTCTACGAGATGTTTCGCGACCGCAATCAATCCTTCAACGGCGTCATCGCTGGAGCTCCTATAGGGCGCGCCCGGCTGATAGTGAATGAACCTGGCGCCGGCGGCGCGGTCGAAACAGCCCAGCAACAGCGCGTCTCCGGCAATTTCTTCTCAATGCTTGGAGTGGGCGCCGTAGTGGGGCGTATGTTCACCGAGACGGATGATGACCCGGCCAGCGCGCGGCCGGCGGCGGTCATCAGCTACGATTTCTGGAAGCGGCGGTTCGGCCTCGATCCTGGCGTCGTTGGGCGGAAGGTCACAATTAACGACACGCCGCTCGTCATCGTTGGGGTTACGCCGCCCGGCTTTCTTGGCTTCGAGGTTGGAGCCAGACCGGACCTCTGGTGGCCGATCCGCGTCTCGAATGATCCGGGCTTGAGTCGGAGAACCTCGGTGGGGCTTCGTGTCATGGGGCGTTTGCGCCCGGGCGTGAGCGTTACCCAGGCGCAGGCCGAGATGGACGTGATTTTTCAGCAACATCTCGGCGACGCCGCCGCGCCTGCCGGGAGAAAAGGTCCGACGAGTTTTTATGGAAATGGCGTCAGGCTGGAAACGGGTGGCGGCGGCTATACGTTGCGTAATCAATTTCGGCAGCCGCTGTTGATCCTGATGACCACGGTCGCGCTGGTGCTGCTCATCGCCTGTGTAAACGTCGCCAACCTGCTGCTCTCTCGCGCTGCGACGCGGCGTAAGGAGATCGCGGTGAGGCTCGCGGTCGGCGCGGGCCGCTTCAGACTGATTCGCCAATTGCTGACAGAGAGCCTCCTGCTGGCGATGATCGGCGGCGTCGCCGGGTTGTTCTTCGCGCGATTTTGCGCGCGCGCGCTGATTGCCTATCTATCGGAGCAAACCCGAGGCGCGCTCGACGTCTCGCCCGATGCGCGCGTGCTCGGATTCACGCTGGCAATTTCCGTCTTGACCGGCTTGTTGTTCGGCCTCGCGCCCGCGTGGCAAGCGACGCGAGTCAATCTAACGGCTTCGTTGAAAGACCAGACCGGCGCTAGCGCGGGCAGTTCACGCCTGGCGCTCAACAAACTATTGGTCGTCACACAGGTCGCGCTCTCGCTCTTCCTGCTCATCGGGGCGGGGCTATTCGTGCGCAGCCTGCGGAATTTGAAGAGTCTCGACACCGGGTTCGACTACGAAAACATCGTCCAATTCTCGATAGATCCCGGCGGTGGCTATAACCTTGCGCAACTCGCGAACCTGCACAAGCAAATGCTCTCGCGCCTGGAGGCTTTGCCGGGCGCGCGTTCGGCCACTCTATCGAACACAGGCCTGCTGAGTCCCTACGGGACAATCACCGCCGTAACAATCCCTGGAGACGCGAGGAGGTCCGTAGAAAATCCACGCTGTTGGGTTATTAAGATAGGGCCGCGGTTTTTCGAGACGATGAAGATGCCCATTCTGGCCGGGCGCGAATTCGGGCCACAGGATGAGCGGCCCACGCCGCCGGGCGATCAATTCACCGCGAACGCGCCACTGCACGCGGTCATCAATCAGACGATGGCGCGGTACTTCTTCGGCGATGAAAACCCCGTCGGCAAACGATTCAATGACGAGGGACAGGAGCTTGAAATCATCGGGGTCGCGAAGGGCGCCAAGTACACTAACCTGCGCGAACCGGCGCCGCACACCTATTACCGCTACTACTTCGAGCAACCTACCCCGAGAGACATAACACTTCAGCTCCGCACTGTCGGCGACCCGATTGATTATGCGGCGACGATTCAACGTCTTGTCCGGGAGATCGATCCGCAGTTGCAGGTCGTCGAGTTGCGGACGATAACGGACGTGGTCGACAAATCACTCATGCAGGAACGTTTCATCGCGCAAACCGCCGGCGCCTTCAGCCTGTTCGCGCTGCTGCTGGCCTGCGTCGGATTGTACGGCGTGATGTCATACGCGGTGGCGCGGCGGACGAATGAGATCGGCATTCGGATGGCGCTCGGCGCGCTCCCCGCAAACATCGTCGGGATAGTGATGCGTGAGGTGATGTTGTTGGTCGTGTTGGGCGTGGGCATAGGACTCGCGGCCGCCAAGGCCGCGACGCGGTTGGTTTCCACGTTGCTGTTTGGATTGACGCCGACCGATCCGCTGACCATCGCGCTGGCCACGCTGCTAATGATCGGAGTGGCGGCGCTAGCCGGTTACCTGCCCGCCCGCCGGGCGTCACGCATAGACCCGATGGTGGCTCTGCGATGTGAGTGATTTGGATTGCGCTGAACTTGGAGCTGATGTTTGAGCAAAACAAACAACCTTTCTCAAGACCACATCTCTGGCTGATCGCGTTGATCGGCGTGATTGTCCCGCGCCATCTACGCACGGACTGGCGGCAGGAGTGGGAAGCGGAGTTGCGCCATCGCGAACGGCTGTTGTCCGAATGGGACCGTCTGGATCGGCGGAACAAACTCGAACTGCTGCGGCGAAGCGCAAGCGCTTTCTGGGACGCGCTCTGTTTGCAGCCCGAACGGTGGGAGGACGAGATGATTCAGGACCTGCGTTACGGCGCGCGGATGCTGTTGAAGAATCGGGGCTTCACTCTCGTAGTCGCGCTCTCGCTGGCGCTGGGAGTCGGAGCGAACACGGTAGTTTTCAGCCTGCTCGACGCGGTGTTGTTGAAGACGCTGCCCGTCAAGGAGCCGGAGCGGCTTGTGCTCTTTCGCTTGCTCTCTGGGGAGAAGTCGATCTTCAGCAGTGGAACCTGGGATGTGGATGGCGGGCGGGATCAGGCGACGGGGCTGAAGATCAGCACATCTTTTCCGTATCCCGCATTCGAGTATTTCCGCATGCGCAACCAATCGCTCTCGGACGTCTTCGCCTTCGCGCTCTTGCGGCAAGTGAATGTGAGCGTGGACGGGCGGCCTGAGGTCGTAGTCGGACAGGTCGTTTCGGGCAATTACTTCGCCGGACTCGGATTGCCTGCTTTGCTGGGACGAACTCTCACTGACGCCGACGACCGCGCCGGCGGCGAGCCTGCGGCGGTCATTAGTTACAAATATTGGCAGCGACGGTTCGGCGGCGATCCGGCGGCTGTTGGGAAAGTCATCTATCTCAGCGACACGGCTTTTACCATCGTGGGCGTCACGCCGCCGGAATTCTATGGAACATTGGATGTCAGCCGTCTCTCCGATATTTACACGCCGATGGCCCTGCTGCCACAGGTTCAGCCGCAAGGCGGTTATTCGCTGAGCGGCGCTGGATATACATGGTTGAACATCATGGGCCGTTTGAAACCCGGCGTCAGCGCGCCCGCAGCGCAGGCTGAGTTCGATCTGGCGTTTCAACAATACGCCGCTGAATTGCAGAAGACGAACAAAGAGCAGCGCTCCGTCCCACGACTCGATCTCGCCTCAGGCTGTCAGGGACTCATCGCGGCGCGCCGGAAATTCTCCGAGCCGCTGCGTCTGCTGATGATCATAGTAGGGCTAGTCCTGGCCGTGGCCTGTCTCAACGTCGCCAACCTGTTGCTGGCGCGCGCGGCCACGCGGCGCAAAGAGATCGCCGTGCGGCTGGCCGCGGGCGCGAGCCGATTGCGCCTCGTCAGGCAATTGCTAACAGAAAGCCTGCTGCTCGCTGTCCTGGGCGCCGCGCTGGGTTTGGCTTTCGCATACTGGGGCAAGGATGCGCTGCTGGCTTTGCGTCCATTGGAAGGGGCTGCGGCGCTGCCCGACCTCAAACTGGATCTGCGCGCGCTGGGTTTCACGGCGACTGTCACATTGTTGACGGGAATACTGTTTGGACTGGCGCCGGCGTTGCGCGCAACCAGGGTAGATTTGATATCGGCGCTCAAAGACGGCGCCGGGCAGACCGGATATTCGCGTTCGCGGTTGAGCAAAGGGCTGGTCGTCGCGCAGGTAGCGATATCGTTGTTGCTACTGGTCGGCGCGGGATTGTTTGTCGGCACGCTGCGTAACCTTACGCGGATTGACGTCGGATTCAATCGCGAAAACCTGCTGCTGTTCACTGTGAATCCGGGCGTGATTGGTTACAAAGGCGAGCGACTTGCGAACCTCTACCCGCAATTGCTCGAACGGATCAACACCACTCCCGGCGTGCGTTCAGCAACGGCCTCAGAATACTCGCTGCTCGGTGGTTGGAGCGGCAGCAGTTTTTGTTCGCCCGGCTATTCGCCACAGCCGGGCGAAAATGTAAGCGTCCTCAGGCTTGCCGTCGCAGCCAATTTCTTCGAGACGATGGAGATGCCCATTCTGCAGGGGCGCGGCCTGACACAACAGGACAGCGAAGCCCTGATCAGCGCGCTCGCGATCTTACAAAGTTTGGGAGGAAAACCGCCGGAGGGCTTTGTGGTTCCACGGCAGGTGGCGGTGATCAACCAGACGATGGCGCGCAAATACTTTCCGAACATTGATCCGATAGGCAGCCGCTTCGGCTTTTCCAGAAATTGCAGCCGCGGCGGCGGGTTTGAAATCGTCGGCGTTGTGCGCGACGCGAAGTACGGCCGTCTGAAGGAAGAGATTTACCCCACGGCCTACACTCCTTACGTGCAGCTTCCTTTCGGGGCGCCCGATCCGATGACCTTCTCCGTGCGCGTCAGCGGCGATCCGGCCGCTATGACGACGGCGATTCAAAAAGCCGTGCAGGCGGTCGAACCCAAGCTGCCGATTTTCGCTGTTAAGACGCAAGAGGCGCAGATCGCCGAGATACTTTCGCAATCGCGGCTTTTCGCGAGTTTGTCGAGTTTCTTCGGGCTGTTGGCGCTCGCCCTGGTCGCGATCGGATTGTACGGCGTGATGTCTTACACCGTCTCGCGGCGCACGCATGAGATCGGCGTGCGAATGGCTTTGGGAGCGCAAGCCGCTGACGTGTTGAGTCTGGTGATGCGCGAAACCTTATGGCTGGCGCTGGCCGGCGTGGCGCTCGGCATACCGACGACGCTCGTGGCGACAAGCTGGGTCGAGAGCCAACTTTTCGGACTGAAGCCGCATGATCCGCTGACCATCACGCTTGTCACGCTGTTGCTGATGGCGGTCATGGCGCTGGCTGGTTATCTGCCGGCGCGAAAGGCCGCGCGCGTCGATCCGCTGGTCGCGCTGCGGTGTGAGTAATTTGGCGCTTTAGCTCTTTCGAGCGGTTCGCAATAACTGACTACTGACAACTGGCGACTGGCTACTGAGAACAAATAAAAATCTGCCTGGTGGTGGCGTTTATTTGCTCTCAGCCGCCAGTTATCAGTGGTCAGTCGTCAGTAGACGCCACATGCGCAAGTCGAAATTCTTCTCAAAGCCCCATCTCTGGCTGATCCGCGCTATCGGCGTGATCGTGCCGCGCCGCTTGCGCGCCGACTGGCGGCAGGAGTGGGAAGCCGAACTGCGTTATCGCGAACGGCTGCTGGCCGAATGGGACCGGCTCGATTGGCGCGGCAAACTCGATTTGCTAAGGCGCAGCTTGAGCGCGTTCTGGGATGCGCTGGTGTTACAACCACAAAGATTGGAGGACGAAATGTTTCAAGACTTGCGATTTGGCGCGCGGATGCTGCGAACACATCCTGGCTTCACGGCGGTCGCTGTATTGACGCTGGCGCTCGGCATTGGCGCGAACACCGCGATTTTCAGCGTCGTC
>DASTMP010000132.1:0-6076 GCA_035714085.1 Blastocatellia bacterium
GGTCAGCGATTATCTGGCCGCGTTCAATTTCAAACTGTTGAAAGATTATGACGCCGAAGAGCTGCATTCGAGATACTGCCCAGAGCGGGCGAAGCCGATGAATTATGTGCGGATCGTCGCGTGTGAGCGGGCGTAATCGCAGATCATGCTCTCCCAGCCGGAACCCTTTCCAACACGCCTTCACCAAAAAGTTCATACAACTTCAGCTCATCCATGTGAACGTAGCCGATGTGACAGCCGCACGTTACGTTACTGCATGGCGTATCGCGCAAGGCGCTTTCGAATCCAGGCTCGTAGATATTGCCGATGGCTTCGCGGATGAAATGACAGCGGCGCATCACACCGTCGCCGTCCACCGAGATGACAGAATGGCCGCAGCGACAGGCTCGCCCCAGGCTCGGATGGTATTGATTATTGATCGGGAAAAGCGGATCGATCTCGGTGAAGCGGCGCAATTCTTCAGCGCCGTAGTAATTCGGAGTCCTTTTGTAGGCGTTGATCCACAGGTAAACGCGCGGCGGCAATTCGCGCCGCAGAGATTCGATCTCTTCCGCATGTTGTTTCAAACCGACGACGCCGACGCTGAATCGCACGCTGCGACGGTCGAGTTCAAGGCATTTCTCCACGAAGCGCGCGCGCGAAACCTCGGTCGGATGGTAGGTCGTCCACAGCGCCAGCTTGCGCTTATCGCACCGTTCGACCCAATCCAGCCGGCAGGAGAGGTTGGTCTGGATCGCGGCCTTCTCGACGTTCGGCAGCCCCGTCAATTCGATGAGCGCGCGTTGATAGCGCGAGCGGACGAGGGCCTCTCCCCATGGCGTGAAGAGAATTGAGACCAGGTCAGACGTTCGCGTCGCAACCCAGTTGACGAAGCGTTCCAGCGCCTGCCGGTCGGCTTCGTGTTCGGCGACTGTTTCGACACGTTTGGCGAACGGGCAGTAATCGCAACCGTAGTTGCAACTCGAGAGCGGCCCGCGATAGAGGATCGAAAGCTTCATCGCAATTGGTAACTCTCCATCAGATTGCGAACTCGCGCCGAATACAGCGAGGGACCGATGGCGTCCGACATCTCCAATCCCGCTTCGGTCAATCGCAGATGTTCGCCTTCGCGCGTCGCCAGTCCGTGATCTTCAAGTGGCGCGAGTTCCGGCAAATCATCCGTCGCTTCCGAGCCGAAGCGAGCGCGGTACGCGTCGAAATGCAGTCCCTCGACTTGCAGCAGAGATTGAATGACGAAACGGCGGCGTTGATCCGCGCCGTCCAGCGTAAAACCGTAATCGGCGAAATCAAAAGCGCCATCCGGTTTGGCGATGTAGGCGGCGAGAATTTCCCGAACGCCAGTCGCGCCGACCGCGTATTCGCTGCTGTAATGCAGTCCCCGCGTGTACGAACGCGCGCCGCAACCCAGGCCGACCATTCCGTCGTTCTGGCAGCAATAGGCCAGGCCGCCCGCCGTAGACGCTTGCGAGGATTGAAACATCCGCATCGAAACCTGTCTGTAGCCTGATTCGAGCAGCCGCCGCCGGCCGGCGCGGTAACAAGCCAGCCGTAGGTCGTCCTCGGTTTCCTGACCGCGTCGCCCCAGGCCCGTCAGCGGTCGCACGTAGAGCGGGTAAAGGTAAAGCTCCTCTGGCGAGAACCGCAGCGCGGCGCGCAGAGATTCGAGCCAACTCTCGGTCGTCTGCCCCGGCAAGCCGTAGATCAAATCGATGTTCAGCGTCGCGAATCCAAAGCCGCGAATACGATCGAGCGCCTGTTCAACCGTGGCGGTCTTTTGCGAGCGTCCGACGGCTTTGACTTCGGCCTCGATGAAGCTCTGCGCGCCGACGCTGATGCGATCAACGCCGCGTTCTCTCAACAACCGCAGTTTGCCGCTCTCCGCCGTGAGTGGCGAGGTCTCGACCGAAACCGGGATGTTTTGCGGATCGACGCCAAAGATCCGCTCGGCGACGTCGAAGAGCGACTCAAGGCTCGATTCGTCGAGATAAGTCGGCGTGCCTCCGCCGATGGCCAGGCGCGCGAACGTCGCCCGACCCACGGCTCCGCGCGTTCGCGCAGCCTGTCGTCGCAATGCGGCCAGGTAATCCTGCGCGAAACCCTGCGGCGGATTGACGGTCGTAAAGAGGTTGCAGAAGCCGCAGCGCATTTCGCAGAACGGCGTATGCAGATACAGGAACAGCGCGTCGCGCCGCTCCGCCGCCCACAAATCGCGCAGAGCGATTGGCGGATCGAGCGCGCGGTAAGCGGTCTTGTGCGGATAGGCGTAAGCGTATCCGGCGTATATCGGCGTTCGCTCAAAGGTGTTCATCGTCAAACTCCGGCAAGACGAATTCGGCGTAGGGCACAGTCCAGACCACCGGATGGCTGACGCGATGGCCGAAGTATCCGTCTTCGCCATAGGCCGTGCCATGATCGGAGCAGATGATCGTGAGTACCGAAGCGCGCCGCCGCATCGCGTTGAAGACCGAAGGCAGATGGCTGTCAACGTAAGCCAGCGCCGCCGTCTGAGTCTCGACCGAATCGCGCTCCGCGCCCGGCAGAAAGACGCAATTCGGCTGGTGCAAAGCTGAGACGTTGATGAACAGGAAGACGCGCTTCGTCTTCGGCGCCCGCGCCAGAATTTCGACCGCGAGTCGCGCCTGATTCTCAGTCGAGCGCGGATCGGTCACGCCGAGTCGCGGACTCCAATGACTTTCGGCGAAGAGGCTCGGCAACACGCGGCCGAGCGGGTTCTGTTTATTGAAAAATCCGACGCCTCCGATACAAACGGTGTGATAGCCGCGTTGGGCCAAGCCCGTCACGATGTCCGGCGCGTCGAAGACGCAGGTCTGCGGCGCGATGGTTTCGCTACCCTCAAATCGCGCGGCGAACAATCGCGGGCGCCTTCCCGGAGCGATCGGCGTCGGCAGAAATCCGGCGAAGAAGGCATGGTGCGCGGCGTAAGTGAAATTGCCAGGCGAATGGCGCGCCTCCCAAACCCCGCCCGGTAGCAGGGCCGCCAGATTCGGCGTCCGCCCTTCGGCCAGGGCGTCGCGCGCCACGTCGTAGCGCAGAGTGTCCAACGTGATGAAAAGCGCGTCGTGCGTTCCTATCAAGCTTCGCGCGTCAAGCATCTGTTCAACCCCTTTTTACGCATGCCATTTGGCGCCGGCGCCATGTTCTAAATCGATTTTTTGATGGCGTGAAACAAGGGGATCAAAATATGAATCATTGAACGCCAGTCACTCATCATGCGCCTTGGCGCAGAGCATTGACAGCAATTCGGAAACATATGTATCCCGCCCCTGCCAAAGCGCGTTGGGCAGCAGATCGCCGAAAGCGTTTACCTCGATCACGGCTCGACGCCGAAAGTCGGGAGTGAACAGCAGATCAACGCCCGCGTAGAGGCTTTCGGGAAAACATTCCATCGCCAGTTCGCAGTCACGCATCGCCGCGTCCCACGCCGGCGGTCCGATCTTTTCTCGCACACCGTCCGGATCGCCGCGCTCATTGAGCAGATGCAGATTGGTCATAGGGCTGCGGCTCAACCGCGCGACCGTATGACACGCGCGGCCCGCGATCACTACTACACGCAGATCGAAAGTTCGATTTTCGAACCCGGCCTTCGGCAGCCACTGTTCGACGTGAACCCGATGGCGGCACAGCGCGTCAATCAATTCGGCGATCTCATGCCAGTCGCGGTAAACGCGGATGCGGCGTGAATTGTATAAGTGAAGCTCTCCGTTGCGTCGCGTCATCTCGACCGTCGTCGTCGCCTGGCGCCGCCTTCCGTCGGTTTGATAGGCCACAACGCCCGACGCGCTCGACCCGTAAGCCAGCTTGACAAAGACTCGATGACAATTCCGCTCGCGCATCCGCTCGTCCAACTCGTCGAACGAATTGACGGTGCCGAGGCTGCGAGGCGCGGGAACGCCGCGCGAGTCGAGCGACTGATGGCAGGCGATCTTGTCGAACATCAGGGCGATCTCGGCGGGCGAATTCATCAACCGATGGGGCGGGCGTTCGGCCAGTTGTCGTTCGATCAATTGCAACGTCGCGCAATAACCGAGATACCATTGGCGGGGATAGAGGATGCGGCCTCGTTCAAAGCTCAACCTCTCAGCCTCCCGCCGCGAAACGCGATCAAACCGTTCATCGCCATCAGCGACATCGGCGCCCGTGGCGATTAACGCTCGTTCGACCTCAAAATCCTTGCCCGGTGATTCGATGCGCACGATTGATCCATCGCGAACCAATCGCGGCAGCTCATCTTTGCCGGAGATCAAATCGAGATAGGAGATGACATGCGCCGCCGTCAATCGCAATCGAGCGAGCGCGGCCTGAAAGAACTCGACGCGGCGGCTGCCAGGATTGCCGATGACGACGAAATGATCGGGCCCGCGCCATTCCCCGAGCCATTCATCATTACTCGCCGACCGCCACGAATCGCCAGACCTCGTCGCCATAACTTTCAGGCTCCTTGCGCTCGCTCGCGTCGACCTCGACGCCGAGCGATTGGAGTTTCGCGGTCATCTCTTCGGAGCAGAAATGGTGGTGAACGTCGAGCTTTTCGAGTCTGGCGATTGCGGGACTCCCACAGAGCGCCGCCGCGCCTTCATCGGTCAATGCGCCCAGTGAGAGATCGAGAACGCCAATTCGTTCGATCACCGGCGCTGTGGCGACCGCTCGCGCAATCTCGTCCGCGATCTGGCTGTCGCGCAGCCCCAGATATTTCAGCCTCGGAAACAATTTGCCGTCGAGAATCGGGGCGAGATCAGCGACACTCGCATTGCCGCCGTATTCATCCGTTCCCAGCCACAGCTCCAGGTGTTCAAGCTCCGGCAGTTCGGCGGCGGCCACTTCACGGACGACGTTTGCGCCCAGGCCGCCGCTCTGAATGATGAGCGATTTCAGCCGGTCGTGTTTGAGCGATCCCAGGCTGAGCCCTTCAGCGCCGCGCACGCAGAAATGCTCAAGCTGCGGATAGGCCGCGAACAGCGACGAAAGGTCGCTCTGCTGAATCCAGGAGATCTCGCATTCCTCGCCGATGAGATCGCCGAAGAAGACTGCGCGCAGGTTCGGCAAACGATCTCGCGCGGCGACCAGGGCTTCAACCACGAAGGCGGAAGTCTGGTCCAGCGCGGAGCTCAACACCCCCCAATCGCCGATGACAATCCCGGAGACTCGGCTCGAAGACGGGTCGTCGAGAAAGGCCGCGAATTTATCTGTCCATCGCTGCCCCTCTTCAGCCTCATCGTAAGACAACCGCAAAGCGTAACAGGTGTTTTCGGGGTCCTGTATTCCCGATTGCGCTTCCCATTCCTTTACTGGTTTCCCAGCAAAATTCGTGATGTGTTCGTAGATCATTGTAACGATTTCGACTCCAGGTCTGATGCGAACGCCACGGATCTGGCGTAGTTGAGAGAACAAACAACTTTGGTTTCAAATGTCTAGTAGCAGGTGATTGATGTGAGGCGCCTGTTTTCGCACAAGCTCTGGATGGATGCAATCAATTGGCTCAATCAACTTGAATTTTTTTGAGCCTGGTTATGGCCAGATGATTTGCGCGAAGCGAGTGACTACGGCCCAAAGTCACTGCGCGGTGAGTTAATGTTGGCAACGACGGGAGCCAGCTGGCCACATTGGTCACAGGATGGGAAGTACATTTACTTTTCGGACTTCAAGGCGCTGTTGCGCTTGCGGATCGATGATCGTCAGATTGAGCAATTGGCCGCTTTCAAGGATCTCCGGCTGGCCGCCGGGTATACCGGAACCTGGATAGGCTGGGCTCCCGATGATTCTCCTTTGGTACTGCGTGACACGGGGATTCAGGATATTTACGCGCTGGAGTGGCAGACCCCTTAATCGAAGGAGTTGCAAAACGACGATGAGCCAACAGCTACGACACAACCGGAATACATATCGAGCGATTCTTCAGCCAAAGGGCGCCCAGTTTTCAGAAGAGGCGCTCGTGCTATAATTCCACATTCAACATTCGACGAAATCACAAAGCTGTAAGGAGAGAAGCGGTGAAAGAAGGTTGGGAGGCCGTCATCGGCCTTGAAGTACACGCGCAACTCAAAACCGATTCAAAAAT
>DASTMP010000133.1:0-48673 GCA_035714085.1 Blastocatellia bacterium
CCTGACACCTGGAACCTATTCGATAATGTCCGAGATGGTCCCGGCGCCTACCGTGCGCCCGCCTTCCCGAATGGCGAAGCGCAAACCCTTCTCCATCGCGATCGGCGTGATCAGCTCGATCTCCATCGCGATGTTGTCCCCGGGCATCACCATCTCTACTCCCTCGGGTAGATGCGCCACTCCCGTCACGTCCGTCGTCCGGAAGTAGAACTGCGGCCGGTAACCGGTGAAGAACGGCGTGTGCCGCCCGCCCTCCTCCTTCGTCAGCACGTAGGCCTCCGCCTTGAACTTCGTGTGCGGCGTGATCGATCCCGGCTTGGCTATCACCTGCCCTCGCTCGATCTCCTTGCGGTCCACTCCGCGCAGCAGCAGCCCGACGTTGTCCCCGGCCCGACCCTCGTCGAGCAGCTTCTTGAACATCTCCACTCCCGTCACCACCGTCGAGCGCGTCGGCCGGATCCCGACCACTTCCACCGTCTCGCCCACCTTTACGATCCCTCGCTCGACCCTGCCCGTCGCCACCGTCCCGCGTCCCGAAATCGAGAAGATGTCTTCCACCGGCATCAGGAACGGCTTGTCAATTTGCCGCGCCGGCGTCGGAATGTAGCTGTCAACCGCCGCCATCAGCTCATCGACCTGCTTCTCGCCCTCAGCATCGCCGTTCAGGGCGTTGAGCGCGCTCCCGCGGATGACCGGGATCTCGTCGCCCGGGAACTCGTAGCGCGAGAGCAGCTCCCGCACTTCCAGCTCCACCAGGTCGAGCAGTTCCGGGTCGTCCACCGCGTCCACCTTGTTGAGGAAGACGACCATGGCCGGCACCCCCACCTGGCGGGCCAGCAGGATGTGTTCGCGCGTCTGCGGCATCGGACCGTCGGTGGCGGCCACGACCAGGATCGCCCCGTCCATCTGCGCCGCGCCGGTGATCATGTTTTTGACGTAGTCGGCGTGGCCCGGGCAGTCGACGTGCGCGTAGTGGCGGTTCTTGGTCTCGTACTCGACGTGCGCGGTGGCGATGGTGATGCCGCGCGCTTTCTCCTCGGGAGCGTTGTCAATCGAGTCGAAGCTGCGGAACTGGATCTTCGGATTGTTCTTGGCCAGCACTCTGGTGATGGCCGCGGTCAGAGTGGTCTTGCCGTGGTCAACGTGACCGATGGTCCCGACGTTGACGTGCGGCTTGGTACGATCAAATTTCTCTTTCGCCATGTTTCAATTCTCACCCTGTCTGTCAGGATGGTGGTTAATCTCGGGATAAACTTGAATCCAAGATGGAAACCGAAAGCCCACAACCGGACTTGAACCGGTGACCTCGTCCTTACCAAGGACGCGCTCTACCGACTGAGCTATGTGGGCTTGACTTGTTTTGGAGCGGGCGACGGGACTCGAACCCGCAACAACTAGCTTGGAAGGCTAGTGCGCTACCATTGCGCTACGCCCGCCCTCCCTCAGATCTCAAAACTGAAATTTGAGATCTCAAGGATGCAGGGGGTAGGATTCGAACCTACGTAGGACTGTCGTCCGCCGGGTTTACAGCCCGGTGCCATTAACCACTCGACCACCCCTGCGCGAAACAGAGCCGGTGGAGGGAATTGAACCCCCGACATGCAGTTTACAAAACTGCCGCTCTACCCCTGAGCTACACCGGCACAGGCCCTGTCACAGCCACGCTATCAGCGATTGAACGTCCATCGCCACCAAAACGCGCATACTAGCAATGTGGACTAATTTTTGCAAGCGCCTGACTTATATTCTAATCCTGTCAACCGATTTTCGTCCGGCTATTTGCGTAATCTGATCAACCCTTTGAGTTCGTCCATGAACTCGGAGACATCCTGAAATTCCAGATAGACGGAGGCGAACCGGACATAAGCGACCTTATCGAGGTCTTTCAGGCGGCGCATGATCATCTCGCCGATTCTCGATGTCGGGCGTTCGCGCTCAGGCGAAGTCTGCACGAAAGCTTCGACCGCGTTGACGATGGCCTCGAGCTTGGCGGTCGAGACGGGGCGTTTCTCGCAGGCGCGAAGCAGTCCGGACATGACCTTGTCGCGATTGAACGGTTCGCGCCGGCCGTCTTTCTTGATGACCATGTACGGAATTTCGTCGATCCTTTCGTAGGAGGTGAAGCGCCGCTCACATTTGAGACACTCGCGGCGGCGGCGTATCGAATCGCCCTCGCGCGATTCGCGTGAATCAACGACTCTATCTTCGAGGTGTCCGCAGAATGGGCACTTCATAAGATAACCCCTCCAGTGGCTTTCAAGACCAGGAGAGAGAGATAGATGAAGAGGAACAGAGACAGAGTGGCGGAGCGACCGTAGCGCTGCTCTGTCTCTCCGTCACTCCGTCCCTCCATCATTGCTTCGCTCTTTCTCTCCGTCTCTCCGTCTCCGGGCCGCTGTGGCTGCGTCGAGTTTTTCAGTTCGGTCTCGCTGACGATCATTTCGCGCAACTGTCTGAGACTGATGTCATCACGGATGAGATAAAACAGTCCGATTATGAACGGCGGTCCGAACGCGATCAGGTGATAGACGATCGCGATGCTGGCGGCGAAATTGGGGTCGAGACCGAGAAACTCCAACCCCTTGGCCGCCGCCGCATGGAAAGCGCCTGCCGAACCGCCGGGGGTCGGCGCCACGGAACCGACCAGACCGAATCCGAGGACGAAAATCGTGTAGCTGAGCGAAAAACTGAGTCCGAAGGCGAACAATGTCAGCCACGTCGCCGCGCAAACCAGCGCCCAGACGGAGGCGGTATAAAAAATCGTCGTAGCGAGCGCGCGCAGATCAAGCAATACTGACAGCCCCTCGGCGAGATGCCGAATGAAATTCAATAACGGAGGAGACAGTTTCTCCGGGAGCCAGGAGCCATGCCGCTCCATCCAGCCGATTATCGCCGCGGCTTTAAGTCTCAACAGCACGAGAATGAAAATCCCGACGGCGACGCCGATCAAAAGCGTTAGCCCGATAGACCGGATCGCCTCAAGAGCGTTAGCGTTACTTTGATCGGGCGGAAGTTCGAAGAAGAGCATGTTCGCGGCGAAAAGCGACACCACGGCGGTTGTATCAAACAACCGCTCGATCAGGATGGTCGCAAAGGTCGCGGTGGGTTTTATTCTTTCTCGCAAGCTGAGAACCGCCGGTCTGATGATTTCGCCCGCGCGTCCGATGACGAAGATCGCGCCGAACCCCACTGAAGTCGCCGCGAAGAGGTTGCTAAACTTTGCCGTTCTGATTGGAGAAAGAAACGCCTGCCATCTCAAACTGCGCGCAAACAGCGTTAGGTTTATAAGCAACGCGGCCAACAGCAATGGCCATATCCTGGCGTGTCGCAGATGACCGCCGACCGTGTCCAAATCCAGACGACTGACAAACCACCAAGCCAGCGCGAGACCAATCGCCAGAATAAGAACCGATTTCAGATATTTACTCACAAATTAATACTTACCACAAGATGTTGTATGGAAGCCGCAAGCTACAACAAATTGAGCTATCGCGCAAGATTTTAATTTTGACAGGGGCTTGAAAAGATCGCGCCGAAACGCGTCTGGCATTGGGGCAAATTAGCTGAAGATGTCTTTGACTTTGCTGCCGAAGCGCCGAGCCGTTCCCTGGTGGAGCCGTTCTTCAATATTGGCGAACTCTTCGAGCAATCGCTTCTGTTCGCGGGTCAATCGGGTCGGCGTGACAATGGTGGTGACTACAAACAAGTCGCCGCGTCCGTGGCCTTGCAATGAGACGATGCCTTTGCCTTTGAGGCGGAAGATAGAGCCGGTCTGTGTGCCTTCCGGGACGGTCAATGTCTCTTCGCCGTCGAGGGTCGGAACTCTGATCTCCGCGCCAAGGGCGGCTTGCGTGAAAGTGACGGGAACATTGACGTAGAGATTATTGCCCTGGCGTTCGAAGATCTCATGCTCTTTGACATGGATCACCACATAGAGATCGCCAGCCGGCCCTGCGCTCTGGCCGGCCTCGCCCTCGCCAGCCAATCGCAAACGCGCGCCAGTGTCTACGCCGGCAGGGATTTTTACTTCAAGTTGTTGCTCCTTCTCGATTCTGCCCTGGCCGCGGCAGGTTTTGCAGGGACTGGTGATCACACGGCCCGCGCCTCGGCATTGATGGCAGGTGCGGCTGACCGAGAAGAACCCCTGTTGGAATCTGACCTGACCTGATCCACCGCAAAGATTGCACACGATCGGCGAGGAGCCGGGAGCCGACCCTGTTCCCTTGCAAGTCGCGCAATTTTCGAGTCGTGGAATGATTATCTGGGTTTTGAAACCGGCCGCCGCCTGTTCCAGCGTGATCTCGAGATCGTAACGAAGGTCAGCGCCGCGCTGTGGTCCCCCCCGACGCGAACTGCGCCCGCCGAAGATGTCGCTGAAAAGATCGCCGAGAATGTCCTCGAAGCCGCTGAAATCCGGCGCCGTCCACGCGCCAGACGCAGCGGACGATCCGACTCCCGCGTGTCCGAACCGGTCAAAACGCGAGCGACTTTCGGCGTTCGAGAGGACGCCGTACGCCTCGTTGATCTCTTTAAACTTCTCCTCCGCCGCATGATCGCCAGGATTACGATCCGGGTGATATTGCAAGGCCAGTTTTCGATAAGCGCTCTTCAGTTCCTGCTCTGTGGCGCTCCGGCTGACGCCGAGGACCTCGTAATAATCTCTTTTACTCACTTGTTTCCCTTCACCTTGTTTATACTCGATGCGCTAACGCTACTTTATCGATAATATCTGTTCTCAATTGAGCGCGCCAGCCGGGGCATGGGCGAGCGCCTGCTCAAGCTTTCGCGCGATGAAATTGACCGCGCCTATGGCGCGCGCATATTCCATTCTGACCGGCCCCACAATGCCCAGGCTGCCTATGATCTGATCGCCGTAGCTGTAATAAGAGGTGATCACAGCGCACCCGCGCAGAGTGGGCAGAGTGTTTTCGGCGCCGATGCGGATCGCGACGGCCTGTTGTTGAACCATCTGGTCGACGCACTCGTTGAGGATTTTTATGAGACGCTCCTTCTCCTCGAATACGCGAAGCAACTCGCGTATTTTCTCGATGTCGCCGAATTCGGGTTTGGTGACAATGTTGGAAGCGCCTTCGACAAACACCTCGGACTCGGATTGGGCGGTCTCGCTCATCCCGCGCTCGCAGATCATAATTGCTATCTGCAGCAGGCGGTCGTATAGCGCCTTCTCCTCGGACAGACGTTTGTGCAGTTCCGAGCGGATTGCGACCAGGCTCTTGCCGCTGAAGTTAGCGTTGACGTAATTCGCGGCGCCGTTCAATTCGTCCTGGGTCAATTCTTCGTCTATCCTCACCAAACGATCTTGAACCAAGCCGGCTCGTGAAACTGTGATGACCAGGATGCGCCCGTCGCTCAGCCGAACGAAGTCAATATGTTTAATGATGTCGTAAGCGATATTCGGAGATATAACGATCCCCACGTTCTGGGAAAAATGAGAGAGAAGATGCGAAGCGCGGGACATCAATTGATCTGCGCTCGGCCAATTCGCTGAAATTCGTTCGCCGAGCAGCACTTGTTGAATCGCCGTCTCGTCGTATTCGGAGAGCCTGGTCTGATCGAGTATGTGATCGACGTAGAAACGATAGCCCTTGTCGCTGGGCACGCGTCCTGCCGATGTGTGCGGCTGCTCCAGGTAGCCAGCCTCCTCTAGGTCGGCGATGATGTTGCGCACCGTGGCGGGTGATAATCCTTCACTCGACATCCTGGAGATCGTGCGCGACCCGACCGGTTCACCGGTCGTGATATGCGTCTTGATCAGTAGCGCAAGCATTTCCCGGCTGCGCTCATCTATCTCCGATCCCCTTTTAATCATTTCGACTTCCAGCGCGCGAGCCTACCTAGCTCAATCAGGATAAGACTCAATCAGGATAAGATATGTTCATTATGCCGCTCTTCAGCTCTTCGCGCCGCAAAGTACCATTGCGTCAGAAATTGTGTCAAGGCGCCGCCTCCTTATCCCCCTTAGCTATAGAAAATACAGGATAATCCTCGCTTTTATCGCGGGTTGTGGCGCCGCGCGCCGGCGCGGTGGCCAGACAGTGAAGGAAGGTTGGCGCTCAATAAGAATGCAGTTGATCGGACGCGTCCTCCCTCAATGGTCGAACTACCGCCGCCCCGTCGCGCGCGTATCTTGCAAGGCCAGGGAGATTGTACTAAGATTCTCAATCTTGAAACAGGCTTCCTTTGGGTACCCATACACGCAAGCATAATCAAGTAAAGGGTCGAATCCGCTGGGGGCATAGGTCCAGCCTGAGAGCAGTTAATGAAAGAATACATTCCGATTCTCATCGTCTTCATTTTCGTCGCTGGGTTCGCTGTGACGAACATCGTCCTTTCACACCTCGTAGGAAAACGCAAAAATACCCGGGCCAAGCTGATGCCATACGAATGCGGGATGGACCCGGTGGGCTCCGCCCATCAGCGATTTTCGGTGAAATTCTACCTGATCGCGATGCTCTTCATACTGTTCGATATTGAAGCGGTATTCCTGCTACCGTGGGCCGTCGTATTTAAAACGTTAAGTCAATCATTTTCTCGACCTTTCATTTTCTTCGAGATGATGATCTTCATTGCGGTGCTGCTAGTGGGATACGTCTACGTTTGGAAGAAGGGACTGTTTGATTGGAATCGGAATTAAAAGTTCGATCAATAAACTATGGGACTCGAAACTAAAATCGGTGAAGTTCTACCTGAAGTAATAACCACGCGGCTCGACTCGCTGGTCAACTGGGCGCGCAAATCGGCGCTTTGGCCGGCCACTTTCGGCCTGGCCTGCTGCGCGATCGAGATGATGGCGATGACCGACCCGCGCAACGACGTGGCGAGGTTCGGGGCGGAGGTCTTTCGGGCAAGCCCGCGTCAGGCCGACGTGATGATCGTCGCCGGCCGCGTCTCGATCAAAATGGCGCCGGTGCTGCGGCGCATTTACGACCAGATGCCTGAACCCAAATGGGTGATCTCGATGGGCGTGTGCGCGTCCGCTGGCGGCGTGTTCAACAACTACGCCATCGTGCAGGGCGTTGACAAGGTTGTCCCGGTCGACATTTTCGTGCCGGGATGCCCGCCGCGACCCGAAGGTTTGATCTGGGCCATTATGAAGTTGCAGGAGAAGATCGAACGCGAAAAAGTTTTCAAGGAAGAGAAGGCCGCTTAAACCCATGTCTCAAAACTCAGTGTCTCAGAACTTAGGGTCTCGAACTTCAGACCAGACACAAAGCGCAGCCCGTTACCCTCGTTACGCCGACGCCTCCTTAATTCGCGCAAAATTCACGGACACAATCGAAGAGGTCATCGAAGCCGCGAACGAGATCACCGTCGTCGCCAAACGCGAAGGTCTCCTCGAGTTTATGACATGGCTGCGCGCTGAGCCGGCCTTGCGATTCGATTACCTGAGCGACGTCAGTTGCGTGGACCTGGGCGAATTCGCAAGCCCGCGCTTCGCCATCGCTTATCACCTTTATTCCTTCGCGCACAATCACCGGCTGCGAGTAAAAGTCTTCCTCGAAGAGGACGACGCGCGCCTGCCGACGATGTGGGATCTGTGGAAATCGTCGAACTGGCTGGAGCGCGAGGTCTATGACATGTTCGGCGTCACTTTCGACGGCCACCCGAATCTGCTCCGGATACTGACGCCGGCGGATTACGAGGGCCATCCGCTGCGCAAAGATTTCCCGATCAAGGGCTATTGACAGTATGCAAGCAAAAGAAATCGTCGTTCCGACTTCCTCGATCTCAATGCTCCGAAAGCCAGACCCGCTCTCTGATACTCTGATGACAGTCTCGTTGGGGCCGCAGCATCCTTCGACGCACGGCGTGCTCCGCCTCGAACTCGTTCTCGACGGCGAGACCGTGGTCAAAGCCATTCCCGACATCGGCTACCTGCACACTGGCATCGAGAAGACAATGGAGAAGGAGAAGTGGCAGCAGGTGGTGACCGTTACTTGCCGCGCGGATTACCTCAATTCGATGGGCAACGACCTTGGCTACTGCCTCGCGGTCGAAAAGCTGATGGGCGTTGACGTTCCAAACCGCGCCCAGGACCTGCGCGTACTCTTCACTGAATTGAACCGGCTCTCGTCGCACCTGGTCTGGTTCGGCACGCACGCCATGGACATCGGCGCGATGACCGCCTTCTTTTACGCCTTCACCGAACGCGAACGGATTCTCGACCTTTATGAATGCGCGACGGGCGCGCGCTTGCACCAGAGCTATTTCATCATCGGCGGCTGCCGCTGGGATATTCCCGCCACATTCGTTCCCCTCTGCGACGAATTCCTCAGGGGCTTCCCGAAGTTCATCGACGAATGTAAACGTCTGGTCACGGGCAACAGGATCTTCCAGCGCCGCACGCAGGGCGTGGGCGTCATGAAGCGCGACGAAGCGATCAGCTGGGGGCTGTCCGGCCCGACGATTCGCGGCAGCGGCGTCAATTGGGACATCCGCAAAGCGGAGCCCTATTCGGGCTATGACACTTACGATTTCAAAGTCCCCGTCTACGACACCTGCGACGTGTGGGCTAGGTACCTGGTGCGGATGGATGAGATGGAAGAGAGTTGGAAGATGTGCGTCGAAGCCCTCAAACGCGTGAGTGAGCCGGGCGAGTTCGTCGCCAATCATCCGAAGCTCAAACTGCCCAAGCGCGACCTGATGAAACAGCACATCGACGTGATGATTCATCACTTCCTTCTCGCATCGGAAGGCTTCACCGTTCCGATCGGCGAGGTCTATCAATCGATTGAATCGGCGCGCGGCGAACTCGGGTTCCACGTCGTCAGCGACGGCGCAGAGCGCCCATACCGCGTCCACATGCGCGCCCCGTCCTTCGTCAATCTTTCGGCGCTGCCCGCGATGGTCGAAGGCTCGTTGATCGCCGACGTCGTAGCCGTCATCGGCAGTATTGATATTGTTTTGGGAGACGTAGATCGGTGATCAGGTTTCAGGTGTGAGGTTTCAGGTTTCAGGTTCGTTATTTTTCTTCTGACGCCTGACGCCTGACGCCTGACACCTGGCGCCTGACACCTGACACCTTATGTTCAGCGAAGCGAACGAAAAGAAGCTAGACAAAATTATCACGCGTTATCCGGTCAAACGCTCGGCCATTTTGCCCGCGCTCTACATCGCGCAGGAAGAGCATGGTTACGTGACCGACGATGACGTGAAATACATCGCCGACCGTTTGGACATGCGAGTCAACGAAGTGGAAGAGGTGGTGACCTTCTACACGATGTATTCGCGCAAACCCATCGGCAAATACAAATTACAGGTCTGCCGCACCCTCTCCTGCTGGCTCCGGGGCGCGGAACAGATCACCGAGCGGATCGAACACAAACTCGGCTGCGGGATCGGCGAAACCACGCCGGACGGCAAGTTTACGCTGGTGGAGGTCGAGTGCCTGGGCTATTGCGATCTCGCGCCCTGTTTACAGGTCAATTTTGATTATCATGAAAAGGTAACGCCTGATCATGTTGATGAGATCATCGCCGGCCTGTCGTAAGAAGGCGCCATGCGGTAACGACTAAAGTCGTTACCGCATGGCCGTAGCGACTAAAGTCGTTACTACGTGTTTATTTTTGGGAAGTATAGCGAATCAAAATCCATGACCAAGGTATTAACATCGAGATTTCATCTGAAGGGTCGCGCCTGCGATATTGATGTCTACACTGAGTACGGCGGCTATCAAGCCCTTCCAAAAGCGCTCAAAGAGTTCACGCCCGATCAGGTCATCGAAGAGGTCAAGAAGTCAGCTCTTCGCGGTCGCGGCGGCGCGGGGTTTCCGACCGGGCTGAAGTGGAGTTTTGTCCCGAAAGAATCGAAGCGGCCGAAATACGTCGTCTGCAACGCCGACGAATCGGAGCCGGGCACGGGCAAAGACCGGGACTTGATGCGCTACGACCCGCACCAGATGATCGAGGGGATGATCATCTCGGCCTACGCTCTGGGGGCGCGTGACAATTACATTTACATCCGCGGCGAGTACTGGTACATCCTGGAAATTTTGGAGAAGGCCCTCGCGCAGGCTTACGAACGCGGCTATCTGGGCGATAACATTCTCGGTTCGGGGTTCGACTGCAACATCTACGTCCACCCCGGCGCGGGCGCGTACATTTGCGGCGAGGAGACCGCGCTGCTCGAATCGCTCGAAGGCAAGCGCGGCCATCCGCGGCTGAAACCGCCCTTCCCTGCGGTGGTCGGCCTCTACGGCGGCCCGACCGTGGTCAACAACGTCGAGACGCTGGCCGTCGTGCCGTGGATCATCCTGAACGGCGGTGACCGGTACCGCCAACTCGGAACCGAGAAGAGCGGCGGCACAAAACTTTTCACCGTGAGCGGCCACGTCAATCGGCCGGGCAATTACGAAGTCCCGATGGGCTATCCGCTGATGTCGCTTATCAACAACGACTGCGGCGGCATCCCCGGAGGTCGCAAGTTCAAGGCCTGCATCCCCGGCGGCTCGTCGGTTCCGATCCTGAACGCCGAAGAGTGCGAGAAGGTCACGCTTGATTACGAATCGGTCGCCTCGGTGGGTTCGATGCTCGGCTCCGGCGGCGTGATCGTCATGGACGAGACGACCGATATTTTCGAGACGACGCGCAACATCACCCACTTTTACAAACATGAATCGTGCGGGTGGTGCACCCCGTGCCGCGAAGGCACGCGCTGGCTGTATAAGGTTTTCGACCGGATGCATCGTTATGAAGGCCGCCCGGGCGACATCGAGTTGCTTTACGACCTGGCCGATAAGATTCTGGGCAAGAGTTTTTGCGCGCTCGGCGACGCGGCGGCGATGCCCGTGCAGTCGGCGATCAAGAAGTTTCCTGAGGATTTTGAGCGCAGGATTAAACATGACCTGGTGCGGATTCAGAAGGCGGCGGATTAGATTAAAGGATGGGATGGTTAAGGAGATTTCCACGAATTTCGGGTAGCCCAGAGACGAGTTGATAATTTAACAACGGTAGAGATTTCGCAGGGGAGAGAGAAAACCAGAAGTCGGCCGTTGCCGGCGTCCCAGATGACGCCGGCTGGGGTAAACGTTTGGTCAGCCACAACTGCGAATGAAAATTCTCTGCCCAAATTGTAATCAGGTCATCAAGCTCTCTGATCTGGAAAGCCGCGGCGTTCAGTCGGAGTATTGTAGTAAGTGCAAAACCACAGTTTATGCGACCTATGTAGCTTATGAAGGAAGCGGGCGCAAAGTCTGGGACCTGCATTTTGAAAAGCCGCCGGATCCCAAAAAGAAGCAGCCCAAACAAAGGGACGGATGCGTCGCGCTGATGCTTTTGTTTTTTGTCGCCTTAGCGGCCCTAATACTTATTAGCTTTTGGAGGGATCTTAATATCATTCATATTAATGGTCCTTAGGCAATAACTTTTATGGAAACAGTCAAGCTAACAATCAACGGACAGGAAGTGACCGCGCCGAAAGGCGAGCTACTGATCGAAGCCTGCGAACTGAACGGCGTATACCTCCCACGCTTCTGTCATCATCGCGGGTTGACGCCGCAGGCATCGTGCCGGATGTGCGTGGTGCGGGTGGACAATCCGAAGATACCTAAGCTCCAGACCGCCTGTACGACGCCGGTCAGCGACGGGATGGTCGTAACCACCGAGTCAAAAGAGGTTGAAGAGACGCGCGCGGCGATGATCGAATTCCTGCTCTCTAACCATCCGGTGGATTGTCCGGTTTGCGACCGGGCGGGCGAATGCGAATTGCAGGATCAGACCTACGGCTTCGGCGAAGACCGCACGCGCTCCCAGTTCGGCGACAAAGAGAATTTCCTGGAGCGCCAGATCTCGCCCTTCATTTACAACGACCCGCAGCGCTGCGTCGTCTGCAAACGCTGCACGCGCGTCTGCGAGGAGTGGATGGACGAGTTCGCGATCACCGCGATCAATCGCGGCTCGGCTACGCTGATCAGCTCTTTCAGCGGCTGGGTGGAATGCTCCGATTGCGGCAACTGCGTCGACGTTTGTCCGACCGGGACTTTGCTGCACACGCCTTACAAATACATCGCGCGCCCGTGGGATTTGAAGCAGACGCCGACCGTTTGCAATTTCTGCTCTGACGGCTGCTCGATCCTGGCCGGAACGCGCAGCGAGAAACTGATCCGCTCGGTGGCCCGCGACGGGCGCGGGCGCACGGCGGGAGGCGTCAATCACGACTTCCTCTGCGCGCTCGGACGCTACACTGTAGATTTCGTTCACAGTGAGGAGCGAGTCGAACGCCCGATGATTCGCCGCGGCGGGCAATTGATCCCGGCCACCTGGGATGAAGCTTTGAACCACGTCGCGAACCGGCTCGGCGAAATCAAAGCGCAGAGCGGAGGCGATTCGATAGGCGTGATCAGCGCGGCGCGACTGCTCAACGAAGACCAGTTCACGCTCCGGCGGTTCGGCGCCGAGGTTCTGGAGACCAAACACGCCGACTTTTACCGTGATGACGACGAGATCGATTTCGCGTCATTCTTCAAACACGGCCAGCCAACGATCGCCACGCAGGCGCACATTCAGAACGCCGACGCGATCCTGCTCATCGGCTCGGACCCGAACGAAGAGAATCCACTGACGGCTTTCTCGATCCGCTGGGCCGTGCGCCAAAGCGCGGCGCGATTGATAGTCGTCAATTCAACGCCGTCGCGGTTGGAACGCCAGGCTGAGTTGTCAGTCCGCGTGCGCGAAGGCGCCGAGGGCGCGCTCGTTTACGGATTGCTCGACGGTTCGAAGGTCGCCGAGGCCGCCGACGCGATGGGCGTCAGCCCGGATTCGGTCAACGCGATTCGCAAAATTCTGCTCGAAAGCGAGAAAGTGGTTGTGATCTTCGGCGACGAGTTGCGCGGCGCGGCTCTGGAAGCTCTGCCGCTCGTCGAACTCGCTCTCGCCACGCCGAGCGCCGAAGTGGCGGCGGAAGCCAGGAAGTCATACATTGACGCGCTGCAGCGCCAGGTGCGTTCGTCGAATTCGCCGCCGAAGCCTTCGGTCAACGAGAACCCGTACACTTACATCGTCGAACGTCCGACGCTTGAAATCGGACAGGCGCCGGCGCGATCCGAAACCAAGTTCTCCTTCGTCCCGCTCGTCCGGTATTCGAATTCGATGGGCGCCTGGCAGATGGGAATGTGCGCCGAGCGAATCGGCGGGATGACGGCGCAAAAGATGCTCGACAACGCCGGCGGCGGCGTCAAGGCCCTGATCATCGCTGGCGAGGACGTGGTCTCGAAGGCCAATGGCGCCGCGGCGATCGTCAGGTCGCAACTCGAAAAACTCGATTTCCTGGTCGTGCAGGAGATGTTCCTGACCGAGACCGCGCAGATGGCCGACGTGGTTCTGCCCGTGACGAGCTTCGCCGAAGCTCAGGGCACGCAGGTCAACAACGGATCGCAGGTTCAGTTCGTGCGCCGCACGATTCCGCCAGTCGGCCAGGCGCGCCCCGATTGGATGGTCACGAATCAGATCGCCAGACAGATGGGCGTCGATTTCGGCTATCAGGGGCAGCTCAAGAACGTCTTCAAAGATATCGCCGAGAAGGTTGAAGGCTACGCCGGATTGTCGCACAACTTCCTGGCCAACGAGGGCGCGACGCCGATCAAACGCGCGCAGGCCAATTTGAAAAAGGTCGATCGCGCCGAACTGATTGGCCGTCTGGCGGGCGAAGTGGCGCGCGTGAACCGCAACATCCCGATTGACACGTCGGAGATGGCGGCCAAGGCCGGATCGCTTTTGCATAAACGATATCCGCTCATCACGCGCTTCTCCGAAATGATCTCGCCCGTCACGTCACAGGAGAGAGAGGTCTCTGAGCCGTTGATCTTCCCAGCTTAGGACTACTTAGGCTATGCGTCTGGAACTTGAAAATCGCGTTGATTCGGATCGGGGCGCCCGCCGAGCGGGGATGGCCGTCATCGGATCCGCGGTCATATTGATCAGCGTGTTGGAGATAGGCTGTGGAGGCGGCGATTCCGGTTCGACCAGGACGGGCGCGGCGTCTTCGCTCGTCGAACAGAGACAGCAAGTAATGAAGAAGCTGGTGGAGGAGACAGAGCAGGCGCCTTGTGTTCCGGCCGATCCGAAGAAGCAGGCCAATGAAGCGATCCGCGTAAGCATGATGACGCTCCTGGCCTATCCAAAACAGGCCGGGACTTACATCGAGCCGCAGCTTCTTGGAAGAGCTCGACTGGAGCTTTATCAGGTTGATGACAAGGACGTCTATTTCTACTTGTCCCCGTCAGACAGCGGCGGCGAGAGGTTGGCGCAGGCCATCTGCCGCCTTGCGGTCAACATATCGCACGTCGAGATAGGGAAAGAGAAGCAGGGGAGTTTCGTGTTCGCTAATCGCTCGTTCTTGCGCACGCCTCAGAAAGCAGCCTTTCTGAGAGTTCCCCTGAGTGACCTGCGCGTTGATTCCGACACACCACTGCGGTTCCCGTTCGAGGGAGCAGTCTATGCGCCGACAGTGGAGGAGATTCATTACTTCATGCGCAATGAGAGCCTCTTCGACGGCCCTCTGGAAGCGATCCCGGATTCGTATTCTTACGGTCAGCCGATTCTCTATAACGCCGGCGCCGTGGTCGCCAAGGCGGGCGAACCGTCGCTCCAACGCTTCGTCAACGATCTGACCAGGGAGATCGCGGCTTCCGATCCGTCGGCGCGCGAGAAGAAGATTCAGCGCCTGGCCGATTTGATCTCCAGGGAGATCGCGCCAAATCCCGAAGAGGGGCAGTTCAATATCGTCAAGCGGGCCAACGAATCGCTGATGACCGGGAAGGCGGACTACCGGAACCGGGCGGTGCTGCTCGGTTCGATGCTGGAGCAGATCGGTGAGGATTACATCTTTGTTTACTCCAGGGGTTATCTGGCGGTGGCCGTCAAACAAGGCCGGTTTCCGGCGATGAACGAGCATCAGATCAAGTGGGAAGACACCAACTGGCAGCTCATCGACCTGACCAGTCCGGGGTTTCGCATCGGGCAGGACGTTCCGAATAACCGTCCGCCCGCGACGAAGTACGTTCAGAGACCTCGCCAGAACAGTTTGATAGTAAACCCGGCCACGGGCAGGTCTCTGAGTTTCAAATCACCATAGTTTATGTCGTCACTACTCAATTCGATTGATTTCCAATACGTCATCGGCGCGCTGGTGAAGATCGCCATCTTCTGGATCTTCATCATGCTCGTGGTCGCCTACACGGTCTACGCCGAACGGCGCGTGCTGGCAGTCATCCAGAACCGCCTGGGACCGAACCGCGTCGGCTGGCAAGGGTTGTTGCAGCCGTTCGCCGACCTGCTCAAATTCATCTTCAAAGAAGACATCATCCCGCTGGCGGTCAACAAATGGCTCTACATCCTGGCGCCGATCATCATCCTGATTCCGGCGATGATGGTTCTGATCGTCTATCCGTTCGGGCCTGCGGATGTTCCACTGCCGTTCGGCGGCCAAATCAGCAATATCCTTAATGATCTGGGCGTCAAGTTGGGGATGACATGGAACATTGATCTGAGCCATATCAACTTGTACGTCACGAACATGAACGTCGGGCTGCTTTTCGTCTTCGCGATGACCGGTCTCGGCATTTACGGCATCGTGATCGGCGGCTGGGCGTCGAATTCGAAATATAGCCTGCTCGGCGGATTGCGCTCGTCGGCGCAGATGATTAGCTACGAGTTGGCGCTGTCGCTTTCGGTTATCGCCGTGCTGATCCAGGCGGGCACGCTCGATCTGACCAAGATCGTTGAGCGGCAGTCAGGGCGTTTGGGAATATTCAACTGGAATATTTTCCAGTGGCCGATGTTCCTGCCATGCATTATCGCCTTCGCAATTTATCTAATCAGCGCCATCGCCGAGACCAACCGTGTGCCATTCGATTTGCCCGAAGCCGAGACCGAGCTGGTCGCTGGTTTCCATACCGAATACAGCTCGCTGAAATTCGCGCTCTTCTTCATGGCCGAGTACGTCAATATGATGACCGTTTCGGTGCTGGCGACGACGCTGTTTCTGGGCGGGTGGAACGGGCCATGGGTCAAAGACATCCCGTGGCTAGGCCCCGTCTGGTTCCTGGCCAAAGTCTTCTTCTTCCTGTTCCTCTACATCTGGCTGCGCGGGACGCTGCCGCGTTTGCGCTACGACCAGTTGATGAATTTCGGGTGGAAGGTGCTGTTGCCGGCGGCGCTCTTCAACATCGTCCTGGCTTCAGTGATCGGAATTTTGTTCTTTTGAGTTTGCTATGGAATTTGCCCACATTCTCTTTCTCGGTTTCGCTGCGCTGGCCGTGGTGGCCGCGTTCAACGTGATCCTGCAGCGCAATCCGATCTACAGCGCGATCGGATTGATCGCCGTGCTGTGCTCTCTGGCGGCGATTTTCCTGACGCTCGGCGCGCAATTCATCGCGGCGATGCAGATTATCGTATACGCGGGCGCGATCATGGTGCTGTTCGTCTTCGTGATCATGCTTCTCAACGTGCGCGAAGAAGAGACCAGGATCGACAAACAGAAATACCTGAAATGGCTGGCTGCGCCGCTCTTCCTGGCTCTGTTGGCCGAAGTCATGGCCGTCGTCCGCTATGTCAACCTGACGCCGCAGCCTTTGCCGAGCGCCAACAACGGCGGCGAACCATCCGCCGTACTCGGAACAGTTGAAAACATCGCGCACGGGATGTTCACGAATTATGTGATCCCATTTGAAGCCGCGTCGGTCTTGATCCTGATGGCGATAGTCGGCTCGATGCTGCTCGCGCGCCGCGAGAAAAAGGAAGACGTCGAACTCATCGAGAAGGCGCTCACTCGCCAGCAGGAGGAAGAAAAATACAAAGAGGAGGTCGCCGCTTGATCCTGGGAGCGCACGCACCCGGTCGCGGCGAAAATTGAAACATGGTTCCGCTTTCATGGTATCTGGCGCTTAGCGCCGTCTTGTTCACAATCGGCGTTATCGGTGTGCTCATTCAGCGCAACGTCATATCGCTGTTTATGTGCGTCGAGCTGATGCTCAATGCGGTCAATCTCTCCTTGATCGCGTTTTCGCGTATGCACGGCGACGTCAGGGGGCAGTTGTTCGTCTTCATCGTGATGGCCGTGGCCGCGGCGGAGGCCGCCGTCGGGTTGGCGATTATCATCGCGCTCTTCCGCAGCCGCGAAACTCTCAACGTGGACGAAGCGGATTTGCTAAAACTGTGAAAAGGCGCCTGGCGCCAACCACCAACCACTATGCTCAAAATTATTGTCTTCGCGCCTCTGATCGGCGCGATCATCAACGGGTTGTTCGGCAGGAGATTCCTGGCCATCCTAGGCCAGAGAGCGACCGAGAAACTGGTCGGGTTCATCGCCTGCGCTTCGGTCGGCGTTTCCGCCGCGCTCGCGTTTACCGTATTCTTCGGGCGGCAATGGCCTGTTGTCGGAGGCAAACCGCAGATCACCGAACATTTCTTCACCTGGCTCAAAGTCGGCTCATTTCAGGCCGATTTCGCCTACCTGCTCGATCCGCTCTCTGGCATTTACATCCTGTTCATCACCGGCGTCGGATTGCTGATTCACATCTATGCCACGGGCTATATGCACGGCGATCCGGGCTATTACAGGTTCTTCTGCTATCTGAACCTGTTTATGTTCATGATGTTGACGCTGGTGCTGGCCGACAATCTCCTGCTGCTATTCGTCGGCTGGGAAGGCGTGGGCCTGTGTTCGTACCTGTTGATTGGTTACTACATCAAGTGGGACGTGGCCGGCTCCGCTGCGAAGAAGGCGTTCGTCATGAACCGCATCGGCGATTTCGGTTTTATGATCGCCACGTTCATGGTCTTCACTACGTTCGGCACGATCAGCTTTGTCTCGAAGAACATCAACGGGCAGGAGATTCAGAGTTTCCTTGCGCAGGCCGCGTCGTCGCCGGTGGCCGTCGGGACATTGACTGCGATTGCGCTGCTCTTCTTCGTGGGCGCGACTGGAAAATCGGCGCAGATTCCGCTCTTCACCTGGCTGCCGGACGCGATGGCCGGTCCGACGCCAGTCTCGGCGCTGATCCATGCGGCGACGATGGTCACGGCGGGAGTTTATCTGGTCGCGCGTTGCAGCCCCGTCTTTCTCAGAGCGCCGACTGCGATGGCCGTCGTGGCGGTGATCGGCGCGGCGACGGCGATATTCGCCGCGACCATAGGCATCGCGCAGAACGACATCAAGAAAGTCCTGGCCTATTCGACCATCTCGCAGCTCGGTTACATGTTCCTGGCTTGCGGCGTGGGCGCTTTCACCGCGGGCATCTTCCACGTGATGACGCACGCGTTCTTCAAAGCCCTGCTCTTCCTCGGCTCCGGCTCGGTCATTCACGGGATGAGCAACGAACAGGATATGCGCCGAATGGGCGGGTTGAGGAAGTACATGCCGATCACGTTTTCGACCATGGCTGTAGGGTGGTTGGCGATCAGCGGCGTCCCTCTCCTGTCGGGCTTTTTCAGCAAAGACGAAATCCTGTGGCGCACGTGGTCGACCGGGGATTTGCCGCATAACTGGGGCAAGGCGCTGTGGGTCGTAGCGGCCATTACCGCCGTCATCACCGCGGTCTATATGACCCGGCTGATGGTCATGACCTTCTGGGGCAGCGAGCGATTCACTGAAAACCACGACGACCATCACGCGGCCTCTGGACACGCGAGCGGCGGACACGCAGGCAGCGGACATGGAGGCGATCACGGACATCACGGCAGGCCGCACGAATCGGGATGGCTGATGACAGCGCCTCTGATAATTCTGGCGATGCTGTCCATAGCCGGCGGATACGTGGGAGTGCCAGAGGCGCTAGGCGGATCGAATAAGTTCGAGCGTTTCCTCGAACCCGCAATCGGCATCCCCAAACCGGCCCAGGCTAACGCCGTCGCAGCGCCAATGGACGTAATGGCTCAATCCGAACCACACAGCGCGGCTCCGGCGCCCGAAGCGCACGGGGCGGACGCTCAAGCCGAGAGCGAAGGAGGCCACGACGTCAAGACCGAGCGCCTGTTCACTGTCATTTCATCGGTCCTGGCGCTGCTCGGGTTAGGGTTCGGTTTGAGCTTCTTCAATCGGAATCCGCTCTGGCGCGCGCCGAAACTGCTCGAAGACAAATACCGCGTCGACGAATTTTACGACGCGACGGTCATCGGGCCGGTCGAGAATCTCTCACGCGACGGGCTGTGGAAGATCGTTGACGTGAAGATCATTGACGGAATCGTGAACGGGGTGGCGCGCATGTTCGCGGCTCTGGCCAGCGCGCTGCGGTATACACAGACTGGATTTGCGCGCAATTACGCCGCGGTGATCCTACTCGGCGCGATTATCGTCATCGGATACTTCATCGTCTCGCTTGGGCATTAGCATTAACATATGAACCTGATTACGATCACAACATTTCTGCCGCTCGTCGGCGCGGTCGTATTGCTGCTCTCGAGCGCCCTCGCCTCGCGCGACGCCAACCAGGAGAGCCTCGACAATCGTTATCGCTGGATCGCGCTGCTCTTTACGACCGCCACGTTCTTCGTTTCGCTCGGCATCATCGCCGGTTTCGACCGTTCCGTCACAGGGCCGCAAATGTCGCAGAGAGTCCCTTGGATCGGCGCGCTCGGCGCGAACTATTTCGTGGGCGTTGACGGCATCAGCGTCTGGCTCGTGCTCCTGACGACCTTCCTCATGCCGATCTCGGTGCTGGCGAGTTGGGGCGTAACCAAGCGTGTGCGCGAGTACATGCTCTTTATGCTCACGCTCGAAACGGGAATGATCGGCGTGTTCGTCTCCTGGGACCTCCTGCTCTTCTATCTCTTCTTCGAGATCACGCTGATCCCGATGTATTTCCTGATCGGCGTCTGGGGCGGCGAACGGCGGGTTTACGCGGCGATCAAATTCTTCATCTACACGGTGGTCGGGAGCTTGTTGATGCTGGTCGCGCTCATCGCGGTCTATTTCTACAACGCCAAGGCCGCAGGCGCCTACTCGTTCGACATCGTCGAGATCACGAGAAACATCGCGGCCGGCAAGACGGTCATCCCCGAAAACGTGAAGATCTGGCTGTGGCTGGCCTTCGCGCTGGCGTTCTTCATCAAAGTCCCGCTCTTTCCGTTTCACACGTGGCTGCCCGACGCGCACGTCGAGGCGCCGACCGCGGGTTCGATCATCCTGGCGGGCATCCTGCTCAAGATCGGAACTTACGGTCTGATGCGGTTCAACCTGCCGTTCTTTCCCGACATTTCGCAGAAAGCCGCGCCTTATGTGATGGCGCTGGCCGTAGTAGGCATTATTTACGGCGCGCTGGTGGCGATGGTGCAGCCCGATATGAAGAAGCTCGTGGCCTATTCATCGGTCAGCCACCTGGGATTCGTGGTGCTCGGCATCTTCGCTTTCACCGAACAGGCGATGCAGGGAGCGCTTTATCAAATGCTGGCTCACGGAGTCTCGACTGGCGCGCTCTTCCTCTGCGTCGGGATCGTTTACGAGCGCCGGCATACGCGAATGATCGCCGAATACGGCGGGATCGCCACGCCGATGCCGCAATATTCGACGATGTTTCTGATCGTCGCGCTCTCGTCGCTCGGACTGCCGCTGCTCAACGGCTTCATCGGCGAGTTCCTTATTCTGCTCGGCGCGTTCTCCTCAACGGTTCCGCACGCGAAATTGTTCGCCGTGCTCGGCGCTACCGGCGTGATACTGTCGGCGGTCTATCTGCTGTGGATGTTGCAGCGCGTGATCTTCGGCGATGTGACGAAGAGGGAGAACGCCGAGCTTAAAGACATGGACGCGCGCGAGAAGTGGGCGCTCGTTCCGCTCGTCGCGATGGCTATTGTGATGGGCGTCGCGCCGATGCTCTTTCTGGGCGCGAGCGAGAAGTCGGTCAATGGCGTCAGGCAAGGCGTCATCGGCGCCGGCGAAAAGTCGGTCGGCAGCGTTAGATAGCAAAAGATACAACAAATGCAACTTGAAAACCTCAACCTGAACTATTGGGCAATCGCCCCAGAAATCATCACGTCCCTCACGGGCGTATTGCTGATGCTCGTTGACGCTCTGCAGAAGAAAGGCGAGCGCAAATTGAACGCGGTGGTCGCGTTGATCGGCCTCGTCCTCGCGCTCCTTTCTGTTTTCAGGCTGGGCGCGATGGCCAATGAGCCAGCCAATGGATCTGTAGGATATTTTGGCGGGATGGTCGTGACCGATCCGATCCGCATGTTCTTTTCGGTGACGATTCTGATCGTGGCGGTCATCGCCACGCTGATGGCTTCGCAGTTCGTGCGAGACGAGGGTCTGCCGCCGGGCGAATTCTTCACACTGCTCCTGTTCGGAACCGCCGGGATGCTGATGCTGGCTTCAGCGGGCGATCTGGTGATGGTTTTTCTCGGATTGGAGATCGCTTCGATCACGACTTACGTGCTGGCCGGTTACCGGCGCTACGACGCGCGGGCGAACGAATCATCACTCAAATACTTTCTGCTCGGATCCTTCGCGACGGCTTTCCTGCTATACGGGATGGCGCTCGTTTACGGCGCGACGGGAACTACCAACATTGCGGCGATCAGCGCGAAGATCAACGCCGGGCAAATCGATTCTCCTGCGTTGCTGCCGGTCGGGGCGGCGATGATGCTGGTCGGGTTCGGCTTCAAAATCGCCAGCGCGCCGTTCCACCTGTGGACGCCGGACGTTTACGAGGGCGCGCCGACCATCGTCACCGGGTTTATGAGCACAGGGCCGAAGGCGGCGGTCTTCGCAGCCTTCCTGCGCGTCTTCGCCGCCGGATTCGCCGGCGGGGCGCCCGGCGTCGGCGTGGGACTGCATACCACTTGGGTGACCGCGCTGGCCGTCATCGCCGCCGTCACTATGACAGTCGGAAACGTCATCGCCATTTCGCAAAAGAATATCAAGCGGATGCTGGCCTATTCGTCCATCGCGCACGCCGGATATGCGCTGGTCGGGTTCGTGACCGGCGAATACGCGTCGGTGGCGTTTTACATGCTGGTTTATTGCGTTATGAGCCTTGGCGCGTTCGCCGTCATTCAACTGTTGGCGCGCGCGGGCGATCGGAAGACCGAAATCGCCGATTACGCGGGCATCGGCTTCGAAGCGCCCGGTCTGACCTTTTCGCTTTCGATCTTCCTGCTCAGCCTTGCGGGCATTCCGCCCACAGCCGGCTTCATGAGCAAGTTCTTCGTCTTCAAGACCGCCTGGGATTCTCCATACAATTTGCGCTGGCTGGTAGTGCTGGCGGTCGTCAACAGCATCATCTCGATCTATTACTACCTCTATCCGATTGTGGCCATGTTCTTCCGCCCGCTGGCGCCAGGATTCGTCAGGCCGAGGGTGAGCGTCGCCTCAGCGATCGCGTTGATCATAACCCTGCTCGGCACGTTCTACCTCGGCATTCTGCCCAACCGGTTGATCAACAGGATGGGAAGCGGCTCCGGCGCAGCGCAATCCACACAGGTTGGGCAAGCGCAGGACTTGAATAGATAAAGGGCGTAGAAAATCGCCGCGCATATGATTTCGGTTTATCCTCCCACGCCGGGAATACTCCACACACAGCCTTTTAGGCTTGGGTGGAGAGGAGAGGCGCTGGTTGCCGCCTTGCTCTTCGATGCGCTTCCGTAGTATTTCGACAGCGCCGCCGCTGGAGATCTCGTCATTACCCAAATTGCTGCGCTGACTTCGTGAGTCCATTCCTTGTCTAGTCATCCACACCTTTCGCTCGGGCGTGTTCAATCATCATCACCTCAAAATTTTTCTTGCCTGCATTCTTACGCAGGACTATAGTCACTTCGCTTCTTCGGCTCTTAACAGCATAACTGTAGAGGGTTTCACTCATCCGCTCCGCTCCCTCATTACTATTTGTTTATTGAAGAGACTGAAAAATGTAATCGGCCTGATTAAGAAAGGGCAGCTCTCCTATATTTCAAATTGTGACACATGTAGGATTCTCGCCTGACGGCAAATATGTCACATCCGGGGGTGGAGGCGGATTAGTGAAGATATGGACTATAGAGCATTGATCGTCGTGTCGGCCAGTGAAACGTGCCCTTTCTGGAATTACGCTTGACTGGCTGAAACGAAGGCCAAGCCTAATTGCAGAAGGGACACATCTTTTTTACTCTGGTTGAATTGCCAGAACCGCTTTTCTATTGATCAATTTTGCTTCTGCTTTACTTGGTTCTCTCTGATAGCCTTGACCCGCGATTCCAATTTAACCGCCTCATCTTCGCGTTTCATCTTGTGCAGCAAAGCACTGTAATTCTCTAAAAATGTCAGCGCATCCGGGTGGTCCGGCCTCAGTGTAGCTTCGACGATGGCGATGGCGCGTCGGTAGAGCGGTTCGGCCTCTGCGTAACGGCCTTGCGCCTGGTAAAGGGCCGCCAGATTATTCAGGCTTCTGGCGGTATCCGGATGATTTTTGCCGAGTGTTTTCTCGCTTATGTCGAGAGCGCGCTTGTAGAGCGGCTCGGCCTCAGAGTGCCGGCCTTGCGACTGGTAAAGGGCTGCTAGGTTGTTAATGCACGTGACGGTGTCCGGATGATCTTTGCCGAGCGCCTTTTCCCTGATCTCCAGCGCGCGTTTGCAAAGCGGCTCGGCCTCCCCATATCTGCGCTGTGAGAGATAAAGCATTGCCAGGTTGCTTAAGGTTTGAGCTGTAGCCGGATGATCTTTGCCAAGCGCATTCTCCCTGATCTCCAGAGCGCGCTTGTAAAGCGGCTCGGCCTCGGCGTACTTCCCCTGGGCCTTGTAAAGTAACGCCAGATCATTGAGGGTTTGAGCCGTTTCCGGATGATCTTTGCCGAGCGCCTTCTCTTTGATCTCCAGAGCGTGTTGATAGAGCGGCTCAGCTTCAGTGTACCGCCCCTGCAAATCATAGATTATTGCCAAGTCGTTCAATGTAACAGCGGTGGATGGATGATCTTTGCCGAGCGCCTTCTCTCTGATCTCCAGAGCGCGCTTGCAAAGCGGCTCGGCCTCGGTGTAACGCCCTTGCGCCTGGTAGATCCCGGCTAGGTTGTTAAGGCTTGTGGCGGTGGATAGGTGATCTTTGCCAAGCGCCTTTTCGTCGATCTCCAGCGCGCGCTTGTAGAGCGGCTCGGCCTCGGCGTAATGCCCCTGCGCCTCGTAGAGTCTTCCCAGGTTGTTGAGGGTCGCGGCGGTGTAGGGATGCTCCTTGCCGAGCGCCTTCTCATAGATCTCCAGAGATAGCTTGTAGAGCGGCTCGGCCTCGGCGTACTTCCCGCGGACTTTGTAGATCAATGCCAGGTTGCTTAAGGTTTGGGCAGTAGCCGGATGATCCTTGCCGAGCGCCTTCTCGTTGATCTCCAGAGCGCGTTTATAGAGCGGCTCAGCCTCCGTGTAATGGCCTTGCGCTTGGCAGATCCCGGCAAGAATATTGAGGGGGAGGGTCAAATCCGGATGCTCTTTCCCGAGCGCTTTTTCGCTAATCTCCAAGAGGCGCTCTGCCAGCGGACGAGCCTCATCATATTTGCCCGCTTGACGCAACTTCATTAACTCTATGTTCAGTTTGCGCGCTTCCTGCAAAGCCTGGTCTTTCTCTGTCTCGCTCTGCGCGGAGTTGGTTGAGTTGACGTTGGTTAGGGCGAGCCGCCAACCGGATAACGTGAAGGCCGTCGATTGAAGTCCTGGTAGAAAGAAAAGGCCGACAAATAGAGTAAATCTGCGGAACTTGCCCGCCGGTCTCGCGGATCTGTGACAACCGACTAAACAACTCGAAGAGTTGGTAGTTGGGAAGGTTGGAGCGATCATCTCCTCCAGTTCTTCCACGATCAGCTCGATGTAGCCAGCCGGCTGGGCTGGCGCCGTGGCCCGCCCATGCTCGGTCAAGCTCTCGCGGTACTCCTCGTTCTTCCAGGCGCGAATGATGTCCAGATTATTCTTCATACGATTTTCCTTTCGGGTGCGCCACTTTTGGCGGTTGGCTTGACTCATCATCCTCGCTTTGACTCTGGTAACTTTGCTCCACTGATAGTGCGCCTGTCCGAGGCAGGCCCGAAGAACGTAAGCTTTCGGCAACAGTGGTTCGACGCTGATGCAAAATGCGCCAAAGCCTTCGCCGAGTTTCTCCTGCGAGCGCTTGTCAACAGCGCAAAAAAGCGCCCAAGCTCGACTTAATCCAATCGCGCGGCATAACAAACCCGTCAGTTCATTCGTCATCATCAATGCCCTCCCCATGCATGCCGCTCTGCCGCAGCGCCAGTTCGCGGATCAGGCGCTCCGCTTCATGATATTGGGCGAATAGCTGTTCCTCAGCGCGGAAAGCCGGACTATGCGACAACCTGCGGCCATTAACAGTCATACTTCCGTGTTTTTTGTGCAACAGCTCGTGGTACATCACGAATTCCAGCGCGAATGCGGGGACTTCAGGATCATCAAGAGTAACCGAGATCATTATGGTATCGCGGCCGGGCTGATAATGGCCGAACTTGCGCGCCGTGAGCGTTCGATTCCAGGTGAGTAGGGGCTTCAGCATCAATCCACCGAAGTAGGCGTTGTTGACCCGCGTAAAAATCTCGTTCAGGTCGTGCGCGCGCCCTCGCGACGGCGGCGGGGGCGGGGCGGCGAATGATTCCAGTTCGAAGAGCGATTCGTTGAAATCTTCCGAAGCGGCGAACTCGCGGTACTGCTGCTCGCTAGCGGGAGCGGACTGCCCCAACGAGCACTGCAACAGCGATAGCCAGACCTGCCGATCAGCGTTCTGGAAGCCGATATGAGCCTTGAGAAGCGTGGAGTTCTGATAATCACGCCTGCGCCAGAGGTGATTCAGGCTGACAAGGTGAAGCAGCAACGGCTTATCCGGAGACAATGGGCGCCGGCGGGTGATCTCGCGCGCCCGTTCGAGCGCTTCGAGATGCGCGGCCATCTGGTCTCCACTGGCGAGAAACTTCAGCCAGCAAAAGACGCGCCGCGAGGGAGATTCCAGCGCCGCCGGCGTCTGCCCGTGACTAGCGCAGATCCGCTCGATGGACTCCGCTTGCCGCTCCATCTCCGAGATCAATTGCGCGCGCGCCGGCGGTCCGGTCAGCAACGAATCGAGGCGTTGCCAGAGGCGGTCAGCGAAATACTCGCCAGTCTTGACGACGTTCTTGATCCTGAAGCCGGTCTTCGCCGCCGCAGGCTCGCCCGACTGGCGCAGCGGCAGATTGTCGAGGTCGAGGTCACGCAAAAACGCGTAGGCCCGGCGCGAAGGGGCGGGCAACCCGTCAGGCGCCGCGCCATGCTGCCGGCAGATCGACTCCACATCACGCACGATCTTTTTAACCTGGTGTTTGAACGACTCGACTTCGTCGGGCGCCAGACCGGCCTGCAACTGCGACCGGACGTGATTGAAGAAACTGATTAGTCCGGTGATTCTCATCTTGTCATTACCCACATCTTTCACTTGCAGACGCCATCATTGGTCGCGTAGCGTCCTAGTGAATTTCGCCGTGCGTTTTAACGCACGGTCTGAAGATGAAAGCCATTCCACGTCGCGTCAGCGACGATTGAACGGGGCTGGAGAATCTTGCGAACCTGATAGGCCGACCGTCGCTGACGCGACGGAATGATAAACCATGCCGCCGCCGCGCGTTAAAACGCACGGCTAAATTCTGGCCATCGCTACGCGACGAAGAAGGCGCTCATTTCGCGCAGAAATTTGGGTAATGACAAGTAATTCTCATTTGTCTTGCCACACAGGCGTCCGTCCTGTTGTCCACGGCGCGCCCACCGTTTCCAACGTCTTATCCAACTTTGCCAGATCGACCTCGGTGAAGGCCTTCAACTTAGCTAGCGTGACTTTGAACTCTTCCGCCGCGATGTTGTATTGCTCCTGCTGCGACTGGGTCGGGCGGAGCGCGGATAGGCGGATGCGCTGAACAATTGCGTTGACCCGCTGGTTGATCGAAGGCGGCGGAGTGTCGCTCAATTCGCGGCCTCCGCGCAACGCCTGCAGGAGATCATCGATCTTGTTATCGAGCGCTTTGACCTCATTCAACAACGCCTGATTCGATCCTGGCGCTTCGAGCGCGGCCCGTTTCATCAAGCCGATTCGCGTCTTGGCCGTGTTGGCCGCGTCGAGCGCTCCGGTCACCGCTCGCTGCAGCCTGATCACTTTGCGCTGGAATTCGGCCAGGATGTTGCGGTCTTGCGTGGTCATTTTCTCGGCCCCTTCGGCGACCACGTTGAACGTATGCGAACCGGGCAGCGGCGTGATTACTCCGCCGACCCGCTTCGCCATCGTCACGGTGTATTTACCCGGCATCGCCAGCTCACCTTGCGGGCCTTGGCCGAAACCTCCGCCTAAAGCGGCCAGATCGAGTTCTTCCATTCCAGGAGGGAGTTGCGGGGCAGACTGAACCACGGGCGGCGCATAGCGGAAATCCCAGGTCACACGCTGTATCCCGAACGTCGCGGGCGCGCTCAACCGCCGCACGACTTTGCCTTCCGCGTCGCTGACCGTGAAGAGCAAAGCTGGCGGCTCCTCTTCCGCCTCGGCGAGCAGTTCCTGGCGGGTCGGATATTTGATCGGCTCGTTCTTCCGCGCCGCCTCGCGCTCCAACTGCTGGCGCTGCTGCCGTTTGGTGCGGATCGGGTCTTTCAGGTAATAGGTGATCGTCGCGCCATAGGGCGGATTGGGAGCGGTGAAGAACGACGCGCCCTGGCTGCCCGATAAACCGATATTCGACCGCACGTACATCAACGCGTCTTTCACCGGAAAGAGGTTCGATTCCTGAGCCAGCGTCTCGGCGCTTATGCCGCGCAGCGGTGAGTAATCGTCGAGCACATAGAAGCTGCGCCCGAACGTCGCCACGACCAGGTCGTTTTCGCGTTTGTGAATCGCCAGATCGCGCACGGCGATCACCGGCAATCCGCCTTTCAGTTGAACCCACTTCGCTCCGCCGTCCACTGTGAAGAACAACCCGAACTCCGTGCCGATGAAGAGCAGGTTCGGATTGAGGTGGTCTTCGGCGATCGCGTAAACCGACCCGCGTTCGGGCAGGTTGCCAGTAATCATCGTCCATGTTTTGCCTGCGTCAACACTCTTCGCCGCATACGGTTTGAAGTCGCCATTCTGGTGATTGTTGAAGAGCGCGTAGACCGTGTTGACATCGTGCCGCGAAGCGAGCATGCGTTGGACGTAGCTGTTTTCGGGAATCTCCAGGACCTTTTCAATCTTGCGCCAGGTCTTGCCGCCGTCCTCAGTCACCTGGATCAAGCCGTCGTCGGCGCCGACGTAGATCAGCCCTTCTTTCTTCGGCGATTCGGAGATCGTGGAGCCGTTGCCATACAGCGCCGTGGATTGATGTTTGGCGACCGCGTCCGGCCCCCAGATTTTGCCCATCACCGGCAGCGCGTTGCGATCCAGCCCGCGTGACAGATCGCCGCTGACCACTCGCCAATCGTCGCCGCGGTTGTCGCTGCGGAAGAGCTTGTGTCCGGCGAAATAGAGCCGCTTGCTGTTGTGCGGGCTGATGATGAACGGCGAGTCCCAGTTGTAACGCTGCGACTCTTCGGTCTTGCCCGGGATCGGCGCGATGCCGACTCGTTCGCCCGTACGTTTGTCGAAGCGCGCCAGACCGCCGTTCTGGCTTTCGGCGTAGATGGTGTTGGGATCTTCGGGGTCGATGCGAGAGACGAAGCCGTCGCCCCCCTGGGTCTGGAACCAGTCGGAGTTGACTACGCCAGACTGGCTGCGCGTCTTGGCCGGGCCGCCGACTGAATTATTGTCCTGCGTGCCGCCGTAGACGAAATACCACGGCGATTGCTGATCGACGTCCACATCGTAAAATTGCGAGATTGGCAGGTTCGCCTTGAAGGTCCAGTTCGCGCCTCGATCGTGGCTCTCGTACACGCCGCCGTCGCAGCCGACCAGGTAATAGTTCGTGTTGTCCGGATCGATCCAGATCGCGTGGTTGTCGACGTGCTTCAGCCTCTCGCCCAACGGGCGCTGCGTCCTGCCGCCGTCGTCCGAAACCTGGAAGACCACGTTAGGAATGTAGAGGCGGTCAACATTCTTCGGATCGCAGACGATCTGGCCATAATACATCCCTTGCGCGATGGTCGGACTCATCCGTTCCCAGGTCGCGCCCTTGTCGTTCGAGCGAAAGATGCCGCTCCCCTGCCCCGCGGCCTCGACCGTAGCGTAAACGACGTTGGGGTCAACAGGCGAGACGGCCAACCCGATGCGCCCCAGATCGCCTGCCGGCAGCCCGCTCCGCAATCGCGTCCACGTCGCGCCTCCGTCGGTGGATTTATGGATCGCGCTTTCAGGCCCTCCGTTGATCAGCGTGAAGAAATGGCGGCGGCGCTGCCAGCTCGCCGCATAGACGATGTCCGGGTTCGACGGGTCGAGCGCGACGTCGGTGACGCCTGTGTTCTCGCTGACGCTCAAGATAGCCTTCCACGTCTTGCCGCCGTCGATGGTCTTGTACAAGCCGCGATCGCCGCCCGAAGACCAGAGCGGCCCTTGCGCCGCGACGTAAACGACACGGCTGTCGCGCGGGTCGATCACTATGCGGCCGATGTGTTCGGATTTTTCGAGGCCGACCTTGTGGAAGCTGCGCCCGCCGTCCTCGGATTTGTATACGCCGTCGCCATAGCCGACGCTGCGCTGGCTGTTGCATTCGCCCGTACCGACCCAGAGCGTTGAGGCGTCTTTCGGGTCAAGCGCGATCGCGCCAATCGAATACGAGCCGTAATTGTCGAAGATCGGCGTCCAGGTTGTTCCGGCGTTGACCGTCTTCCACACTCCGCCCGAAGCGACGGCGATGAAATATTTGGCGCGATCATGCGGGTTTACGGCGAATCCGTTCACGCGCCCTGAAGTGACAGCCGGGCCGATGGAACGAAAGCGCAATCCCGCGAAGGTCGGCGTAGACATCGGATCGGTCGGTCGTTCCTGCGGGCCGCCTTCGGGACGTTGTTCGCCTCCCTGGCCTCCTTGTTGCCCGCCGCCCCTGCGACCTTGGGCGCCATTGGCGCCATTGGCGCTGGATGAGAAGTGCGCGAGCGCGAACAAAAACAAAACGACCAGGGAAAATCGCAATGCTTTCACGGTGATATTCTCCTTCTGTTGACGGCTAGAGACCTTGAGAAAAAGATTCTTCCACAAAGCTACACGAATGGTCACGAAGAGGAGCAAAAATTGGAGAAATTCTATTTTCGTGTCGCTTCGCGCGGCTTCGTGGAAAGATTATCTTTTGACCTGATTGACTCATTTCACCGGATTGGGCGGGTTCAGATACTGCGCCAGAAAGCGCCAAATCTCCGCCCGTGAATCTTTCGCAAGCTTCGTGTCGATGCGGTTGAAGGCATGGCCGCCCGGCGCGTTCTCGTAAATCTTGTACTCGAACTTCTTGCCTGCCGCTTTCAACGCCTGAATCAGGCGCTCGACTTCGAGCACGTTCACGTCTTCGTCGTTGGTGTTGGTATGGATGAGCAGCGGCGTCTGCAATTTCTCGGCATTCCATGCGGGCGAGCGGCGTTTGTATTCGTTGACGTTCTGTTCGGCGGTCTTGCCCAGGTGATACGGCGCGGAATAGAGATCGCGATAGCTCTGGCTCTTGTAACCCATCCGCGCGACCAGGTCACTGACCGGCACACCGGCGTAGGCAACCTTGTAATCCTGCGGATGGTCGAAGACGTTCATGAGCGTGATCATCCCGCCGTGGCTCCAGCCGATGATGCCGACGCGCTGCGGATCAATGGTCGGGTAATTCTCGATCATCCACCGCTTGCCGGCCAGCACGTCGTCATTCTCAAGGCCGCCGTAATCAATCAACTGCCAAAAGCCGCGACCGTAGCCGGTGCTGCCGCGATAATCGGGCGCGATCACGGCGTAGCCCTGTTCGACAAGCTCGCGGACGATGTGCAGCGAGCCGCTGCTGAAATCGCCGTGTACGCCGCCGTGCACGAAGACGATCAGCGGCAGCTTGGCGGCTGACAGTTCCCGCTTCGGCAGAAAGGTGTAGGCTCTAATGATCACCGGGTTGCCCGCGCCCTGCCCTGTCGGGTTCGGAATCACGCGCGGCGGCGGGCCAGTGTAACTGACTTTGTCCACAACAGCGATGTCGTCCATGCGCCGGAACCACATCAGGTCGTCAATGTCTTTGGCAAGCGTCTCCTCCATGAAGTTCAACCGCTCTTCGAGCGTGCGGATGCGCTGCTGCGCCGGGTCTTCCTGCGGGCGGGCCTCACGCTCCTGGGCGAAGACGTTCAAAGCCAGAACCAGCGAGACCGGCGCTAGCGCTAGCGTCAAGCGAAAGTTCATAAAACGCTGTTTCTCCTTAATGAGACTTGGTTGGAATTATCGCAAGCAAATACGACCGATCGCGGTTAAAGTTACCAGTTGTTGAAAAAACCGCCAAGCCTTGTCTTAGCGCGCCCCAGGGCGGTAGATTACCTCGCCGCAAATGAAGTCCAGCATATCAATTCGTTTTCCAATTTATCGGGAGGGCTTATGCGTCGAAGCGTTCTGATCCTCGCGTTATGCCTCACGCCTGGCCTGCTTGCTGCGGCCCGGCAAACGACTCAACCATGGCCGCCCGTGGCGACTTTTTCCATCCTCGGCTTCGATCCTGACACCGGGGAGCTAGGCGGAGCAGTGCAATCCCGCGTCTTCTCGGTTGGAAACGGCGTGCTGTGGGCCGATGCTGGCGTGGGAGCGGCGGCGACGCAGGCGATTGTGGACGTCAGCTACGGCCCGCAGGCGCTGGCCTTGCTTAAAAAGGGCCTCGCTCCGAAAGAGATCATCAAACAGATATGGGAATCCGATCCTGATCCGCGTCCGCAAGATTGGACCAAACAGGGCCGCCAATTCGCAGTCATCAACGCCAAAGGTGAAGCCGATGCGTTCACCGGTCCTAAAGCCACCGCATGGGCCGGGCATAAGGTCGGCAAATACTGCACGGCGCAGGGCAACATACTGGCGAGCGAAGAGGTCGTGAATAAGATGGTCGAGGCCTTCGAGACGACCAAAGGGCATCTGTCGCTGCGAATGCTCGCGGCCCTTGAAGCAGGGCAAGCGGCGGGCGGCGACAAACGCGGCATGCAATCGGCCGCGATGCTCATAGTTAAAAAAGACGGCGGCGTCTGGCTTCACAACGACACCGTGTTGAGATTGCAAGTAGACGACAACCCGGAACCGATCAAGGAATTGCGGCGATTGGTTGAAAAGGCGGCGGAACAACGGACTCGCATCCGCCGCTGAATCAAACTGTGCGAAATATGCGCCGCTACCGGCGCGTAGGGGCGGGTATTCCCCGCCCAACTGCCTCGATCACGAACGCGGGCGGGGAATATCCGCCCCTACTAACACCCAAATCGAAAGATGAACTGGACACAAGTTTACGACCCGCTGCATTACTGGCCGCTTTCGACGCTCGTCGCGGCCATTCCCATCGTCGTTCTCTTCTACCTGCTGGCCGTGCGCGGAACCAGACCGCATCGGGCCGCGATGACTGGCGCGATCTCGGCGATCATTCTGGCGAGCGCTATCTTCACAATGCCGCCGGCGATGGCCGTGATGAGCTTCGCGTTCGGCGTGGCTTTCGGATTGAAGATCGCCTGGATCGTCGTCGCCGCTGTTTTTCTCTATGACATCTCGGTCTTCACAGGCCAGTTCGAGATTATGAAGAACTCGGTCGCGGCGATTTCTCAAGACCGCCGCTTGCAGGCGCTGCTCGTGGCCTTCGCGTTCGGCGCCTTCGTCGAAGGCTGCGCGGGCTTCGGCGCGCCGGTGGCGATTTCTGGCGCGTTTATGATCGGGCTCGGCTTCGATCCATTCTACGCGGCCGTCTTGAACCTGATCGCGAACACCGCTCCCGTCGCGTGGGGATCAATCGGCACGCCGATTCATACGCTGGCGGCGGTCACCGGGATGAACGAGTCGGATTTATCGGCGATGGCCGGACGCATACTTCCCATCACCAGCGTCATCGTCCCGATCTGGCTGGTCAGGGTGATGGCGCCCTGGCGCGCGACGCTGGAGGTTATGCCCGCGATCCTGGTCTGCGGCGTGTCCTTCGCCGTCACACAATTCATCTGGTCGAATTACGTCGACAGCAACCTGGTCGACATAGCCTCGGCCGCCGCGTGCATCGTGTCAATGCTCGTCTTCCTGCGGTTCTGGCAGCCGAAGAACATCTGGCGGTTTGCGAAAGACGAAGCGGCGACGACACAGGACTACACGCGGGCGCAGATCACAAAGGCCCAGGTTCTGCGCGCATGGATGCCGTTCGCGATCCTGACCGTCTTCGTTATGCTTTGGGGATTGCCCTCGATCAAGAACGCTCTCAACCGCGCGACCACGCCTTCATTCGCCGTCACGCTGCCCGACGGCAAGCCACGCTCCGGGCCTCCGGGATGGGACGTGCCGATGTTGCATAATCAGGTCTTCCGCGACAAACCTGTGGTCGCTGATCGCGCGCCCGAAGCCGCGCGATACGATTTCAACTGGCTGACGATGACGGGCACCGCCGCGTTTCTGGCGGCGATTGTCTCGGGGCTGTTGCTGGGATTGCGCCCGGCGCAACTTCTTAAAATCTTCGGCGGCACGTTGAAGCGAATGCGATTCGCCGTGCTTGCAATTGTCAGCATGCTCGGACTCGGATTCGTCACTCGGTATTCAGGAATGGACGCGGTGTTGGGGCTGGCCTTCACGCGGACCGGTTGGCTCTTTCCCTTCTTCGGAACCTTCCTCGGCTGGCTGGGGGTGGCGCTCACCGGCAGCGACACCTCGTCGAATGCGCTTTTCGGCAGCCTACAGCGCATCACCGCGCAGCAGTTGAATATCGACCCGGTGCTGATGACAGCGGCCAACAGCGCTGGCGGAGTGATGGGCAAGATGGTCGACGCGCAATCGATCGTCGTGGCGACGGCGGCCACGAATCAGGTCGGCAGTGAAGGCAAGATTCTGCGAGCCGTCGTCCGTCACAGCATCGCGCTCGCGGCGATTGTCGGATTGATCGTGATGCTCTTCGCTTATGTCTTCAAATCAGCCGTGCCGCACGGCTTGGACTTCGTGAAATGATATGAAGACTGTCAGCCACAGAGGTCACAGAGAACACGGAGAAATCATTACGTCCTCTGTGCGCTCTGTGCGCTCTGTGGCTATGCATCAACACGAAGTCGTTACGGAATCTGAATTTGATCAATGTTAGCCAGGTCTTGGCCGGTAGACTGAAAGATGATTGTGTTCCCACTGCCGGGGGCCAGGTTCACGTTAACTGTCAGCACGGCCCAGGTAGTCCACGAACCTGTCGGGTTAAAGGTGACGCTTCGTGAAACTCCGTTGACGGTCAACTGACCAGTGCGCGAACTGGTCACGCCCAACGCATAGCGTATCCGCAAGGTTGTGGCGCCGCTCGCCCCTCCGTCGGCGTTATTGAACTGCAGGAAGCCGCCATTCGCCGAGAAGTTGATGTAACCCGTGCCGTTGAATCCGCCGTTGGTAGCTTCAAAAACAGCGCCGCCGCCGAACTGCGCCGATTCCGCCTGGTACGTTGTAGAACCGGGCGGCGGCGCGCCGCCACCGGCCAATACAATGTTCGGCGTCGGCGGAGCGCTCATGCCATTGCCAAAAAAGAAGCTGGGATGCGGCGGCTGATTGTAACCGGTGTTCTGCCAGGCGATGGCTTCGCGATACTGCCGGTCGTGCATCAGCGTGTAGATGCGCGTCGTGGTCGGGATGGTGGTCGTATAGATGCGCAGCGCCGCGTTGCCCGTTTCGCGCCAGATAACCTCCTCGCGCCAGTCGCCGAGGATGTCGGCGCTCAAACACGGCGTGGCCTTCGTGCCGTTGTTCGAGGCGATGCCTGAATCGGAGAGCAACGCCGTCGTGTTTCCCTGGAGCCAGTTCCATTTGCTGATCGTGGTTCCGTCGAGCAACTCACGTAGCAGATCGCCGTCCCACCAGACTCCGAAATTGATCGAGGGCTTGGTCGCCGAAATCTGCACCCCGCGCGGCCCCAGCGTGGCGTTTGGCGTGGACATCTGCGCGGTGTACATGCCGCCGGTGTTGCCTGAGGCCCACATCTCGTAGCCGCGATAACGCGGATCGACATCGAGCGCCAGGCCGCGGCCGATGTCGCCCGACCCTTGTACGCCGAAGATCAACGCCCCGGTCCGCGCGTCGCGGAACTCGGCGGCGTTCGCGCCATAACTGGTTGGGCTTTCGTGCGGTTGGAAAACTTCGAGTCCGGGCCGGTCGGGATCCATGTCGGTCAGGTGAAGCGCATCGCCGTGGCCCAATCCCGTTGAGAAAAGACCGGTCCCGTTATCATCAATCGCGCAGGCGCCGTACATTATCTCGTCTCTTCCGTCGCCATCCACGTCGCCGATGCTGAGTTGGTGGTTGCCCTGGCCGCGCCACGCGGCGTATGGATTGGACGCGCCGGTGTCGCCTGTGTCGAAGGTCCAGACGTTGGTGAACCGGCCGCCGCGCCAGTTCCAGGCCGCGAGCACCGTGCGAGTGTAATAACCTCGGGTCATAATGAGGCTGGGCCGCTGTCCGTCGAGGTAGGCGACGCCCGCCAGAAAGCGATCCACGCGATTGCCGTAACTGTCGCCCCAATTGCTGACAGTCCCTCGCGGGACGATGTAGCTCGCGGTGGCCATAGCCGCGCCGGTCTGGCCGTTGAAGACGGTCAGGAATTCAGGCCCGTCGAGTACGTAGCCCGCGCTGTTGCGAAAATCGGCGTTCGCGTTTCCGATCACCGCGCCCACGCCGTCAACGGTTCCGTCCGCGGTCCTGCAGGCCACCTCGGCCTTGCCGTCTCCGTCGAGGTCGTAGACCTGAAACTGCGTGTAGTGAGCGCCGGCGCGAATGTTTCGACCGAGGTCTATGCGCCACAGCCGCGTCCCATTGAGCTTGTAAGCGTCGAGATAGACGTTGCCCGTGTAGCCGGACTGCGAATTGTCCTTCGAGTTCGAGGGGTCCCATTTGACGATGATCTCGTACTCGCCGTCGCCGTCGAGATCGCCGACGCTACAGTCGTTCGGGCTGTAAGTGTAATTCTCGCCCGCCGGCGTCACGCCCGAAGGCGGAACCTGCAAGGGAACGCGCAGGTATTGCCGGACGGGGGCGTTGGCAGACAACGTGAAAGATGCGCTCGACGATCGCTCAAGGCCGGAGACGATCGGACGCACGAAGTAAGCGTTCGTTCTAGTAAGGTCTGCGCCGCTGTCGACGAAGTAGGTCGCGCCGTTGATGGGCGAGGCGTTGAGAAGCGTTGGCGCTCCTCCGCCCGTCGAGCGGTAGAGGTTGAAGGCTATGTCCGGCGGATCGGTTCCCAACACGCGCCAGCTTATGAAAACCTCCGTCGTCGTCGAGCGGACGGCGACGACGCCGCGACCGAGATTCTCCATCTGAGAAGGCCCGGTAGATGACTGCCACATACGAGCCGCCGGCGCCAAATAAGAGGCCACTACACAAAAGTACAAAATGCCTAGGATGGACGCAATCTTTACTCTGTTCATCGCTATTAACCTCGAAGAAGGCTCCAACCATGGTCAGGCGCTTCGGTTGGAGATGGATGGAATGGAGAGGGGGCGCGCCCTTGGGCGTACCGCTGTCCAGTTTACACAATCTTGCAAACTACCGAGCGACCACTTTAAAACGTTAGCCGCAGTGACCCTCGCGTTACATGCGTGGCGCCGCCTCATTCGAAGCGCGTAAGCGATTGCTGTCAAATTTTCAAGATTTGGTTGGGGATTGACTCGGTGCGAAGGTAGCAATTCATCGCGATTGGAACAAGCTGAAAATTCCCCCGCGCGCCTTATTCCACAATACGGAACGACGAGCTTGTTGTTACATCGATTTGACGTAACCTGCGATGGGTTGAATGTAGACAGGTATTTCGCAGTGCGGAACGCGTATGGGCCGCTCTTTTAGAACGACAGGAACACGCGGAAAATTATCAAGAAAACGTCTCTCCCTATTTTTCTGTCCCACATTTTTCTGTTGGTAAAACCAACACAGAAAAATGTGGGACAGAAAAATAGGGATTATGGCGTCCTCAATCGCGGATCGAGTTGGCGCGCCCGATTGAAAGCCTGCTGCGCTTCTGCCTGCTTGCCTTTTTTTCTCAACGCCAGCCCCATTTGGTAATGCGCCGGGGCGTATTCCGGATCGAGGCCTATCGCCTTCTCGAACATCATGATCGCGCCGTCAACGTCGCCGTCTTTCATTCTTTGGATTCCGGTGTTAGTCGCGAAGGTCGCGGCCTGATTGTTCGATTTCAGCTTCTGCAACCGCGCGCCTTCGGCGAATTCGATCCGCGCCCCCGCGATATCACCTTTCGCGCGGAGCGCATTGCCGAGCGTGTTGCGGATTTCGGAGTTCTTCGGCGCGAGTTTGATGGCCTCGCGGAACTCGGCGATTGCGGCGTCGGTCTCGCCTCTCTGCTGCAGGACGGTTCCGAGCGTGTAATGCGCCTCGGCGAAATTCGGATTGACCGCAATCGCCTGTCGAAACGTCGTCACAGCCTCATCGAGTTTCCCCTGCTGCCAGTAAATTACCCCTAGCGTGTAGTGCGCCTCCTGCAGCGCGGGCTGCAGAGCGATGCTGCGTTTGAGGGCTTCGGTGGCCGCCGCGAAATCGTCCTTGTATTTGAGCGCCAGTCCGAGGTTGTAATGCGCGCCGGCGTCGTTCGGCTCAAGCGCTATCAGCTTCCGATAGGTCTCGATCGCGGCGGCGTAATCGGCCTTCTGCATCTGAGCGAGACCGAAGTTGTGGAGCGCGATCTTGTTATCAGGGTCGAGTTTGAGAATGGCGTCGAGTTCGGCGATCGCCGCGTCGGCCTCGCGCTTCTGGATCAACGTGAGCGCCAGATCGTTGCGCGCCTGAAATAGGTTCGGATTGAGTTTTACGCCCGCGCGCAGGGCTTCGACCGCGTTGTCGAAATCCTCATCGGCCAACAGCGCATTGCCGAGCGCCGCCTGAACGTCCGCGAGTTTCGGATTTAACTTCGCGGCCTCCTCCAATTCATCAATCGCCTCGCGCAATTGGCCCGTCTTCTGCAGCGACAGGCCGAGGTAGTAATGCGATTCGACATGATCCGGCTTGAGCTTGACGCTCACGCGCAGCGGCGCGATGGCTTCATCGTATTGCTGTCGCAGCCATCGGGTCACGCCCAGGCGAAATTGCGCTTCGTGAAAACCCGGATCGAGCTTCACCGCATACTCGAATTCGGCGACCGCGCCGTCAATCAGGCCCTTCTTGCCGAGCGCGTATCCGAAGGCGCTGTGGAACGCCGGTGAATCGGGTTGATGATCGACCGCAGCGCGAAGCTCGGCGATAGCGGCGTCAATCTCGCCTTTCTGCTCCAAGGCCAGGCCGAGATTGGCGTGGGCTTCGGCGAAATCGGGGCGCAATCGAGTCGCCTCGCGAAAGGAATCGATCGCGGCCTCAATCTGCCCCTGCCGTCCAAGCGCGAGCCCGAGCGCATTGTGCGCCTCGGCGAAATCGGGCTTCAATCGCAGCGCCGAACGGAACGAGGCGGCGGCCCGAACCGAATCGCCTTTCTGCAACATCGCGACGCCCTGCGCGTAGAACTGCTCGGCGTTTTTCGGGGCCTGGCGAGTGGCCGCGCGCTGCGACATAGCCACGCCGTTCAACAAGGCCAGCGCAAAAACGATAGCAGCCGTCTGAAAAAATAGAGGCGCGCCTGAACGCCACTTTGAAGTTCCTTTGTTCATAGGAGCCTTTATGTCGCTATGCGACACCCTGAAATAATGAAAATAGACAGGACTTACAGGATTTCTCAGGATTTTGTGAATGGAGTTGAATCCTGAGAAATCCTGTAAATCCTGTCTATTTTCCGAGGAGAATCACATGTTAAGTTTTGTTGTGTGTCCGAGCAATGGCGCCGGATGGAAGGAGGCTTGAGCCTCTGGAAGCCTATCAGGGACGACGGCCGCGGCAACAAGCGATAGCGGTATAGCCTTGACACACTTCCGACTCATGCGCAAAATCCACACAACGTTCAAGTGGCGCAGGTTTTTATGAACAACAACGCGGGCGTTTGGAGATTCACATGGACGATTGCCCGCTTGTACGACTCGCCAATAACCTCAAAATTCTCCAGAAATTTGAGCAGTCCGGACAGGTCGCGATACCACTTACCGACTGGCTTCGGTTTTTCGAGGCGCTGACATTTATCAATCGCGACAGCAGTCCACAGGATATCTATTGTACGATCGTGGAAGGATACTTAGTGTTCAGCAAAACGCCGTTCAAGAAGAAGCCCGATGCGGCGCCGAAGCCCTAGGATTTATTCGAACGACACTGGCGCCAAGCCACTAAACATTAACCCACGACCTCCCTGCCCCGCCTGCTCCGCCCAGCTTGATCCACGGCGGCGCGAACCATCGGAAAGCACCTCCCTAAAGTGGTTAAACAATGACCGAAATCGAATACATGACAGTGAGCAATCTCGCGCGCGTTCGCGCCGCGCTGAAGATCATTCAAGACATAACCCCCGGCTACGGCGTGACCGAAGAAGAAAAGAAAGCGCTCGCCAATCAACTGTACGACTTCGAAGAGCGAATCTCAGGAACAATCGAAACCAGGGAAGATCCGCAATAAAAAGCCGACCGGGCGCTCCCTTCCCTGGAGGCTTTTCTTTCCGCCGCAAGGACAGACGCCGCCCTCGGCCCCGGAGGACAGCCGCCGCCAAATCGCTTTTGGAGATTGACACCTCCGCGCTGACAGGCGTAGCATCGCCCCGTCTTTCAGCATTGCTTTTTCTGTTCACTGGCTTTCTCCAGCGGCAGCCGGATAACGGCAGACAGGCGCCGCCGAATTTCAGCCTCCGCGTGTTTACGTTTATCCAGATGATCTTCACGGAAAGAGCGACTCAAAGCCGAAAAGGAGATGACATGGAACTCAGCATAACACTTCAGCGATTCATTTCCGTTGCTTTTCTCGTTGGGCTGTTTGGTGTTTACGCCAGCGCGCAGCGGTTAACCGTCATCGGCTGGAATCTGGACTCAGGCGGCTCTTCTATTACGGCGATAACTGAAAGGGTTCGCCGTTTTCAGGGCGTCGATCTTTGGGGTCTGAGCGAGGTCGCTGGCGACGCCACGTTGAAAGCCTTCCAGGCCGCCGCCGAGGACGGAGAGCATGCGAACTTCCAGCGCCTGATTAGCCTGACAGGTTGTGGGGATCGCCTGGGAATAGTTTTCAACGCGACACGGCTAAAGCTCCTGCGAGCTGAGGAGCTGCACCGGGTCACCTACGATGCGGACGAGCCGCCGCCGGGCAGTTGTCAGCGCTCGCCGCTGGTCGCTGAATTTCGGGATATGCGTTCGAGCAGGCGCTTTCTTTTCATGGTCAATCACCTGTCAAGGGACGACAGGAACTTGCGCCACGCCCAGGGGCAGAGGTTGAACGAGTGGGTTCAGACGCAGGAATACCCCGTCATCGCGGTCGGAGCGTATAACTTCGACTGGTCGGTAACCAACGGCGATCGAAATCACGATGCCGGCTTTGACAGGATGGTGGCTGGCGGCCATTGGGCTTGGATGCGTCCAAAGACGCTCATCAAAAGCCATTGCAACCCGAAAAATAACAGCATCCTTGATTTTGTTTTCGTCAGCATGTCGGCGCGCCCCTTCGCGTTGACTTCGGAGATTCTCCAGGAAGCGAATGATTGCGCGAACGCCGCGGTCAACTCGGATTACCGGCCGGTGAAAGCGGTATTTGATTTCATCGGCGCGCCGGCCGAGCAGGGGCCGACGAGGGCGGAGTTGTTGCGGCGGATCGAAGCTTTAGAGCGGGAGATATCGGAATTGAAGGCCCTGATGCAGAGATGGCCTTGATCAGTATAATGCGCAATTCGGCCTTCGGGCCGTCACGTCTTGCTGGGAGCCGCCATTAAGGGCAACTTGAATGGCGGCTCCCCTTTTTCCGCCACGCCCTTCTTGCTTAGCCATGAGAACCAGTATCCGATACTTATTCCCGGACATCCTTCAAATCGCCTTGTTCTATCAGCGAAGACAGATCGAAGGATGTCTTCTCCGAACTGGCCGCATTGAGCGGCAGCCGGATCTCCAGATCATCGATCAACACGCAGGTCGTCTCCTTGCAGGCTTGCCCATTGATCGTGATGACAGCCTCCTTTGCCCTGCCGCTTCGTTGGATCTTCACGGCGAAGAGCGCCGTGCCTTCAAATCCCCAGGTGAACCAGTTGATCTCCGGCTGTGACAAATCCTTCGGCGGCGATTGCCGCCATTTCCCAGCGGTTCTAAGGCCGCCACTGAGTACGATTCGAGTCGACTTCTCGATTCCGAGAAGGGGCTCGCTGGCCTTTTTCTTCGCGCGTTCGAGGTTGTCGAGCGCATAAGTGTGCCAGCCCGGCTCGTGCGTGACTTCAACCAGCAGCGCATCGCCCGCAAGCTTTGCGCGATAGGATGCGACTTTCAGATTCCGCCGCCGGGCCTCGACCGGCGGCGACCATCCGTCATTCACTGGTTTTGTTTGCTCTTGAGCCAAAGGTTTGGCCCATGATGCGCTCGGCTGTGTCAAGAATGTGATCACAGACTGCGTCAGGATCATTACCAGCAACACCGATAAATGTCGTTTTGCTTGTCGATCATTCATTTTTTCTGCTCGGATTACCTTCGCGGTAGAAAAGACGATAGCTATTCTGCTTAATCTGCGTCGGTTTGCCGTCGATTATTCTCAGCTTAAGTTTGCGACGGATCGGGATGCCGTTGTTTCTGCTTGGATCACTCTTGCGATAATAAAGACGATAGCTATTCTGCTTAATCTGCGTCGGTTTGCCGTCACGGAGCAAATCCAGAGTGATTGTATCACCGGCTTTCTTGGTCAATTTGATGTAACTCTCGACGTTTTGCGTCAGCCTGCTTTCCTGAACGCCCTCGACCCCCGTGATGATGTCACCCAGTTTGAGCATCTGGAGCGTATCCAATTTCGCCGGCGGAACTGCTTCGACAATTTCCGAGGCGAATCCTCTGGTCGGTAGGTTCAGCCTGCGTTTCTGCTCTTCGGTCAGTGGTCTTGTCTTGAAATACAACATCGGCTCGACCGACCAGAACCTATAGCTGGTGTCGGTCAGCCACCAATCCGCTGGCAATTCGACACTCAGGGATTTTCTTTGCCCTGCCCGATCGATGGTCAATTCGATTCGATGGGCATTGCGATCCGTTTTGCCATATCTGTACTGCAGGTCACCGAAGGTCAGGACATTGACGCCGCCGATTTCGGTGATTGTGTCACCGGTTTGCATCCCGGCTTTTGCAGCCGCGCCTTCGGCCTTTTTGATCACCAGACCTTTGGGAACGTCCAGATGAATCCCGATCGCCTTCAAATCGGGCGAAGGATAGAGCATCTTCGGCCGATCGAGTTTGCCCGCCCGCTCCGCCTCCTGCGCCTGGTAATCGGCTATCAGGTGGCATTCGACGCAGCGGCCGCGATCGAGCTCGTGTTTCTTCAGCAGCGTAATCTGCTCGGGGTAAAATGGCGCAGGGCGCGGTTGTTTCGCCAGTTTGCCTTTCTTGTAAAGTTCGTGCCGGTCGAGTCCGGTCCGCAGAGCCAGCTCAAGGCTTTCCAGATTCAGATACGTCATTGCATCTTCGGCGTCGCGCCCGCCATACCGAAGATAGATCTGTTCGTCCGCATTGAGGATGAAATAATAGAGCGCGTTATGGCGGTCATAATCGAACAGGCCGATATCGATGCCATTCATCGCCACTATGCGCGCCAGGACGAATTTCTGCATCAACTGGCCGCGCGGAGAATTTTTCGGTGTGAGCACAACCTGTGCGTCAAAGGTTCGCCCGTTCGCTCAAGGACCGCACCGAAACTCAAGAAAGATCGGCTTGCCGGTCGCCTTCGATTCTTTGATGGCCGCTTGATAATTGTCGAGCCAGACCAGTCCGCTGCTCGCAGCAATTTTTGCCTGGGTCATGGCGCGCTCCACCTCTGCTGCTGCCCGCGCCATGCGTCTGTTGCTCGCAGCGTCTCTTCCCTGGGTCAAGACGCCCATCCCTGAAGCGTTCTGATTATCGAAATAAGCCACGGCAGGCAATGCGACTACCAGCAGAAATGCAAGCAGTTTGTAGTCTTTGAGCGTCATTCGCATAGAAGAAAACCACCCTTTCATTATTGTTTCGGGCCGCTTTGCGCTCGGCGCCGCGCCGATCCGGCCCAGCCAATCAGGTAATCCTGGCGCCATCCCGCGGCGCCGCCCAGTGTTTGCGGTATTGCCGCTTCAGGTAGCGATTGGCCTCGCCGGCGCCGACGATCGTTTCGGTCTTCGCGTCAAACTTCAGTTGACGGCCGGCGCGCGCGACGAGGTTAGCCAGATGCGCGTAGGTAGTCGAGATGTGGCCCTGCTTGATCTCGGCGTTCGGCGTCTGGCGGCTGCGTATGCAATCAATGAAATTACAGGCATGGGCGTCTGGTTCGTTCGTGTTATCAAACAGTGGCTCCTGGTCTTTGCGATCGAAAACCTTGAAGCCCGATTTACCTGCCCAGCGCCCGATCTGAACCATCCCTTCTGAACCGTATACCGCTACACCGTTATCTACGCCTTCCATTGAATATGGGTTCCAGATTCTCATTTCGAATATGAGCGTCTTGCTCCCACAATTTTCGGCGCCCTCCAACGAAAACATAATATTTGTTTGATGTTCTGCTGACCTGGCTCTGACATGGCTCTGACGTGCGGATGTTATTTTGATGTAGTTCAATGGCTTTGTAGTGAAGCCGGGCCAGCGGCGCCTGCTTCACAACGCCAAAGCCTAGTTCCACCCACAAATTAGCACAACAACTTAAACATCAAGTTCTGGAGGATTCTATGACATCACCATTCTGCCGTAGATTTGCGCCAGTACTCTTATTGCTGGCCCTTATAATCGGCCCACTACTGAGTTCGGCAACCAGTCAGGTCTCAGTTTCGGTCCACATACCTTTCGGCAACGTGAGCGGAGCTGGCTCCAGCTCAAATAACCTGCTGGTAACGCGCGCGCAATTCGCCGCATCGTGGAATGCAGGTAAAAGAACCGCCAACTGGGTGGCTTGGAGACTGCGGGCATCAGATATCGGCAGCGCCCCGCGCAGCGATTTTCATGCTGACCCTGTAATTAGCACTCCAGTTCCCAGTGATTACACTAACTCCGGTTACGATCGAGGCCATTTGTGTCCCTCCGGAGATAGGACTAACACATCGGCGAACAATTATGCGGTGTTTACTATGTTGAACATAATCCCACAAGCCCCCGACAACAATCAGGGGCCGTGGGAAAAACTGGAAACTTACGAGCGATCCTTGGCTCAGGCCGGGAGGGAGGTATACATGATTGCGGGCGGAGTTGGATCGAAAGGCAGTTTCAAAGGGATCACCATCCCAGCTTCGACATGGAAGGTGATCGTTGCCCTGGCGCCCGGGAAAACCTATCCTGCCGTGTCGGGCAGCACGACAATAGCGGTCTTGATGCCGAACAACCAGGGTATAAGATCCAACACTTGGCAGCATTACCAGACGACCGTGTCTACTATTGCAGGCCGGACCGGGTATAATTTCTCGAATTATCCCCAATGATTTCTTTAAACTCGCCTAGTGATCGGCGTTCAGAATCTTCCCAATAGACAAAGGAATTTCAAGATGAGCATGAGTAAAGAGCAATTCGATCGACTGGCTGAAGGACTTCTCTTTCAGAGCGAGACGGACGCGCCGCTTACCTACTACGAACTGGAGCTAGATCCCGAGAGATCACAGCAATGGCCGCCACCCACGGCCGGCCAATTTCTGGAGTTGATCGGAGAGGACCCGGCAGCGCCTGTGGAGGAGCTCGCGCCCGAAAAATTCTTCGGAGATTTACGGCCCGGCAATGAAGATCGCGCAGATCAAGTGGCTGATCTCCAAAGAACTCTGAAGGAAGGATTGAAGAATCTTGCGGGCTTCAGAGTCGGTAAGATTCAGATAAAAATCTTTGTGTTGGGAACAGATAACGATAAGGTGGTTGGACTACAAACACTGAGCGTCGAGACTTGAACTGAAAGCGCCGGGGCTTCGGGTAAGATGGTTTTCCCCTTGTCCCGGCGCTCGCTTTTAATCGCCTGTTTATTCGGCGCCCAGCAGTTTACTGGGTAGCCTAGCGCCATCATCCGGTGTCACAAATGTGGCGTAAGAGGAAAGCGGGAAAGTGATTTGATGACCTGTAAGTTGTTGAAGGAAAAGATGGGCTTGCCGCGACTCGAACGCGGGACCTACTGCTTAGGAGGTCGTTCGGGTCGCACGTTCGTGCTCCCCTCTCTCTGCTGCGCCAGTCGCTCTACATCCACAAGTTCCCAAGCCCTGCTCAGCCAATGTCGCCATCACGTCGCCCCAGTTAGTGGTTGCTCTCAACTACATTTGTAGTTGGTTCAGTTCTCTTTCTTCACGGGTGGTCTACCCGCTGATTTTCTTTCTTTCACATACCGCTCAACCTCAGCGCGGGGGATCAGCCACGACCTACCGTATTGCGTGGCTTTGATCGTGCCAGCGGTCACCAACCGCTGAACCTGTTGCTTGCTGATGCCCAGCAGTTGACCCGCTGTAACTGTATCGAGCATTTCTTCTTTCTTCATACTCCCACGTTAACATTAAATCGGTGTCTGAGTCAACTTTTTTCTTGCAATTAGTGTCTGAGTCACGTATTATTCGAATCGTAGCACGGTGCTACCGACGACAACTGAAAGGAACTCCCCAAAATGTTAGCCACCTACTTCGCTTCGATCATCAACACGGTTACTGGCGCTGCCGAAGTGATGACCGCATCTTCGTTCTCTCTCCTGATTACCTGCCTCGCAGCGATGACCGAGAAGGCCAGCGGTGCTGGTCACTCGCTCGACATCGTGGTGACCTTCGGTAAGAAGGAAGTTGACCCCGCTCAGATCGCGGGTTGCATTGATGACGCTTTGGCGCTCAGCGTGATTCACCGCAATGGCTATGCGCTCTACCACAACCCGATGAGCGCGAGCGAGGCTGAAGTGCTCAGCTTCTGAACACCGAGAGGCTAGGCGGTTGCACCCGCCTAGCCTCTCATCCTTCACCACGAGCGGTTCAACACCGCTCCGACAACAACCGGAGGATTCTACAGTGAACACTACCGAATTCAACACCGACGACCCGCGAATCTACCGGGCCACCGCCAAAATGTGGGAGGCGATCAGTGACCCCGCGACCCCTGAAGCGATCCGAATGGCGATGACTGAAGAGATCGCCTTCGAAATCTCGCGCATCATTCCCCTACTCGACTTCTCGAACCGAGCGGTCGTGACTCAACTCTACCCGCTCGTGCTCGAACTGGGCCAGACCGCTCTGTTTGACCCGGATGGCCCAACCGTTCGAGACGTGAATGTCATACCGATTCGCATAGCTGCCTAGCCCCCTCAAGGGACTGAACGAACACAAGCCCGCTGGCTTTCGTAGAGTCGAGCGGGCTTCGCTGTTTCTGAGCGCTCTTGACTCCCGCAGACAACCCGCGATAGCTTACCCGCTGCGCCAGCAGCAAAGCTGCCCTCAGTTTTCCAGCGCTTTGATTGTCCGACTCCTTCACAATAAGACAGGTAAACCCGTATGAAGCTGACCACCTCTTTCAATTCACCTCACGCTCAAAAGGTGAAAACCTTTCTACTCGGAACGATAGCTGGTGCTCTTATTTTGAATATGGTTGGGAACCTCTTTACCGACTTGATGAAAGGGACATCGGGGATTCTTTTGAATGCGTTATTACGATCATTGACATTCCTATTTCAACGTTACGTGGAAATGATTCATACCGAAATCGGGCAAGCGAGAACAGACCATTTCGTAAAAAGCTTATACGCGTGGCTGTTCGTATCGAGTATCATTTTATTATGTAAATACACGTTTCAGATAGTTGCAGGTGTTATAGATAACCATAAACACGCAGAAGAATGGAGTCTTAAAATCCAAAAGTCGGCGGAATTGCTTTTGAGCTATGAGGCATTGAAACCCCAAGTAGCAAGCCTTAAGGAATTGAAGGAATTGAAAGATGAAGCAAAGGCTGCTGAAGTGTTCACAGACTTAACGCATACTTTGACCGCGCTGAAGGAAAGAAAAGAACTTCTTTACAGTACTAAAGAGAAGAAGACAAAAAGCCCGGATGAAATGCTTGAATATAGCACGTACTTAATCAAGAGAGCTAAAAGGGTCAAATGGTTTGGGTATAGCGTTGCTGTAGCTGCGGTATTCTGTACGCTGTTTTTCGCCTCTGCCTTTGTCGGGGAATTATACACGCGAGACGCGAGTGTCTTCATTGAGAGGTCAATCGAAATTCTATCTCCAACCCTCCCGCCCGAAAAAATCCTACAGCTACGCGCGAAATACCGATCCGTGGACAGCGCGCAGAAATTCTACGAATTACACGACGAACTACAGACGATTGCGAAAGAAAAGAATGTGACGCTTCCCAAGTTCACGGTCATCAAGCGATAGACCGCGAGCATACCGCGAGGCGACCCAGCGCAACGCGCTCAAACCGCGAGGCTCCGATTATTAGAAAAGCTGGCTGGCCCGATCTGCGGAACCGCCACATAAAATCCCTGGCAGAAAAATTTTTATGGGACCCATTCTTCTGCGCGAATCGCGCGATCAACTTTTTGACCGGGTCGAACATCACCAATGATGGTGTTGGGACCGACCAGACCGACCAGCGCTCGACTTAGTCTCTTAAGTACACTAAGGTGCGATGCTCGTTTGAGGTCTAAATGAGCAAATGCCCTTCTTTTGAGCGAAAATGGCCCTACGTTCGTTTTTGGGGTACCGTATAAGGACTGCGAAGCAATCGTTCGCTGTAGGCCATCCTGAGCGCAAAATAGGCCATCTGTCGCGTTCCGCTGGTGGGATTCTGTCTTACCGGTGAGATGTCCATCGGGGCTTGGGCTGATCTTCGATCAAAAGGCTGTCCGATGGGGGGCCGAAAGCGAACGGAGGGGAGAGAGGCGGATTCATCGCCTCTCCCCCGACGTTCTCGGGCGAACGAACGAACGGCATATACTAGGCTCTCAAAACACCGTTCGCCTGGCCTAAAGCCCTGCGGACAAAAGGCTTAACCCCGAACGCGGACCCGTTCACCCGTTCGCCTCGCGTTCGCCTCCGTTCGCCCCGTTCGAGGCCCCGTTGATGGGCGACCCGCCGACACTGGACCGACCGGACAACCGACAAAATGACGCTTCGAACGTCGAAAACCGGGGCAATTCGAAAACCGTGAGATAATCCCCCGTGGTTGAGATCAGACCGACCGGGGGCCGGAGCGACAACGCCCTCTACGGTGATTGGCCCGGTGATATAATCAAAATCATATAGGGCATTAGTAGGAATCGGGGTGTGTTACTCTTCCAAAGGATCGAGACAGGGCAGAACCCCGTGCAAAGCCCCCATAGGACTAACAGGCAACGACCTGTGTTATTCTTGTTGAGGGTCAAGACAGACAGCGATCCACCAAACGCGCCAGCGGTCAAATGAGGCGCGACCCAACCGACAGACCGCACAAGATCAAAAATCGCTCAATAGTCTTCCTCTTGCTCAGCTCGACTTTGGCCATTTTTGATCTTTGAAAAAACAACGGCAGACAGCCTAAGCTGAAGACCACTTTTTCCAAGAGAGGTCTTCAATTGCAAACACTGCCTGCCGAGTTGTTGCCGTTGATTGTAGAATTTGCGCCC
>DASTMP010000134.1:0-15629 GCA_035714085.1 Blastocatellia bacterium
GCCAAGCAGCGCAAGGGAGATTTGGCAGGAGCGCTCAGCGATTATAACCGCGCCATTGAGTTGAATCCTCGATACCCTGAGGCGCTGATCAATCGTGGTCTATTCCACGCCGAACAGGGCGATCTTAACGCGGCAATCAGCGACTTCAATAAAGCCATCGAAGTTAATCCATACGACACCAAGGTGTACAACAATCGCGGCAAGGCGCGAGCGCTTGCCGGAGACCACGCAGGCGCAATAGCCGATTACACACAGGCGATCAGACTCGATTCGCGCAACGCCCGCGCCTGGAGTAATCGCGGCGGCATGCGATACAACGCGGGCGAACTTGACGCGGCGCTCGCGGATCTCAACCAGGCGCTCAAGCTCGACCCGCGTCTCGCCGAAGCCTTGGGTAATCGCGCGAATGTGCGAGCGGACAGGGGCGACCCAGACGGCGCGCTAGCGGATTTGGACAGCGCCATCATGCTCAATCCGCGTCAGGCGGCCTTCTACACCAATCGTGGCAGAGTGTGGCTCATTAAAGGCGGCCTCGCACGAGCGTTGTCTGATTTGAACTATGCGCTTGAACTTGACCCGCGGTCGGCTGACGCCTGGGCCACTCGCGGTCACGTGTGGGGGGCCAAAAGAGATTTCGCGCGGGCCATCGCCGACTATGACCAGGCGCTGAGGCTCAAACCGCATTGGGCCGATTGCTACGGGAATCGCGGCCTCGCGCGGCTGATGCAGGGCAAGCTCACGGAGGCTGAAGCCGACTTCGCGCGCTGCCGCGCCCTGGGCGGATCGTTGACGCCTGAAACTGAGCGGTTGCTGCGAGAGGTGAAGCGACGGTAAGCGGCGATTCACGACGCGCTTAATGCTATTGACCGCCGCTATAAGCCTTATGCCCTGGACCGGCTGGCAGAGCCGGGGGCCTCGCCCGAAGCCGCCGTTGCAGCCGCTGCCGTTGAAACGCGCTCACGAACTGTCGTATCCCCATGACAAATATCAAATGACAATTGGAAAACGCTCTTTCTTTGTGATTTTGTGATCTCAAAACTGCGGGTAGCGTGGCTGGTATAAAGGTTGCCTGATGAGGTCCGGGTCGGCATGACTGGATCAGCATAACTTGGGAGGGGATCATGATTTCAAGCTCGATCCAAAGATCTGTTCAACGCGAAGCCGCAGCGCTGTTTCTGTTTGTCATCGTCTGGCTAGCGGCTTTGCCGATGCGCGCGAGCGCCAACGCCGTCACCGATTGGGATGTGATTGCCTTCGGCGCCGCCGAGGCTTCGGGAAAGGGCCCTGCAACCTCTTGCGACATTGCGATGACCCATGTGGCGATGCATGACGCGCTCAACGCCGTTAATCGCCGCTATGAGCCATACGCATACGACGCCGATGCGCCGCGCGGCGCATCGCCCGAAGCGGCTGTCGCAGCGGCGGCGCACGACGTACTGGTCGCCAGAATCCCGAATCAAAAAGCATCGCTTGACGCCGCGCTCGCCTCGGCGCTCGCGACCATCCCCGAAGGCCGGGCCAAGACCGATGGCGTCGCTACCGGCCGCGCGGCCGCGGCAGCGATTCTCGCGCGGCGTGCGATGGACGGCTCGGACATCGTCACGCATTACGAGCCGGGTAAGAAACCGGGCGTCTGGCGCCCGACGCCGCCCGCTTTCGCGCCGGCTATCGGCGTGGGCTTCGGTAAAGTTACCCCTTTTACGATGGCCAGCGGGGCGCAGTTTGAACTGCCGAAGCCGGCATACTTCGATTTGCGCGGCGCCGAGTACGCGGCCGATTACAGCGAGGTCAAGAGCATCGGCGGGGCTGACAGCAGGAAGCGCACCGCGGAGCAGAGCCAAATCGCGCGCTTCTGGTATGAACCATCGCCGGGAGTTCACATCCGGTTGGCCAGAGAACTGGTCGTCATACGGAAACTTGATCTTTGGGAGAGCGCCCGACTTTTCGCTTTGCTCCACCTCGCCTGCGCGGACGGCCTGATCACCGGTTATGGCGCCAAATACCGCTACAACTTCTGGCGCCCGGTGACCGCCATTCGCTATGGCGCAAATGACGGCAACCCGCAAACCGCCGGCGATCCGACATGGAACTCGTATCTCGAGACGCCGAGCCACCCTGAATATCTATCTCTCCACGCCGTCCTATGCGCAGCCTGGGCCGAGATATTGGCCCGCTTCTTCGGGACTGACCAGTTCGGCTTTAGCATAACAAGCGCTAAGCCGTACCCCGGCATCAAGCGCTCGTTTAAGAGCTTCTCGCAGTCGGCGCAGGAAGCAGCCGACTCGCGCGTCTACGCCGGGGTTCACTTCCGCAGCTCTTGCAGGGACGGGCTGGTGATAGGTCGTCGGATCGGCGCGCATATCTTCGATAATTTCCTGCTGCCCGCGTCCGAGCCCCCCGTGGGCGTTAGCTGGATCGAGGATTACATTGCCGCCTCGATTTTCAAATGAAAATGGCGAAGCGGAATTTCCGCTTCGCCAGGGAAAACAGCGCATTCGGATCGAATTCACTCCGGATTTTATCGCTCGTCCGGCTTTCGTTTCTCTTCGACCCTCTTTTGCAATTCTTCGATTCTCTTGCGCATCTCTTCGATTTCTTTCAGGTCCAGCGTGATTTGCTTCTTCGAATCGCCATCAATGAGTTTATAGTCGGATGGAGGCAGGAAGAGCTCGGCGTAAGGCTCCGAGCGTGTGATATTGGTGACGCTATAAGTTGATTCGCCGAATCGAGGATCGCGGCGTTTGGACAGAATCATTATCTTCAACTCCGGCGAGTACCATGTTTCATTGACCGTTTCAATAGGGCGATCATTACCGATTGTCCCCACAGGCATTGTCGTGACCGCGCGTTCCCCCCCGCATTCGGTGCCCTCGACCATTTGCTTGCCGAGGCTCTCGGTTTTGGTTGTGGGTTTCGCGCCGCTTTTCGCCGGTTGAGCAGGGGCGGGGGCTTCATCAGTCAGCTCGAAATTGAATGTCAGAATGCCCCTGGTTTGAATCGCCCTGCCTGAAACCTCTGACGGTTTAAACACCCACCCCCGCGCCGCTTTAACCGCTTCTTCCTGGAGCAGTGGGTGTCCACTGACTGCGTATGCGTCAATCACCTCTCCGGTTTCGTTGACGAGTATCTCCACTTGCACAGGACCTGAAGCATTGGCGGCTTTCGCAATCGCCGGATAGCTCGGCTGAATTTTCTTGAGCGCCTCGGCTGGCGTCACTCTCGGCGCGTTTCCCTTCCTGGAATCCTTCGCATCAGCCGATGCGTTCGAAGAAACAGGCGTTTGTGGCTGAGGCGGCGGCGCGAGTTTTGGGTAAACGCTTTTGCGACCGGTTCTGGTGTCGGAGTCGAGTCTGTAACTCGCGCCGTCGACCGGATCGTAGATGTTGATGGTCTGCTTCTGCTCACTGGCTCCGCCCATCTGATATGTCCGCTCGCTGCGCGTGCGCCCCTTGCTATCGCGGTAGATACGCCCCTCGAAACGCTGAACTATGTGGGTTCCGTCCTGCAAAGTCTGAATAGTTTCGGAGACGACATCGGCTGAAAACGGCGCGCCTGTGACCAGCCGGTCATCGAAACTCTTCTCCTGCGAGAAAAACTGGAAGGCGCTGTCGGCGCTCTGCCAGGCGCTGTCGGACGATTCGTGGGCGCGAGGCGCGCCGCCATCCGAGCGGCGAGCGGTAATGGCGACAGTGTCAACAATCGTGGCGACGGTTAGAGCAGCGACGTCCTTACCATCACTCTTCCTGTCCTGCCCTATTACGCCGGCGACGCTGTTAGCGACAAGCGCCAACGCGCAAACCGATGATATAAGCTTTCTTCCAATATTTTTCATGGTTGTCTCTCCTGCGGAAAATCATCCACCAAGCCACACGAAGGATCACGAAGATGAAATCTATCCCTAGTGTCTCTTCGTTCGTCTTTGCGGATGAGGTCTTCATCAACGAAGGAAGCGGATGGCGCGGGCCATCCCATCCTCGCCAAGGAGCAATTCGGCTTTGACCGGCGTGTCAGCGCGGTCAACATTCACTGGCAATCCGAACGCTATGAGGGCGGAGCGGGGCATCTCCATGCGGATCACCTCGCCGCTTTCCATCGGCTTCTGAACGCCGCCATAGCTTAGTGGAATGAAATCGGTGGCGTATTCGCCCTTCTTTTCGTAGACGGGCATGCTGTAGGTAATAATGGGTTCGTTGAGCAAAGGTTGGTTTTGGTTCCCCAGGTTGCGGCGCGCCAAGTTATGTCGCAATGGACGCGGCGCGCGCGATTCACGGCGCCGCCCGGGATTCTCTATCACAATCTGTTGTTTAATTTCGACGGAGGGGGTCGGCGCGGGAGCCTTCTCCGTAATCACGCTGGTGGTTTTTTGCGGCCCATTTTGAATCGCGCGGTAAAGGATAACGCCGAATGCGATGAGAATCGCCGCGACAACCGCCCATGACCAGCGGGGCCAATTAGACTTACCGCGCGTTTCCATGCGCGACCGCGCGGTCGCCCAACTGTCGGCGAAAGACGGGGCTCGCTGCTCATCTTCCTGCTTCAGTCGCTGAAACAATGCTTTGATCGTCTTCTCTTCCGATTCCTGTTTCATTGTAGGTCTGCCATCCTTCCATTTGCCGGCGCAACTGTTTCTTTCCACGCTCATAATGCGTGCGCGCCGATCCTAGCGAGACACTCATGACCTGCGCCGCTTCCGCCAGACTCAGGTCATGATAAAAAACGAGTTGCAATACTTCGCGCTGCCGGCGGGGTAATTGCGCCAGCGCCTCACGCACCAGACGCTGAAGCTCGGCGCGATGAATCGCTTCATCCGGGCGTTCTATCTGCGCTAGGGGCGGACTCGCCAGGCGCCGATCCAGTAACAAACGCCGCAGAATCTGCCGCCGCCGTTCGTCCGCCGCCGTCCGCCGGATCACGGCGAACAGCCACGTCTTGAACGATGCCTTGCCTTCATAGCGCGCCTTGCCCATCAGCACTTTGAGATAGACCGTTTGCAACACCGTTTCAGCCTCTACGGAGGAACGCGCGCAACAGCTCAGCGCCCAGCCGTAGCTCTCGCTGTGGTGTGTTTCCAGAGCAATCCGTAATTCGGAATCGGTCATATCTACCGGCTCGCAAGAGCGAAGTTATTTGTTACACAGATTAGTCGTATGAACGCCGCGAGTATATGACACAGGCGGAAAGTTTATGGGGGATAGGGCAGAGCTATCAATTGCTTTAATCTACCGGCTCTTTATCGAAGGTATTGTTTAGTTTACAGGTTGTAGGCGGTGGGTCTTAGGTTTTAGTTCCTGTTTTGGGCTATATCCTTCGCCGCAATCGCTCCATGCCCAATTGCGGTCGCAATGCTGAAATTGGCAGGCCGGCAAACGTCTCCCGCCGCATAAACCAAATCGACCGAGGTCCGCTGGCGTTGATCGGTCTTGATAAAACCTGCTTCGTCCATCTCGACCTGGCCGCGAAACATCTCGGTGTTCGGCGCGACACCAACCCGGATGAAGACGCCTTCGGTCTCGACGGCTTTGACCTCTCCCGTGCGCGTGTCTTCGATGATCAGTCTTTCAACGCGCTCGCCGCCTTCAATGGCTGTGGCTTCGGCGTTGTCAATGATAATGATGCGAGGGTTTTCCTGCGCCTGTTTGAGCCAGTCCGGGCGCGCGCGGTATCTATCCGAGCGGTGAATGAGCGTGACGCTCGGGCAGATGCTGGCGAGGAGCAGACTGTTCTGCACGGCCGAATCGCCGCCGCCGATGACCGAGACTTTCTTTCCCGCGTAGAGGCTGTGGTCACGAGTGGCCGAGAAGCTGACTCCGCGAATCTCGAACCTCTCTTCGCCGGGAATGCCGAGCAGTCGTTTACGGGCGCCGGTCGCGATGATGACCGCCTCGCCTTGCAACCACTCCCCGTCCCATCGCGCGCGGCGTTGTCTCAGATCGACCTCCTCGATCTTGTGGCCCGTTCGATAGTCCAACCGCAACAGATCAAGCTGAGCCGCGAAATGATCGCGCAGCTCACCTCCGTTCTCCGCTATCAATCCCGGGTAATCGAGGACGCGATGAAACATATCCAACATCTGACCGCCGAGTTCCGGCGATTGTTCGAGCAACACGCCGCGCAGACCCAGCGAATGACACCAGATCAGGGCGCTCATCCCGGCCGGGCCGCCGCCAATGATGATCACATCGTGACTCATAACTCCGACATCAGATCAGCCATCGCCTGCGGCAAAGGCGTTTCCAGGTTCATCTCCTTGCCGGTCGCGGGATGGCGAAAGACCAACCGCGCCGCGTGCAGCAGATGGCATTTCAATTTGTGTTTCGTCGTGAGCGGATCGACCGTCGAAGCGTAAATAGGGTCGCCGACGATCGGATGTCCGATCAGATCGCAATGAATTCGCAATTGGTGCGTACGCCCGGTGAGCGGCTCCAATTCGACGAGCGTGTGCGCCTTGAACCTGCGTTTGACGCGATAGATCGTCTGCGCGGGTTTGCCGCCTTCGCTCTCTGGCGTTACGCGCCAATGCGGCCAGACTTTCGGATCGCTTCCGATGGGCGCGTCGATCTCGCCCGAATCTTTTTCCACGCGTCCGCTGAGGAGCGCCAGGTAGAACTTCTTCACCCGGCGCTCGCGGAAATGTTTCGAGAGCGTGCGGTGCGCGCGAGGCGTTTTGGCGATGACCATCACCCCCGAAGTATTGCGGTCGAGGCGGTGAACCAGGCCGGGACGGACCGGCGCGCCGGCGGTTTGCCAGAAGTGATAGGCCAGCGCGTTCGTCAGCGAGCCCGATTTTTCCGTGTTCGACGGATGCGCGAGCAGCCCGGCGGGTTTGTTGACGACAATGATGTGTTCGTCTTCGAAGAGGATGTCGAGCGGGATCGGTTCGGGAGTAGCCGAAGATTTTTCGGCGGCGAAGATCTTCACCGAGACTCTGTCACCCGGTCGCAGCCGGACGCCCTTGAGCGATCTTTCATTGTTGAGGAGAACGTCCCCTTCGGCGATCAGGCGGCGGATGCGCGTGAGACTGATTTTTGGAAGTCGCGTCGCGACGAATTCGTCGAGGCGCTGACAGTCTGCGCCGGCTTCAAATTCAAAACTCAAGCGATCGGGATCAAGCATTGCGTCTCGACAGATATGCGATCAGCGCGATCGCCCCGAGGATGTCGAATCCCATCAGCCAGACCGAGTATTGATGCAGCCTGTCGAACTCGACGCGCGCCGGATCACCGGCCGCGAGCAGCGCAATCTCGCCGAGGCTCAGGCGCATCTGATGCATCCTTCTGGAAATGACGAAATGCGATACGAGCATCGCGGCGGTCATCAGCGCGACTCCGATCAATTCGTAGTAAGACGCCTTGCTTCGCTCATTCGAAAAAATCAGGATGGCGATCAGCAGCGCGCCGATGATCATGCCGATGATTTCGAGTACGCTGAATGTCCGCGACACAAGCGCGCCCGCGAGCTGCTGTTGCGGCAGAACGGCGAAGGCCGATGGCGCCACCACGAAACTGAAGAAAGTCATTGCGCCGAGCCACAAACCCAAAATCGCAAGTCTGATATTTTGTGATCTCATTCGAATCAATAGCGGGAGACTGACGAGTCAACCTTCAACGACCATTCGTCAATGCCGCCGACCAGGTTTTTGACGTTGGTGAAGCCCTGCGCCGCCAGATACTGGCAGGCGCGGTCGGAACGCATCCCGTGATGGCAATGCATGACGATCTCTTCGTCTTTGTTCGTCAGTTCATTCACCCAATTCGGGATTTGTCCGAGCGGCTTCAGTTCCGAGCCTTCGATCTTCGCCGTTCTGTGTTCCGAAGGCTCGCGCACGTCAATCAGGCGGAATTTCTCGCCCGCGTCCTGTTTGGCCTTCAACTCTTCGACGCTTATCACTCCGTAATTCGCCATAGTTTGTCACTCCGATCCCTTCGATTCTTCGCGCATGCGCTCGACGAGCGCCGTCAGCCGTTCGACGTCCTGTTTGGCGTCGGCGATCGAGCGTTTGCTCGCCATGTAACTTTGCCAATATTCGCTGGCCGCGATTGATTTGACCCGCTCTTCTCCGAGCGCGCTCGCCAGAAGCGCGATGATGATCCCCGATACCTGTGCGTGTTCGACGTATCGCGCGATCACTCCGTAGGCCAATTCAGCCGATTCCAGGTTCCATTCCGATTCGGCTTCGGGGCGTTTTAAATCATGTATCTCTTCCATAAACGGGCATCAAAAAGCGGGCTTCAAATTCAAACTATTTTTTGATAAATGGCAGTTCAACCAATTCCGCGCGGCCAATCTCCGCCCCGCCCTGCTTCAAGGTGAATTTGGTTCCAGGCGTCAGGTGATAACGATGCACATAGCCGAGCGCGATAAAACGATCCAGCGCGAAGCTGCGCGCAATACTGGTGATCTCGCCGACCTTCTTGCCTTCGCCGTCGAACAGCTCAGCGCCGGGTTGGGGCGGTTGATCGGCGTCAGTCAGCAAGCCGCGCAATCGCTTCGCCGGCTCGCCGCGCCAATGGATTCGCGCAATGATCTCCTGACCAAGGTAGCACCCCTTCGTGTAACTGACCGCCGCCTCCAGCTCGGATTCGAGGATGATGTAATATTCGCCCGCGTCGACGCCTTCGCGCGGGACGCCGGCTTCGATGCGCGCGATCTCGAACGCTCCGGAGCCGGCCCGCCGCGCGCCGAAGATGACTCCACGCTCCAGGATCGTTTCAAGAACCTTTTGCGAGAACTCGGTCGGAACGAAAATATCGAACCCGGTTTCGCCGCATCGGCTGTGAGACGCGATGAAGACCCGCGCCCCCGCGATTTGCCACTCGCCAATCTTGTATTGCCTCTCGTCAATCGGCTGACTGGTCAAGGCTTCGATCAATTCCATCGTCCGCGGCCCTTGCAATGAATAGAGCGCGAACTGGTCGCTGACGTCGGTCACGATGAATTCCCCGGCGGGGACGAACCGGCTCAAGTTCTTGAAAATCTTCTCGCGATTGATCGCGTCCAGTTCCAGAAGCAGATATTCGCCGAGGTTGTAAACCCGGCAGAGCGCCAGCAGTTTGCCTTGAATCGTAGGGAAAGCCGCCAATACTCCTTCGTGCAGCTTAAGCGATTTGACGTCGTTGCTGATCACGCCGTTGAGGAACTGAACCGAGTTTTTGCCGCTGATCTGCAATTTCCCCGCGTCAGATAAATCAAGCACGGCGACGCCGCCCCGAATCGCGTCGTATTCGCCGCGAAGATCGCCATAATCTCTCGGCAAAGTTTCGTTCACTTCTTCACCTTTGAATTATGAGACTCATAGGACTTATATGACCTATGCGGATCATTAAAATAAATCTTTTGCTAATTCATCACGAACCACGCCTGTGATCGATGCTTCGTGATGGTAATTGGGATGATTGATTACCAATCGCGCCTCGTTCGCGCCTGTCACGAAAGCCTCGCGCTGCGCGTCGTTGAAACGGAATCTCACATATTGTACCGCGCTGATGCGGAGCTCGTCGCTCTGTCCGGCGTCGAAAACGCCCGGCAGCCGCCCGTCGCCGATCTGAAGATATGTCGCCTCGCCGGTGTTTACGCCGTGAAACTTCGTGATCTCGTCGCGGATGCGCGCCGGATCGGGAAGTTCGATCAACATTGTCGCCGCGAGTTCGTTCTCGCCGGGCAGCAATTGGTTATACGTGTCGATCTCGTGTTGAATCGCGTCGTCGTTGACTATGCGTTCGGCGCGCATCATCTCCTGAACCTGAAACAAAACAGTGTCGTGATTTTCAAAGACGAAAGTCACCCTCGGGCCGACCGGCAGGCGGCGATTTCTTTTCAGCGCGATGACGCGGCGGCGATACGCGTCGCGCCCCTTTTCATATCGCGCGATGTCGAGAATTTCTGAAAGTTCGACTTTGTTCATCACTCTTCCTCGATTCCATAAGCTTTCGCCAGCGCTTCAATCGGGTGTATCGTAGCGCGGCCCGTGCCTTGCCGGATCTGCAATCCGGCCAGAGAGCAATCGGTGGCGACAATGTCGGCGCCCGATTCCTTCACGCCGCGATGCAGCCCGCGCGCGACCCTCTGCGCCAGGTCGAAATACTCCTTCTTCATCGCCCACGTCCCGTCGTGGCCCGAACAGCCTTTGTCGATGAAAACGACCTGCGCGCCGGCGAGCCGCAACAATTCGATGGATTTTGTCCCGATGGCCTGATATTTCAAATGGCAGGGTTGATGGTAAGCGACCCTGCCGATGTCGACTTTAAAATCTTTGTTCAGCCGGCCTTCGCTGTTGAGTTTGATCAGGTACTCCGACAGGTCGTAAACGCGCTTGGAGACTTCCAACGCCTGGTCGCGCTCTTCTCCCTGCAGGTAATCGGCGTACTCTTTCTTGAGCATCATCCCGCATGTCGGTTCGGGCGCGACGACGTCGTATCCTTGCCGGACGTAAGGCAGAAGCAATTTCACGTTGTCCCGGAAATGTCCGAGCGCTTCTTCGACGCGCCCGGCGTCCAGGTAGGGCATTCCGCAGCAGCGCTGCCCCGCCGGGTCGCAGACCTCGACGTCGTTTTTCTGAAGCGTGCGAACTGCGGCCTTGCCGATCTGCGGCTCGTTGTAATTGACGACGCAGGTGTGGAAGAGCGCGACTTTCAAGGCGCCGCCGCCCGGCGAGGCGCCTTCTGCGATGAAGGCTGCCTGTCCGATGTTCTTCTTGAACCACCTCTCGAAAGTTTCGGCGTGAAAGTTCGGTAGAATCTTGTCGCGGTGAACGCCGACGGCCTTCTCCATCAGTAGGCGGTTGGCGCGATTCCCGTTGGCGAAATTGACGAGCGGCGCAAGTCGACTAGCGACCGGGCCAATTTCGTCCGGGCTGCTCAACATCAGGTCGCGCAACTCGACGCCGCTCTGCTTCGCCTCGACGGAGCGAGCCCGCATGACCAGTTTCGGGATGTCGATCAGGAACTTATGCGGCGGGGTGTAAGGGCATTTGATGAAGCAGAGTTTGCAGTTGTAGCAGAGGTCGACGAATTCCCAGACCTGGTCCTTCGTCAGTTTGTCGGGATCGGCGTCGACCTCGTCTTTATCGAAGCTCTCGAAGAGTTTCGGGAAGCCGGGACAGAGGTTGAAACAAAGCCGGCACGAATTGCAGACGTCGTATTGCCGTCGCAATTCTCTGTCAAGCGATTGTTCGTCCCAGTATTCCGGCTTATCCCACTCAACCGCTACTGATGAAAGGTCGCCTTGTTCAAGCATAAGTTGTGAAACGCGAATTTGAAGCGGGCACAAACGAAAATTAAAGCCAATTTTAACGATGCCCGCCTGAATCCTCGAGTCTGAGATCGGTCATGTGTTTCATAACACTCCTCTCTGTAGTAGGATTGGCGGCAATCCTGCTTGTCGATTAGACGGGCAAACGCTCCGACAACGGAGCGTTCGGAGGAGAGGGCGGCTTCAACTCCCAGTGGCGCAACACGGGTGAAGCCGCCTTCGCTTTTCGCTCGGTGAACAGTTAGATAAAAATTTCGCTTGGCCGATTAGCCTATTGAATCGAAACCCTTCTGGAACCGACCCGCGTGGGATTTCTCGGCGCGCGCGAGTGTTTCGAACCACTCGGCGACCTCTTCGAATCCCTCCTCCCGGGCGGTGCGAGCAAAGCCGGGGTACATCTCGGTGTACTCATAAGTTTCGCCTGCGATCGCGGCCTTCAGATTCAATGGAGTGCCGCCGATCGGCTCGCCGGTAGCCGGGTCACCGACCTCTTTCAAGAAGTCGAGGTGCCCGTGAGCGTGGCCAGTCTCGCCTTCAGCCGTGTCGCGGAACAGGCCGGCTATGTCTGGGTAGCCTTCGACGTCGGCCTGGCGCGCGAAATAGAGATAGCGCCGGTTGGCTTGCGACTCGCCGGCGAAAGCATGTTTCAAGTTATCGTGAGTTTTAGTTCCTGCAAGAGATGGCATTTATATTTCCTCCTCTGAAAATCATTTCGTAGTCCCGCCTTTAGGCGGAAGCGTCATCAGCAGATCCATTCCGTGGCGCCAATCCCTTCCGCCTAAAGGCGGGACTACAAACTGTGCGCATTCATTGTTTCTGGGCGTCGTCCGTAACGACTGAACGACCCCCTGGAAAAAATCCCACAGCGCGGCGCTTCCGCGCCATGCGGAGTGATTTTGAAGGTTTCATCGCGTCGCCTTGGAGAGACGCGAGCGGGGCTTGAATAAGATTAAGATCGCGGCGCCGAGATTCAGCGCGATTTGATCTGGCGCGGATTCCTGTTCGTTTTTCCGGGCCTCGACTGACAGTCGGCGCATACGCCGATGAAATCGAGCCGATGCCCTTCTATGCGAAATCCGCCGAGAGCGCCGGCTTGCCCCGTGACTGATTGCAAACGGCGTTCGACCGGAATGTCGGCGTCGGCTATGCTCCCGCAGACGCGGCAGATCAAATGGTAATGCGAATCCTTGGCGGTCTCGAAGTAGGTAACGGCCATCCCGAAATCGAGTTCGCGCAGGTCGCCTTGCGCCACCAGCATGCGCAAGTTGCGGTAAACGGTGCCCAAACTGAGACGCGGGAAGCGGCGTTTGACGAGCCTGTAAATCTCGTCCGCCGTCAGATGGCCGCCGTGACGCTCAATGGCTTCGAAGATCGCCTGGCGTTGTTTTGTGTTTCGGACATTCATCGAAATGCTTCCGGTCTCGCGCATCATAATCAGGAGCCCCATGCTTGTCAATAACAGGAATTATTATTGATAAGAAAAGGCATGAAAAAAGCGGCTCCCGTGGAAGCCGCTTCGATTCTCCGCGCCTGTTGGCGGTTTTTCAGACGTACGATTTTCATCGAGTCGGCGCCGCCAATGGTAGTGAGCGTTCGCGGCGCTGATTTAAGCGGTGAACGAACTGCCGCACCCGCATCCGCCGGTGGCGTTCGGGTTGTTAAAAGTGAAGCCTGAACCCATGACGCTGTTGACGTAATCGATCTGAACGTTCTCCAGGTATTGCGCGCTGAACATGTCGACGAAGACTCGCAGTCCGCTGGATTCGACCACCTCGTCATTGGCTTGCGGAGTCTCTTCGATGTTCATCGCGTATTGGAAACCGGAGCATCCGCCGGGCACGACGCGCACACGCAGACCGCCCTCCATTCCCACATTTTCCGCTTCGAGGAACTTCTTGACTTCCGAAGCCGCTGTGTCAGTCAGGGTCAAAATCATTGTCTTACTCTCCTTTTGAATAAAAGTTTTCGTTCATCGCCGGTTAATCAACCAGGCGCTTCCATAAATTACGGGTCATAATCGCCGTTGACTCGACAACTCATTGCGATAATAGCCAGTATCGAAAATCACGTCAATCGCCTCTGACGCCGGGGGGGCGATCATTTCTTGAGGTTGAGCACGGGCAGAGCCCTGTCCGCCTTCAGCGCCTCGACGCTGACCTGCGCTGCCACGTTCTGCGCGACGGCGCGGAACGCCTTCGCCTGTGCGCTGTCGGGCTGGCTGATGACGATCGGGACTCCCAGGTCGCCGCCTTCGCGAATGCTGATCGCGATCGGGATGGCGCCGAGGAAAGGCGCGTTGTGAGCTTCAGCCAGCGCCTCGCCGCCGCCGTTGCCGAAGATGAAGAACTTCTCTCCGTCATTCGGGCACTCGAAATAACTCATGTTCTCGACAATGCCCAGGATCGGCACGCGCAGTTGATCGAACATATTGTAAGCCTTGCGCACGTCGCTCAAGGCCACTTCCTGCGGCGTCGTCACCAGCACCGCGCCCGCGACCGGAACCAATTGGGCCAAAGACAATTGGACGTCGCCCGTTCCCGGGGGCATATCGACGACAAGATAATCAAGTTCGCCCCATTCGACCTGTCGCAGGAATTGCGACACGGCTGAGTGGAGCATCGGGCCGCGCCAGACGACGGCCTTGTCGCCGGGATTGAGCAGCCCGATGGACATGGTTTTCACGCCGTGATAGACGGGCGGGACTATCATCTCGCCGCGCACATTCGGCATGTCTTTGCCGCCCATCATAATCGGCACGTTCGGGCCGTAAACGTCGGTGTCGAGGATGCCCACTTTCGCGCCCATCAGGCCGAGCGACACGGCCAGATTGACCGCGACTGTAGATTTGCCCACGCCGCCCTTGCCGGAGCTGACCGCGATGACGTGTTTGACGCCGGCGATGTCCGCCTTGTCAATTACGCCTCGCGCCTTCGGCACTTCCGCTTCCATCTTCACCTCGACGCGTTCGACGCCGGGCACGGCCATGACGGTTCTCTCGGCCTCGAATTTTAGCTGATCGCGCACCGGGCAGGCGGGCGTGGTCAGAACGAAGCGAAAGCTGACGATGCCGCCGCAGATCTTCACGTCGCGGATCATATTGAGCGCGACGACGTCTTTTCGCAGGTCGGGATCCTTCACAGCCCGCAGCGAATTGAGGATCACGTCCTCAGTTACTTGAATTGATGTTTGTTCGCTCATCTTCCTTTTCAAATGCCATGTTTCATACCCCGCATGCCATTGGCATGCGGCGTATGGCTATCGTTTTGCGCCCCTTCAGGGAGTTTTCTTCGAAATCCGGGTAAGCCCGGGAGAGGAGACGCGGAAATCGCATTGTCTCGCGCCGTCGGCGATGCGGCATTCGCAAACGACCTCGCAGCCCAGAACCTCGCGGTAGACGCGCAACTCCTCTTCGCAAACCTGCGGGTAATCGACCGCGACGCTTTCGATCGGGCAATTGCGCTGCCTCAAACGATACGAGCCGTCTTTCAGCCGCCGAGCGTCGGCCAGATAGCCTTTCGCGTCGATCTCCCTGGTCAGGCTTTTGACGCGTTCATCGAAATTCCGCCCGCTCAGCTTCTCCTCGAACTGCGCGATCAATTCGTCGGCGCGCGACCGGAGAACGCGCCGCAGCGCATCGTCGCCGAAATTGCGCCTGACTGCGGTGAGCGCCTCTTTCGCGAATTCGTCGTAAATCTGCGGGAAGAGGCGCGCCGCCTTTTCCGTCAAACGATATATGAAGCGCGGGCGACCGCGCTCGTGACGCTCCTCTTCGAAAGTGACCAGCCCGTCGCTTTCGAGAAGACTCAGGTGACGCCGCACGCAAACCTTCGACACTTCCAACTCTTCGGCCAACCGCTCGACGCTCATCGCGCCGTTGACTTTGAGCAAATCAATAATCGCGCTGCGTGATTGTTTGAGGAGATTTTCGACGGCGGCCACTGTCACGGTCTGATCATAGAAGGCGGCGCCGGATTTTGTCAACTTTTTGGTTTCCAAACTCAGGAGACGCGCGCGCCGTTAGTGGCCGATCCAACTCAACCGGACGTCGTAAAAATCCCTCATCTGGCGTCGCCCACCAGGACGAATCCAGCCCAGTAAAATGGATGACTCGTTTCCGGGTTCTTCATCAGCTTCAAAGCCGCCTGTCGTAAGGCTTCGGCCTTCGTCGCCGGCGCTGTCGCCGCGGCTGATGGCGCGCGCAGTTGGCGATGAAAATTGAGCATCAGATCGCGCGTGCTGGCCGATTCGACTTTCCACTGGCTGACCACGATGGCCGGCACGCCGGCGATGAACATCGCCCAGCTCAGCCCGATCATGCCTTCGCCCGCGCCGAACCGCCCGCGCGCAGTCTCGCAGGCCGACAACACGGCGAGGTCGGCTTT
>DASTMP010000135.1:0-4885 GCA_035714085.1 Blastocatellia bacterium
CGGATCATCACCGGCCGCCTCAAGCTCGACGCCCAGCCTGTCGAGATCGAACATATCTTTCATGCCGCCGTCGACGTCATCCGGCCCAGCGCCGAAGCGAAAGGGATCGTCCTGAACGAGGCGGTTGAAGCCCCGGACGGCGTGGTCCTCGGTGACGCCAACCGTTTGCAGCAGGCCATCTGGAACCTGCTCTCGAACGCCGTCAAGTTCACCGCTGAAGGAGGGCGGATCGAAGCCCGCCTGGGGCGCGCCGAGAGCCAGATCGAGGTCACGGTCCAAGATAGCGGCATAGGCATCGATCCAAGATTTCTGCCCCATGTCTTCGATCGGTTTCGACAGGCCGACGCGTCCTCCACGCGCGAGTATGGCGGTCTGGGCATCGGCCTGGCCATCGTGCGACACATCGTCGAGATGCACGGAGGCGGCGTCTCCGCCTCAAGCCCCGGCAAAGGTCAAGGGGCGACATTCAAGATCAGACTCCCGCTGATTTCGGCGTCGAGACTGGCGCCTCGGTCAGCTCCGCGCGATGAAGCGGCGGCGCCGGCGGCGGCGGAAGAGCAACAGATTTTGGAAAACGGCCACAGGCTGGACGGCGTGCGAGTGCTCGTGGTGGAAGACAATCTGGACACCCTCGATATGCTCAAATTCATTTTTAGCGAGTCCGGGGCCGAAGTGATCACCGCTACCTCGGTGGACGAGGCGCTGGACGCGTTGGAGCGTTTCAGGCCCGACGCGCTGATCTCGGATATCGCGATGCCGGATCGGGACGGATACGACCTGATCCGTGAGATCCGCTCACGCGAACCTGAACGTGGCGGCAAAATCCCCGCCGTCGCGGTCACCGCCTACGCCAGAGCGGAGGACCGAGTGCGGGTTCTGGCCGCCGGCTTCCAGATGCACATCGCCAAACCGATCGCCCCCGACGAATTGATCGCCGTGGTGGCGAGCCTTACCGGGCAAATTCATTATTGACAGGCGCCAGGCGCCAGGTTTCAGGTAGATTGGCTTAGTCAGTGGCAATTGACAAATCTGATGTGGCGCCTGGCGCCTGGGGCCTGAAACCTCACACCTGTCCCGTCTTCACCTTCGATTGCCAGCCGCGCTCAATCAAGCTTCTGACTACGATCACCAACTCGACCGGCTCTACCGGTTTGGCGATGTGCATCTGGAAGCCGGCGTAGAGCGCGCGTGTGCGGTCTTCGACGCGGCCGAAGGCAGTTAGCGCAACAGCGGGTAACACGCCGTCGTGCGCCTTTTCCCATTCACGCAGTTTATGAATCAGGCTGAAACCGTCTTCGCCGGGCATGGCCAGGTCGCAGACGAGCACATCGGGGCGGCGCCCAGATGTCAACAGCTCGAGCGCTTCCCCGGCCGACGCGAACGCCGTCACTTGCGCTCCATATGATTCCAAAACCGAAGTGATCAACTCACGCGCGTTGGCTTCATCATCCACGACGGCCGCCCAGACGCCATCCAGCGACTTCGTCTGGGCGCCGGCCAGCGTCGGACGCTCGGTTTCGGCGGTGTAGACGGCGCGAACGGGCAGTTTGACGATGAAGGTCGCGCCTTTGCCTTCGCCCTCGCTTTCGGCTGTAACGCTGCCGCCATGCATCTCGACCAGTTGTCGCACGAGCGTCAACCCGAGGCCCAGTCCGCCTTTGCGCCGGGCGCCGGACGCGTCGGCCTGGCGATACCGTTCGAACAGGTAGGGCATGAATTCCGGGCTGACGCCGCAACCCGTGTCCGACACGCTAATCTGAATGTAAGGGTCCACCCGCCCCAGCCTTACCTCGACACGCCCGCCTTCGTTCGTGAATTTGACGGCGTTCGAGAGCAGATTCCAGACCACCTGCTGCAAGCGGTCAGGGTCACCCGTGATCTGATCAGCTTCACGATCGAGCGAGGCTTCGAGCGAGATGTCCTTGGCGTCGGCCGCGGGCCGCACGACATCCATCGCTTTTTCGATCAACGGCGCCAGGTTGACGGGGTGGACTTCGAGCTTCAGCTTGCCCCTGACGATGCGCGCCGTGTCCATGAGGTCTTCGATCAGTTGCGATTGCATCCGCGCGCTGCGCTCGATGATCTCGGTGGCGCGCTGGTAGAGTTCCTCGTCGGGACGTCCCTGGCGCAGGATGCGCGTCCAGCCGAGGATGGCGTTGAGTGGGGATCGCAGCTCATGCGAGACCAGCGCTATAAACTCGTCCTTCGATCGGCTGGCGTCTTCAAATTCGCTCCGCGTCATCCGCTCGCGCTCCAGGGCCTCTCGCGCCACCGCTTCAGCCTGCTCGCGTCCCGATCCTTCCCCGACGGCCATCACTTTGACGTAGCCAATTGTGTTCCCCGCGTCATCTTTCAATGCGTTGATCGAGCCGGAGACCCAGAGCCGAGACCCGTCTTTGCGCGCGCGCCAACCCTCCTCAACCGCCCCCTCTTCACTTTCGGCGGTTTCAAGTTCACGCTCCGGCGCGCCTTGACTGCGGTCCTCAAGCGCAAAGAGGATCGCGAAACTCTCGCCGACTATCTCCTCTTTCCTGTAACCGAAGGCCTTCTCCGCCCCTTTATTCCAACTCATGATGCGCCCTTCAGGATCGATCGCGATGACTGAGTAATCGGATATACTCTCCACCATGAGACGGAAAAGCTTTTCGTCATCCCATTTAAAGCCATCTTCTCTTCCATGCTCTTCACCGTTTTTCATTGCATCTAGCCTCGAGATAGTTGGTTTGACGCAAGTGGAGAAAGTCTCGCCACAATCAGATGACGGCTCCGGGCAAGTCTATGAATAAGATGTCGTGGAGGAGTATCGGTTCATTGTAGCAGTTCTGGTTTAGCGATGTCAGGGATATCAAAGTTAAATCGAAGAGGTACGCCATTTGCTCTTTCTGATTGCTTAATATTATGGCTTAACTCAAAGAAGAATCATTGCGGCCTTTATCCCTTAACGCGCCAGCGAGAAAAAGACTATTCAAGGCTTCTCGGATCTATGGCGGTTTTTCCCGTCGGCGCGCGAAGGCCGCCGTAGACATCCCCTCGATATGAGATTGGGCCCTCAGAAGCTCTTTTTGCCTTGAGCGACAAAAATGTTATCTTTGACGCCTATTCAAGCAATTTTGTATTTTTTAGACTCTGAAGAGCATGTCGGCTCGATGGCCTGGAGTCTTAAATGGAGTTATAGATAAATTATGGTTGATGACGTAGCGAAGATAAAAAGCAAGAGGCTGACGGCCTTATTGGAAGTCAGTCAGGCTCTGGGTTCGACGCTCGACACCAGAGCCGCCGTCGAGAAGGTTCTGGAGATACTGGATCGCGAACTGGGGATGAAGCGCGGGGCGATCGCGGTGCTCGAAGGCGAAGGCGATTTAAAGATTCAATACGCGTATGGATTGAGCGAAGGCGAACGCCAGCGCGGGCGCTACAAGGTCGATGAAGGCGTCACGGGCAAAGTGGTGGCGAGCGGCAGGCCCATCGTGGTGCCGCAGGTGAGTAAGGAGCCGCTGTTTTTATACCGCACGCGCAAGCGCTCGCCCGATAAAGAGGAGTCGTTCATTTGCGTGCCGATCAAAGAACGGCGCAAGACCATCGGCGCGCTTTCGATCACCTACCCCTACAAACAAAACCGGAATTACGAAGATTCGGTGCAGCTGTTGACCATCGTCACTTCGATGATCGCCCAGGGCCTGAAGCTCGCGCAGTTGGTCGAACAAGAGCGCGCGCAGTTGCAGGACGAAAACGCCCTGCTTAAGCGCGAACTGCAGCAGAAGTACGATTTCAGAAACATCGTCGGCACGAGCAAGGAGATGCGCGACGTCTACGAGCAGGTCGCGCAGGTCGCTCCGTCAGGCGCCACGGCGCTGATCCGCGGCGAATCGGGCACCGGGAAAGAGCTTGTCGCTCACGCCATCCACTATAACAGCCCGCGCTCGTCGAAGCCTTTCGTCAAAGTCAACTGCGCGGCGCTCCCGGAATCCCTGATCGAATCGGAGTTGTTCGGCCACGAGAAGGGCGCTTTCACCGGCGCCGTGGCGCGCAAGCGAGGCCGCTTCGAACTGGCCGAAGGCGGCACGCTCTTTCTGGACGAGATCGGCGACCTCTCGCCCGCCATGCAAGTCAAGCTGCTGCGCGCGCTGCAGGAGCGCGAATTCGAGCGCGTCGGCGGGACTGAGACGATCAAAGTAAATGTGCGCCTGATCACGGCGACGAACGTCGATCTGGAGCAGGCGGTCTCCGACGGGCGCTTCCGCTCGGATTTGTATTACCGGCTGAATGTCTTTTCGATCTACCTGCCGCCGCTCCGCGAGCGCAGGACCGACATCCTGCTGCTGGCCGACCATTTCCTCGAAAAATATGGCGGCCAGAACGGAAAACGCATCAAGCGAATCTCCACGCCGGCCATAGACATGCTGATGAGTTATCACTGGCCGGGCAACGTGCGCGAGCTTGAGAACGTGGTCGAACGCGCGACGCTGGTCTGCGAAGGCAACGTCATTCACGGCTACCATCTGCCGCCGACGCTGCAGACCGCCGAAGGTTCCGGCACCGTCACCAAGATGAATCTGGACCAGGCCGTCGGCTCATTCGAAAAGGATTTGATTCAAGACGCCCTGAAATCCTCACGCGGAAATCGCGCGCGCGCCGCAAGGCTGCTTGATACGACCGAAAGAATTCTCGGCTATAAAGTGAAAAAATATGAAATTGATTGCCGCAGGTTTAGGGCTTAATAGGGCATATAGGGCATATAGGACGAATAGGGCGTATAGGATTAATCCTATACGCCCTATTCGTCCTATATGCCCTATATTTTAATAATCCGACAATTTTGTCTGAGAATTTGATGTGAAATACATTTTTGTTGGCCACCGGGGCGCCAGATCTCACGCCGAATAAC
>DASTMP010000136.1:0-2980 GCA_035714085.1 Blastocatellia bacterium
ACATAAATTTCGGGCTGCGCCCGCCCTCCGGGGCATAGCCCCGATTGGTTGGGGGGCGACTCACGGAAGGCCACAGGCCTTCCGCACATCGGGCGGCGCAGCCGCAACAACCCTGCTGTAAATTTCATTGCCTGAACGTCAATAGATCGGATTGCAATTGCGTGTACGGTAAAGAGCGCTCCGGTACGGTAGGATGTGCCTCTGCGTCCTCTGCGGATTGATGTCCCAATCATGGTTATCTTCTTTGTGTTTTTGTGATAAACGTTCTAAAAAAGATTGAAACCTCCGGTAACGAATGGCGGTCTGAAATGTAGAAGAATCTCGATCCAAGAAAGGAATCGTCTCTATAAATGATAAACAGGCTCCTCGCCCTTGCGGTGGCGTTGTTGCTGACGACCAGCGCCAGCGCCCAGATTCAGATCGGCACTGTCAAAGGCGCAATCACTGACCAGGCAGGCGCGGTCGTGGCTGGCGCAGGCGTTCGATTGACCAACTCCATTACCGGTGAGAAAGTCGATGGCGTGACTGATAGCGCGGGCGGTTTTGTCTTCAACAACGTGCCTTTCAACCGCTACACGCTGCGTATCGAAGCGAAGGGATTCGCCCCGCGCTCGCGCCAGCTCACGGTGAATTCAAACCTGCCGCTCGAACTCTCGATCAGCCTGAGCGTGGCCGGCGCCAGCGAACAGATCAACGTCGCCGCGCAGGAGAACCTGATCGATCCCGATTCGGCCAGCTCAGCGACGACTCTGGCCGCGAATTTCATCGGGCGCGCGCCGCGCGTCAATCGCGGGCGTCAACTTCAGGAGTTGATTGCGACAACGCCGGGCATGGCGACCGAAAACAACGGGCTGATTCACATTCGCGGGGTGGATGATGGAACTCTGTATGTCCTGGATGGCATTCCCATAAGCGACCGGCTCGACGCCGTTTCGGCCAGCTCATTCGACACCGACACAATCAACTCGCTGCAAGTAATCACCGGCAATATTCCGGCCGAATTCGGCGGGCGCAATGGAGGCGTCGTCATCATTCAGCCGAAATCCGGGATTGACGAAAATGTCTACGGCGCGGTTCGCGCCGGTCTCGGCGACTTTGGCGCCGGTGATATAGCAGCATCTTTCGGCGGCGCCGTCGGAAAGAAGTTCGGCTTCTTCGCCAACGCCGCCACGAACCGGTCGGATCGCTTTCTCGATCCGGTCGACCCGCGCAATTTCAACAACAGTGGCGGCGCAGTCAATCTAAGCCTCCGGGCCGATTGGCATCCAAACAGCGCCCGGCCCGAGCGCGACACGCTGTTATTCAATGTGTCGGGAAACGGCTCCGATTTCCGCGTTCCGAATGACGCGCTGCAGGAAGAGCGCGGGCAGCGCCAGCGCCAGGTACTGCGCGACTACAGCATATCCGCCAGTTGGCAACATCTCTGGTCAGCCAATACTGTCATCAACGCAGCCTTCTTTAACCGCCGGCATCAATCGGAGCTGTTCGGCAGCGAAACCGACGTCCCGATCTTCGCAGAGCAGGATCGCGAGCATACGCGTTCGGGCTTCATCGCCAGTCTGACGCATCAACGCGGCGGACACACAATCAAGACCGGAGTTGAAGCGAGCCGCATCGCCCCGCGCGAGTTCTTTACCTTTTTCATCACCGACGAAGACGTGGCCGAAGACCGCGAGATCGGCGACGCCGCGTTGAAATATGACAGAGACGATCCGTTTCTGTTTCGTGACAGGCGCGTGCGCGGGCAGTTCTCATACTATGCGCAGGATCAGTTTTCGCCGCTTCGCAATCTGACGGCGCAGGTCGGACTGCGTTACGATCGCTCCAGCCTGCTGGTCTCCGATCAACAAGTCAGCCCGCGCCTCGGCGTGGTCTATTTCGTCTCGAAGACGAAGACGGCGTTGCGCGCCTCATTCAACCGCCTGTTTCAGCCTCCACAGGTGGACAACCTGCTGCTCTCTTCGTCAGAGATGGCGCGCAGCCTGTCGCCGTTCGTCGCCGGCCCCAGTGGCGGCGGCGCGGACATTCACCCTGAAAAGGTCTCCGCCTACGAAGCAGGTTTCGCGCAGGATTTCAGGCGCTGGGTTCGGCTGGACGTCGCATTCTGGCGCCGCGACTTTCGCAATGTCGGCGACCCGAACGTCTTCTTCAATACGACGATCATCTTTCCGAACAGCGTGGCCAAAGGCTTCTCGCGCGGTGTTGACGTGCGGCTGGACGTTCCGGAGCGCAAAGGCGTGTCCGGCTGGTTGAGTTATACGAACATGCGATTGCTGCAAACCGGCCCGATCAACGGCGGATTGTTTCTGACCGACGATTTCATCGAGGCCGGCCCCGGCGTCAAATTCATTCCCGATCAGGATCAGCGCAACACCGGCGCGTTCGGCGTCATTTATCAACATCATCGCTCAGGCTTATTGCTCAGCTTCTCCGGACGGCACGAAAGCGGCGTGCCGTTGGAAGTCGAAGAAGATCGGCTTGATGAGTTGAAATCCGCGCCGGGCGCCGAGCTCGTGAACTTCGAGCGCGGACGCGTCAAGCCTCGCACGACCTTCAACTTCTCCGCCGGCGTCAATCTGTTCAAGAGAGAGAGGGTGGTCTGCGCGGCGCAACTCGACGTCTTGAATATCGCCGACAAGTTGTTCGCTTACAACTTCGGCAATCCCTTTGAAGGAACGCATTTCGGCTACGGCAGACGGTGGAGCGGAGGTCTGAAGATCGAGTTTCGTTAGGAGGCGCCGTTCAGACCTCGATGAGAGATATCCAGAAAGGAAAGAAATAAAGATCAACCACGAAGAGACGAAGAACACGAAGAAAGTTCAGAAAAAACCTTCGTGCTCTTCGTTTCTTGTATGTTGACTCTCTGACAAATATTAAGTTGTTTTCGCCCGCTTTGGGCGAGTACAAACAGGCGCCGCAGACCGATTGTTTCTTGGTGCGCAAAGCCCGTCACGAAGCCTGGATCGCGGCGCCAGTGAAA
>DASTMP010000137.1:0-10979 GCA_035714085.1 Blastocatellia bacterium
TTCTGAAACAGCGGTAAGAAGGTGGATCAGGGCTCACCAGGCTTCCGAATCAACATCCGGATAGCCTTATTTCAGTCGCGCGCTCTTCTGTTCAGTCGCGTCTACTTTTGTAGAGTCGCATCCACTTCTGGAAATCACAACTGGATTGGAGTCACGTACTGCGGCGACGCCGAAAAGCGCCAAAATGAAATGCACAACGATCGACCAGCGATTCCAACTCGCCAGGATCGGCGGCATTGCGACTCCAGTGACCCAGGTGTAGCCGTGAAATAAAGTCGTGAACTAGACTGCTGCTAAATTATTGATTTTGCGTAGGGGGGCGACCGGCAAAGGCGAGATAAAGTCGTGAACTGGATGTCTATGTCGCTCGCTTCTAGGCGGCGCGATGAGTAAATAAAGTCGTGAACTACGAAAGTAATCGAGCGCTAAATGCGCCGATGCGGCAGCCATATACCGAACAGCAGTTCGCATCAATATCAACTTTGGCGTCGCTCAAATTCGGGCGAATGTCAGGTCGGAAATGTCATAACATTATCAGCGGATACACTTCTCCTGATGCGAGAACCAAGGCAATATCACTCCCCAGGGCTAGGGCCTGATACTCATCTCACGATTGAACGGGCGCCCAAACCGACCCATTGCCCCCTCTCCTTACCCATGATCACGGTGTAAAGGCCTTTGAGAGGAACTGACTGAGCATTTGACCCAATTCCGGTGGCTTCGTAAGTCCCGTTCACAATTGCTATGTCCGGTTTGAGGAACCGAATGTCCTCAATCGCGTTTGTCAGTTTCCACTCCTTGAGAGGGGCTGAAAACTCTTCCGCCATCAATCGTTCAATCTGAGACCGGCCTCTGAATATTCCTCCCGACCCCCCAACGAAATCCGCATCCTCCCTAAACAAAAGCGCGAGTGACCTTGCATCATGTTTATTCCAAGCGACAGTGTAATCGCTTATCCATTTTCTAATCGCGTCTTCGTCTGACGTAAGTACGTTGGTCGTGGCCGCGCACAATGGAGCAAGGGCAAGCGATATTATCGCTGCCGACAAAATCATGAACTGTGTCATCGCTTAACTCTCCTTTTGCATAGTGTGGTGACGTGACTGTTAGTCTATAAAGAATTTCTCCCCTTTTCCAAGCGCCGGCAAAAACGCGAGTTTTGAAAAGTGTCATGGCATTTCTGACCTTGCAAAGTCGGGCTTTGAGCGATGCCCAAATTTAGAACTTGAGCGCTTTAGTCGGTCTTTCGCAAGAAGGGGTGGAGACTACGGACGCCCTCTTCGGCGGCTGCCAAAATACTTTGCCTGGTTTTGAACTGGGCGCTCACTCTGGCTCGTGTGAGCACGTCCGTTCGGGTGGCGCGCACTCCCTCACGGCGGTAACAATCCACTGCCCATTGGATGCGCCGTATCGCCCAGGCTTCATGAGATTCAGCGACTTCCATTAGCGCTTGATTGGTCAGCGGTAATCGAGGGTCCTTGATCAATACCAGGCACGGTCTCCCGGTGTTTATACCGATTGCTCTTGCTGAGACTTGCACCGGGCGCCCTGGCGCGTTCATCAGGCGCGCCGCCGATTTTCTCACCGCCGCCGACAGTTCAATGTCGCGCGCCTCCCAGTCAGCTTTGAATTTATTCGGATTGCGAGGGCGGCGCGGCGTGCGGGCGCTCAGCCAGCTATGGTCGTTTCTTCTGAGCCAGTAATAAGCGCTCGACAACTTCGCTTTCAACGTGGGCAGATCGATCTGCGGATTTTCTTCAAGAGCGCTCAGCCACTGCTCCCGATATATTTTCCTCTTCTCTTCTTGCTTCAATCGAGCCAACTCTCGATGATGGAGTGGGGACGATGCGATAGTCCCGGAACCATCGTTCTCATGGCTGAGGCGCCACCCGAGCCGTTGTTCATGTATACGCAATGTGTGAGCGCTCACGTTTAAACGACGCGCGAGCGATTCGGTGGTATACACGCCGCCGTTGCGACGTAAGTCTTGCAGCTTGGACTCCCAAACCGCGCCGAGCTCAGCAGTCCAGGTTTTCTTATAGCGATCCTCTTCCGAGGTGTCAGGTCCGATCCGGCGATAGACGAAACCGCAATCGCAGGCGAACTCGCCGACGGGCCTGCGGGGCGAGTTGCGCCGCAGGTCCTCTGTACTCAGATGGACATCCTTAATCGTGCATTTCTCAATCCGCAACTCCCGGTAGTGTTCGCTCGCGGAGTTCAGGCACGGCCACGGCGGGGCGCCAAACGGCTGCCGCTTTTCCGCCGGTAGCAGGAAGAACTCTCGCGCCGAACATCCCAGGAAGTGAATAAACAGCAGGTGTTCAACAGGATGACGTGCAGGTCGTCCCTCGGCGGACATCAGGTCATTGAAGATGTGCTCATGACCGAGGTCACAGCCGAGCGACTGCAAAAAGTCGCGCCCATAATGGCTTTCGAATTCGCCCCGCAGAACACGCAAACGTATCTTATCGGCAAAGGTCGCCAGTCCGCGGTCGTACAACAAGTTGAGGTAGCGCCAGCGGAGGGAATTGGAGGAGGCGCACAGTCCTCGCTGGTCGAGCAGCCACCGGGCATCACGCGCGATGGCGAGATGAAACTCATTTTGGCGGTCACCATGGTCGAGGCGCTGAGGCGTTGGCGCCTGTGCCGCCGCCAATGACTCTTCCAGTGTGATAAACCCCTCCCGATCAAACCTGTAGGCGGCATTAACGCTACTTGGCTCGATCACCACATCGTGTGAGGGACAGACCTTGACTCCGGAAGCTTGATGGATGCGATGCCAGTAGGTTTCGCCCCACCGCTCACGGTCCTCCTCGACACACATCGGGCAGTATTGCAAATATTCAAGGCGCACCGCGTAACGCGGCAGGCTCGCGCAGCGGCGCGTCCTTTCGCGGCCTGAAGGATGGCCCATCTCCGTCCGGATCAGGGCCACGCGCTCCGGCGATAGGAACGCTCCATAGAAAGGCAGCATGGTATGTTCGTCGATGACGCGATCTGTCGTGTAGGAGTGTCCCGGCGGGAGCGACGCGATGAAGTGATTGAGGCGACTCGGCAAATCGATTGCCACCTTGAACTCCCTCAATCCGAATAGATCGCGCACTGTCGAAATTCTGCCCCGATAGCCTGCGCGCCGGCGATAACGGGCGAACATGCTGTAGCATAATTCATCCGGGTATGGCTCTGGAAAAAAACCGATCATCGTCATTCCTCTTTCCGCCCGCACACCTCAGGCAGATACTCCTCCGGGCGTCGGATGTAACCGGCCTGGAGCAGCGCGTTATAGGCGGCCAGGTCGTTCTGCCCTGACAAACCGGCGACGATCTTCGGCAATTCTCCGCACGCCTCATTCGGCGGCCGACCCGGCATCCGATCCAAGGACTGATGCCGGGCATTCTCTTGTTCATCGGACGATACTGCCGGAGGCGCGTCCGCATGCGACGTGTGGCTGATATCATTTGCAATGCCACAAACCGCTTCCGGCGCCGGCGGCAGTTGAGGCATGCGCTGTTTAAGTTGGGGTGGGTAAACATCTTCATATTGCTCGAGCACCCGCCGGTCGTTGGACCTGAGCGCGTCCAGGACGGCGCGCGGAAGACCGAGTTTATCGCGTACCGCTGAGCGGATGATCGATGCGGTGATCCTCTCCCGCCCGCTCGATATCGCCCGTTCCTGCGCGAACATGTATGCCTTGACCGCCAGGTCGATGATCCCCTGAGTCTCCTCATAGATAACATCGACGAGTGACGGGTCCTGTTCCAGCCGGCAAACTTCTCGGGTGTACTGCAGCCGCCAGAGCGACTCGAGGAAAAAACGCCATTCCTCATCCTTCGCCATCCGATCCCAGATCAGATCACCCTGCCCAGTGCCGCGGCGCATCTGCGAAAAATCGCCGGAGAGCACCGACAATGCTTTGTAGTTGCCGATGAGCACGACCGGAACGCCGATCGTGTTGACGAGTTGAACGAAGAAGTTGAGCATCCGGGCGGCGCCGCCGCTGCGCGCTGAACTGAGCCGTTGAATCTCGTCAATTACCAGAACGCCAAGAAAATGGTTGGCGGCGAGGAGCGCCATGTCAGGCAACATCTCGTCGCTCGTGCGCCGGTTGTGCGCGTAGTTGCGCCGGTAGTTGGTCGTAAGCATATCGTCGATGGCCTGGAAGAAATTGACGCACAATCCCTTGACGCTCCCGTCAAACGGACAATCGAGCTTCACCCACACGACTTGCGCATTGATGAAGCTGCGGTCGCGGTACTGTCCGTGATAAATCACCTGAGGGTAGAGGTTGAGGATGCGTTCGACCGAAAGTGATTTGCCGACCCCGCTGATGCCGATGATGTTGAACCCTGCCGCCTTTGACGCTTCGTTGGGCAATTGGCGATGCTCGCCATACTGATCGAATGTCTTGAAGGCGCCGGCAAACCGCTTCCAGAACTCCGCCCCGAGCGGGTTGCGCCCGGCGTAGCCAACGCGGATCAAGCACGAGAAGCGACGCTGGAGGTCGAGGTGAATATCGAGCGGGATGAAACACCGCAGGGCATTCTGGATCAGATGGTAGCGGATGTGCTCCGGCGCGTGGCGGTGAGCTTCGTCGTAGCGAGGGTAGCATGCCAGACCAACCGTGGCCTGGTCATCGGTCAGCACCGGCGGCAAGGCCTCGATCAATGGGTTGCCGTCATAATCCGGAATGCCGGTGTCCTGGTATGCGGCCTGTACCGTTCGCCCTTTGACGACCAGGAGGCGGGGCGGCGTGTGAGGCATGGAATCTCGCTTCTTCATTGCTTGTTCCACTCCTTATCACGCAGTTCGCGGATGCGGCTGACCTTCGAGATGGACGGCACGTAACCTTCCTCTTGATCATCAACGGCGGGCGGCGTGGGCGGCGACAAAGCCGGCTCTTTCGTGTCCAACCGCCACCCCTCCTGGTTTCGCTCATTCTGCCGCTCCAACGCGCGGTTAACGGAGATGCCCCGCCTTCGCGCTCTCTTACTCTGACGGCCGGCCGATGCTCGCGCCGCTAAAGTCTTTTCCATCGCTTCGGTGACGATCTGTTTTTGCAGCGCATGCGCCTCTGCCTCCGAGCGGATGAACCGAGTCCGGGCCGCATCCTTCGCCTGCGCTTCCAGCGCCGAGTAGTCGATGACTTCGTGCCAGTCGTGGCCGCAAAACGCTTTGGCGGATGCGGCAGTGAGGTGGCAGACCTCCAATCGTCTGCCGCCCTCAAGACATAGATAGATTAGATCGACCGAACGCGGATCATACGCGACCTCGATTTTAGAGGCGCCGCGCCTTCCTGCGCGCGCGAACCATCCTTCACGCAGCGCCAGCTCACACGTGTAGTACAACTCAGGCTCAAAGCGAATGCCCTGAGGCGTGATCGCCGCCTGCTTCCGCGGCAGCAGGTTCAGACGCACGATTTCACGCGGCAGTGTGCGCAGATGCCCCGAACAGTTCTTGATTCCCCAGTTCCAGAGATCGAGCGGATAGCGTTCGACCGCATCGGCGATCATGAAGGAGTCCTTCTGGTAATCGCTTAGATAGTGGCTCCCGTTATGGTTGAGAACATGACAGATGAACAGCTTGCGAAACTCATCGAGCGTCAGGACGGCGTCGAGACGATGGTCGGATTCATCTCGATCGCGCTGGCGTGCGACGGCGCCGGGCATGAAGTGAATGAATTTGTCATTGGCGATGCGGAAGTGGCGTTCGATAATGCCTTTCCAGTCGGCGCGATACGGCGGCGTGTTGTGAATGCTGACGCCTAGCGAGCCGACGAGGTTGTCAGCATCGTAGCCCTCAAACTCGCTGCGGTCGGCCAGGATCGCTTCGGGCAGATGACGGCACGGCCACATCTCGTCAGTGATCTCGATACCATACCCGGCGCAGAACGCGACCTTATCTTCTGCGACATTATCGAGCGCAAGCATAGCGCCCAGCCAACTCGGACCTTCAAGCGTCACGGCGATGCCAGTGACGAGGCGGCTAAAGACGTCGATGCAGACATAGATCACTGGCCGGCCTATGATGCGAGTGCGGTCAAATGAACTGACGAGATAGATGTCGCCGATAGTCGCATCGATCTGGTAGAGCGAGCCCGGACCTGACGCCATCTGCGTGGAGTCGCCGAGTAGCGCCCGCCCGGTGAGATTGTATGCCCGTTCGCCGCGACGCGCCTTGTCCGCGCGCCGCTTGTCCCGGTGGTTGTCATACCAATACCGAAACTGCCCGAAAGACGGGAGATCTTCAGCAATCGGGAGAACGGGCACAGGAGTTCCGGCGATGAGTGTATAGCCGTCGTGGAAGAACGCTTCCAGCGTAAGTTGATAAGCGTCCCTCAAACTGCGTTCGGCGCGCGTCTCATAGAACTGCTTGACGCCGCGCTCGAACTTGCGCTCGATCTCCGGCGTGATACGGATGCCAAGGCGCCGGCCCGAATTTACGGCGCGGGCGCTTGGACGACCGAGCTTCGCCGCATCCTGAGTTCCGGTTTTCGGATGGCGTGGCTTACCGCGACCGCCGCATTTATCAAAGGCCGGGAGTAACGCATTCGGCGTTCGTCCTGCCTGCCAGTAGCGGCGCAGATACTTATAAATGACCGCCTTGCTCAACCCGGCCCGCGCCGCACACTCTCTGATCAAAATCCCGCGCAGGTTGGAGTGCAAGAGTAATTCCACGTTGTGTTCTGCAATCAGCGGTCCGAGGACGCGCCAAGTCTCATCCCGGCGCTGGCGCTGGCTTGTGGTGATGTCCTGATCGCGACGGCGTAGTTCCGCATACGGGTCCGTTGTCAGAATGCGAGCGACGCCGGAGGTAAGCGCCCGTATGAGATCATCGTGTAAACACAGTGTGGGCATCGCGCCGCGGGCGAAGATATCAATCGTGATCACCGTTTGCCGTTCCGCGTCAAGCCAAAGTACGCGCTCGACTCGGCGAGGTTCTGAGGCCGGTGCGCCGTCAACAACCGCCTGCCATTCGATCAGCATGTCCAACTCAATCGATAAGTTCATTCCGTCACCCTGCTTTCTTGATCACCGCCGTGGCCGTCGAGATTTCCGGCGTGGCAATCAATCTTATCTTCTCGGGAACTCGAATTGGCCTCCTCATATCAACCTGCCACCTGCGCGTGGCGAGCAGATGGCGCACAACCGTCAAGCTCGCGCCATCCGCTAAACCGAATTGCTCGTCGCACATCGCCGTCAGATCTCGTAATGGCAAATCTTCAGCGAGCGCACGCAGTGTCAGTACGTCGGCGATTGAGGAAATGAGGTCAGCAGTCAGCGGCGCGAGAGTCGAGACGTCATGAAAAGGATGCACCCATTTGATGTTCTCGACCACTGCCGAATCGATGTCGAGTTCAGTGACGATTCCCCAGTCAACTTCTCGCGCCGTCCAGTACACCCGCTCGATCTCGAACTTCTCCATGACGCGCGAATTGGCGAGATCCTTCGCGTACTTCAATGTGCGGGCGTGCTCGATTACGCCAATAGGTCGGCGAATCGTGTTTACGAAGTCGGTGGTCATCACGACGGGTTCGCGCGTTCGTGGGTCCGTTGGATGGCGGATACCAAGATCGGCGGCGATCGCGCGTGTCTCATCGAGATCGAGCGGGAACTGCTCACGGATATCAACAATCAGCGGCGACCATTCGAGCAGAAAGAAATAATGACACTCGAGAAGGCTTAGGAAGTGATGCTCTCTGCCGGTCTTCCATCCGCGGATACGGGTGGCGAGCCCTTGCGACGGCACATCTTGCACCCGTAGGTACGGCTGATAGTCAGAGCCTGTGCCTTGACCGCGCCCTTGCTTGAGCCGCTTGTCGATGACTTTTCGGGTACTCTTACGCTCGCGCTTCGCCATTCGAGCCTTTCTGCACGGCAGTTCTTAAGCGGGAGGCGTTCTTGGGATGGGGAAAATGCGATGGGGAAAAGAGGTGGCAGCCTCATAATGCAAGGGGGCAAATGATAACCGAACGGACGACTTGCGGTCACGACTTTATTTACACAGTCACGACTTTATTTACACAGTTACGACTTTATTTACTCGGTACACCAGGTGTAGCCATGAAATAAAGTCGTGAACTGGCCTGCCGCTAAATTATTGATTTTGCGTAGCGGGTCGGCTGGCGAAAGCGCGATAAAGTCGTGAACTGGAAGCCTGAGTCGCTCGCTTCGAGGCGGAGTGGCGAGGAAATAAAGTTGTGAACTGGGAGGCGAGGGATCTCTCAATGGACAAGGGAACGCTCCTCGGCCAGTCGGCAGTTCATATCAAAGGCGGAGACTGCATACACCTTCGTCCACAATTGCCAAGATGCTTGGCCTGACTCTCATCTTGGAACTCAAGCCGGCACGTGTGAGAATGTTCCAGCGGGTAGCACACACTCCTTCACAGCGATAACATTCCACCGCCCACCGGATGCGTCGTATTGCCCATGCTTCGACAGATTCAGCGACTTCCATCAGTGCGCGGTTGGTGAGGGGTAATCGGGCATCCTTGCTCAACACTTTGGGCAGTTTCCCAGTGTCTCTGGCGATTGCCGCTACTGAAACTCGTCGGGGACGTCCCGGCGCATTCATCAGGCGCTCAGCCGATCTTCTCACCGCTGCGGACAATTCGGCGTCGCGTGCCTGCCAGTCGATGCCGACCGGCTTCCGCTCGTTGTGGCGACGTGGTGTGTGTTCACGCATCCATCTACCATCATTTTTGTGGAACCAGTTATATGCTGCCGGCAGCTTGTCCTTCAATGTAAGCAGATTGGTTTGTGGGTCTTCCTGAACGGCCTTCAACCACTGTTCCCGATATCTTCGCCCTTTCTCGAGTTGCTCCAGTCTGGCCCGTTCCAGATGATGTAGTATCGGCGATACGAATTCTCCGGAACCGTCTCCATCCCTGCCAGATCGCAATCCCAGCCGCTCTTCCTGCGCCTGCAGTGTTCGCGTATTTACACCCAAACGACACGCAATCTCTCTGCTGGTATGCGCAACGCCGTCGCAGCGCAGAGCACGCAGTTTGGACTCCCAGGCCGCACCGAACTCGATGATCCGCCCTATCTTATAGCGATCCTCTTCCGAGGCGTCGGGTCCGATCCGGCTATAGATGAAACCGCAGCCGCATACGAATTTGCCGACGGGTCTCCGGTGAGGCTTGCGCTGTGGGTCTTTTATTCTCGTCTTACGGTTCTTAACCGCGCATTCCTCAATCCGTAGCTCTCGATAGTGTACGCTCGCGGGGTTAAGACACGGCCACGGCGGGGCGCCGAACGGCTGCCGCTTTTCCGCGGGCAACATGAAGAAGTCTCGCGCCGAGCATCCCAGATAGTGGATGAATAATAGATGGTGTACGGGATGATATGCGTGTTGCCTTCCGCCTTTGAATAGATTTCTGAAAGGGCGGACCTGACCTTCAAGCCACCAGTTGAGCGAAGCCAGAAAGTCCCTGCCATAGTGGCTCTCGACCTCACCACGCAGCTCGCGCCAAAGCACCAGATCATCGGAGGTCGACAGCCCGCGGTCGCAGAGTAAATTCAGATAGCGCCTGCCCAGCACGGCGGGTTCCTCGCACAATCCTCGTTGATCGAGCAGCCACCGAACGTCACGCGCGATGGCGAGATGAAACTCATGGTCCCGGTCGCTCAGGCCGCACCGATCAAGCAGGCGCAGCGGCGCCGTTACCAATGATTCTTCAAGTGTGACTAGTTCCTCTCTATCGGCTCTGTTGATGGCGTCGATACCGCTCGGCTCGAGCACGACGCCGTGCGAGGGACAGACCTTAACTCCGGAAGCTTGATGGATGCGATGCCAATAAGCTTCACCGCACCGTTCGCGGTCTTCCTCAATACACATCGGGCAGTACTGTAAACATTCAAGGCGTATGGCTAGCCGCGACGCCCCCGCACGCCCCCGCGCCCTGGCGTGCCATGACGGTCGGCGCATCTCCATCCGGACGCGCGCCATTCGCTCCGGCGATAAAAAGGGCGCATAGAAAGGCAACAGGGTGTGTTCGTCAATGAGGCGATCCGCCGGGTAGTCGTGCCCCGCCGGGAACGATGCGACTAGATGGTCGAGGTGGCTCGGCAGATCAATTACTATCTTGAACTCAGTCGAGCCGAACAACTCCCGCATGGTCAACACTCTGCCGTGGTAGCCTGCGCGCCGGCGATAACGGGCGCAGAGGCTGTAGAACAATTCGTCCGGGAATGGCTCCGGGAAAAAGCCGATCATGCTGACGCTTCTTTCCGCCCGTACACATCAGGCAGATACTCATCCGGATGCCGGATATAGCCGGCGAGCCGAAGCGCATTGTAGGCGGCCAGGTTGTCCTGTCCCGGCAAACCGGCGATGATCTTCGGCAACTCTCCGGGCGCCTCATTCGGCGGCGATTCTGTCATCCGATCCAGAGAATGGTGTGGCTCCTGCCGGGTATCCCGTTCTATAACGGGCACGGCTACGTGAGGCGCGTCCGTCCGTGTCTTGTAAATGACGTCAGTTGCAATCTGGCCGACCGCATCGGGCATTTGCGGCGCCTCGGGCAGGCGCTGCCTGAGTAGAACCGGGTAAACGTCCTCATACTGCTCGAGCACCCGCCGGTCGTTAGTCTTGAGGGCGTCGAGGACAGCGCGCGGGATGCCGAGCTTGTCGCGGGCCGCTGACTTGATGATCGATGCGGTGATCCTCTCTCGACCGCTGTCGATCGCCCGCTCCTGGGCGAACATGTACGCCTTGACCGCAAGGTCCGTGATTCCTTGTGTCTCGTCGTAGAGAGCATCGGCGAGCGACGGGTCATCTTCCAGCCGGCAAACTTGTTGGGTGTACTGGAGCCGCCAGAGCGACTCGACGAAGAGCCGCCACTGCTCATCCCTCGCCATCCGATCCCAGATAAGATCGCCCTGTCCGGCGCCTCGGCGCATTTGCGAAAAATCGCCGGAGAGCGCCGATAACGCCTTGTAGTTGCCGATGAGCACGACTGGCACGCCGATCGTGTTG
>DASTMP010000138.1:0-2220 GCA_035714085.1 Blastocatellia bacterium
ACCTGGGGGCAAGCGCGCGCCGAGCTGGAAGCCCTTGTTAAAGATCAACCTGAAAATTGGGCGCTTCTTGACGACCTCGCGCTGATCACCGCGAGTCTTGGAGACAAAGCCGCTGCCTTCACTCTGGTCGACCGGGCGATGGCTCTCAATCCGATTGAAAAAGAGGCTGCAAATGGGATGCAATCTCGTGAAATCCTTGCCCGTGTCGCCACGCGTGCCGGCGAACCCGACCGCGCCGTTCCCGTTCTAGAAGAAATACTTTCCCGGCCGGGCAATGGCGGCATGGCTACGGGCATGCCACTCACTCCAGCTCTTCTCCGGCTCGATCCGATGTTCGATCCGCTGCGGAACGATCCGCGGTTCCAAAAGCTCGCCAACTCCTCCGGTCCGAAATAATCTCCGGGATTGGCAAAGCGGTATCTGCTCTCCTGGCGATGAATGCGCGTACTTTCTTCACTGAACTAAAGCGGCGCCGTGTTTACAACGTCGCAGTGGCCTACGTCGTCGTGGCCTGGTTACTGATCCAGGTCGCGACACAGGTCTTTCCTTTCTTCAATATTCCAAACTGGATCGTCAGGTTGATCGTCCTGCTCGCTATCATCGGTTTTCCCATCGCCGTGGTTTGTTCGTGGGCATTTGAGATGACCCCCCAGGGACTCAAGCTCGAAGAAGACATCGATCGTAAAATTACACCGAAGACCGGGCGCAAGTTAACTGCTTTGATTGTAATCGTCGCGGCCCTGGCGGTCGCAGTGACGCTCTTTCGGTTTGTACATTCGCAGCAAGACATCGAAGCCTGGAAACAACAACCGCCACGCGCCGTCGCCATCGAAAGTAAATCGATCGCTGTGCTACCGTTTGAAAATCGGAGCGAAGACAAAGCCAACGCCTACTTCGCCGATGGGATGCAGGACCAGATCCTGATCGACCTTTCGCAGATCGCAGACCTGAAGGTAATCAGCCGCACGAGTGTGATGCAATACAAGAGCGGCATCACGCGCGATCTGCGCGAGATCGGCCGGCAGCTGGGGGTGGCGCATTTACTCGAAGGGAGCGTGCAGCGCTCGGCCAATAAAATTCGCGTGAACGCTCAGTTGATCGACGCACGGACCGATGCGCATGTCTGGGCCGAGACCTACGACCGCGATCTGGCGGATGTCTTCGCCATTCAGAGCGAAATCGCAAGGGCGATTGCGGATCAGTTGCAGGCGAAGCTCTCGCCTAACGAGAAGAAAGCCATCGAGCAGCCGCCCACCACTGATCTGACCGCTTTCGACCTTTACAGCCGGGCGAAGTCACTTGTCCTGACAGCAAATTTTAGCGTGACGAACGAGCCAGACCTGCGAAAGGCAATCGAACTTCTGGATGAAGCGGTAAAGCGCGATCCGTCATTTTTCGACGCTTACTGCCAGCTCGCCTACGCGCACGAAAACCTTTATGCGATATCGGGGTTTGATCACACTCCCGCCCGGCTGGCGCTGGCTGAAGCGGCCGTGCAAGCCGCGACACGGCTGCGACCGAATGCTGCCGAAACGCATTTGGCGCGCGCACAATATCTCTACTTCGGGCCGCGCGACTATGCCGGCGCCCTCGCCGAATTAGAGATTGCGCGGCGAGCGTTGCCGAACGATCCACGTCTCTTCGAACTCACCGGCTACATTCTGCGGCGGCGTGGTCAGCAGGAGGAAGGTCTGCATAACCTACAGCGCGCGGTGGAGCTGGATCCGCGCAACTTTTATATTCTGCAACAGATCGCCGTTAGTTACCAAAACCTTGGACGCTATGCCGAGGCGATCGATGCGCTGGATCGGGCGTTAGCGATCATGCCCGACAACATCGACACGCGGACCACACGTGGAGAATTCTACCTCTACTGGATGGCGGACACCCGGCCGCTGCGCCAAACGATTGATATATTGCTCGCGCAAGGACCAAGCGCCATTGCCAGTTCGGCGAACAGCTGGTTCTTTTGCGCTCTGGCCGAACGAGATCCGGCCGCAGCCCAAGGCGCACTCATTGCGCTGGGGGACAATGACTGCTGGTTTGACTCGACGATTAATCTGAGCCGTAACTTTGGCGAAGGTTTGCTGGCGCGCATGACCAAAGACGAGGCAAGAGCGCGCACTGCGTTTGAAGCGGCTCGCGCCGAGCAGGAGAAAATCGTGCAGGCGCAGCCGGACTACGGCCCGGCGCTCTGCGTCCTTGGTTTAATTGACGCTG
>DASTMP010000139.1:0-2640 GCA_035714085.1 Blastocatellia bacterium
GAGATCACGAGTTACCCCGTCGCGCGCCACAACCCGGCGGGGCGAATCATCGAACGGCTCGGCGCTTCGAGCGATGCGCCTGGAATGGACATTCAGATCGTGATCCACAAACACGATCTGCCGCACATCTTCCCGAACGAAGTGATCGAAGAAGCAGAAGCGGTTTCGCCCGTCGTCACCCGTGGCCAGGCTGCCGGGCGATTGGATTTGCGCGGCGAGCCGACGGTGACGATTGACGGCGAGACCGCGCGCGACTTCGACGACGCGATCAGTTTGAAGCGGCTCGACAACGGCAATTTTCTACTCGGCGTTCACATCGCCGACGTGAGTTTTTACGTGCGCGAAGGCGCGCCGCTCGACAGCGAGGCGCGATTGCGCGGCACGTCGGTCTATTTCCCAGAACGCGCGATCCCGATGTTGCCCGAACGGCTGTCGTCCGGCATCTGCTCGCTCAATCCGAAGGTCGACCGGTTGGCGATGTCGGCTTTGATGGAGGTCGACCGGCGCGGGCGCGTGGTGAATTACAAAATCCGCGAGACGGTCATTCGCAGCGACGAGCGGATGACCTACACCGATGTCAATAAGCTGCTCACGCATGCTGATCCGCAACTGGCGAGGCGTTACGCCGACTTGCACGGCCTTTTTAAAACGATGGAGGAACTCGCGCGCATTCTGATCAAGATGCGCGAGCGGCGCGGCGCGATTGATTTCAACCTGCCGGAATCGGTCTTCGAGTTTGACGACGAAGGGCGTGTGGCCGGCGTGCTTCGCGCAGACCGCAACATCGCGCACCGCATCATCGAAGAGTTCATGCTGCTGGCGAACGAGACAGTGGCCGGTCACCTGCAGCGTTTGCGGGTCCCCTCGCTTTACCGCGTTCACGAAGAGCCGCAGCCGCAGCGCGTTATCGAATTCGCCGAACTGGCCACCGCCTACGGTTACGGCTTCCCGGTCGAAGGCGTGAGTTCGAAAGATTACCAACGATTGTCGCATCAACTGGCAGGCAAGCCGGAAGAGCGGGTGTTGGCATATGCGATGCTGCGTTCGCTGCAGCGCGCGCGGTATACGGCGCAAAACGTCGGCCATTTCGGCTTGGCCGCGCCGGTCTATACTCACTTCACTTCCCCGATCCGCCGCTACCCAGATCTGATTGTGCATCGCGTCCTGCGCGCGCTGCTGAAAATCTCGCCTACCTTCGGCGACTCAGGAGCGGCGGCGACAAGGTCGCCAGGTCTGCCCGGGCTGGAGGATTCGGGCAAGACTTCCAAATCAAAAAAACAGCCGCGCGGCGCCCTCGCCCCGATTCCGCTCGGCGAATTGGAACTGATCGCCGAAGAATCGAGCGAGCGCGAACGAGCCGCGGACGCCGCCGAAAATGAGATTGACGAGTGGCGCAAAGCCGTCTTCATGGCTGAACATCTGGGCGAAGAGTTCGAAGGGATGATCATCAACGTAAAGGATTTCGGCTTCTTCGTCGAGCTGGATGATTTTTTTATCGATGGTCTGGTTCCGGTCGCAACACTGGCCGATGACTTCTACCGCTTCGACGAACGCAGGCACATACTGGTCGGTCGCAGCGGCAGGCGGCAATTCAAGCTTGGCGCCAGAGTGCGAGTGCGGGTTGACCGCGTGAACGTCGATCGGCATCTGGTGGATTTCTCGGTCGTCGAGCCGGGCAGAAAGAAAAGTAGGAGGAAATAGGAATGCGCAAGCTGACGAAGTTCATCTACGCCTCGATAGGACTTTGGTCAGTCTCAACCCTGTTGATATACATACTCGGTTACAACGAAGCCATGCAGGTTCTCCGTGGCTTTTGGCCTTTGCTTTCGCTCCTGCTCGCAGCCGTCTTAGCGTTGCTTTGTGTCATCGCGTTCTTCACAAACGGGCCAAAACTCTGGGCAGCCTTGGCGGTCTTGTTAGTAGCGTTAACAACAGTAGCGGTGTTCAAGACGTTCGGGAATTGGGGAGCCTGGATGCATTTCCAAATTCACAAGAGCCGGTTTGAAACAATTGTCGGACAAGTCTTGGCGGCGTCAACGGAAGAAGAGAGAAAGCGGATTTGCGCCGGTGATTGCTGGCTTTACTCTAATGAGCCAGTACGTGTCGCCTTTCATTACGCTCACGGGTTTCTCAACTGGCATGACATCGTCTACGATCCGACCAGCAAGGTCGCGCTGCCGGACGATCATCCCTATTACGGCTATCTCGTAGCGACTGACCACCTGACAGGAGCCTGGTTTTTCTGTCATTTCGCAGATTAAGATGGCGGAGGTCAAGATGAAAGCGTGTCTTCTTCATAGCGTCTCTCCGATTGAAACCAACCCGCTGGAATTCACCGAAGCGCCGCAACCACAGCCGGGCGAAAATCAAGTTCTGGTGAAAGTCAGTGTCTGCGGCGTCTGCCGCACTGACCTTCACGTCATCGAAGGCGAATTGCCGCGACAGGTTCTGCCCATCATTCCGGGCCACCAGATCATCGGGCGCGTCGAGCAGGCCGGCGCGGGCGTGACGCGCCTCGAGATCGGCGACCGCGTGGGCGTCCCGTGGCTGTATCAGACTGACGGCGTGTGCGAATACTGCCGCGAGGGCAAAGAGAACCTTTGCGATAACGCCACGTTCACCGGATGGCTGGTCAACGGC
>DASTMP010000140.1:0-29309 GCA_035714085.1 Blastocatellia bacterium
GCCCGGCGCCCGCTAACCGACCTGTTGACGTATCGCGCCAGGGATTCACGCTCCAGCCCGGCGAGCGAAAAACCGGATTGATCGTAACCGTGGCCGAGGGCGCGGCATTACTGAATGGAAAAGTGATTTCATCGACCGAAGTCGCGAGCTTGCCCACGCAATTACGCGTGTATCTAGTTCCGGCGGAACCGGCTTCGGCCGACGATGCGTTGCGATATGTCGAGACCGATGTGGAGAGCAATGGGAGATTCACGATGCGCCATCTCGCTCCGGGGCGCTACTGGCTTCTGGCGCGCCCGGCGCCCGGCGCCGAATCGTCAGAGGCGCAGACGCGCCCGGCGGCATGGAGCGCAGAGGGCCGCGCGAATCTGCTGCGCGAAGCCAGGGCGTCGAAAGTCGAGATCGAATTGCAAGCATGCCAGCGCGTCATGGACTATTTGTTGCGCTATGAACCGCGATGATAGACGCTGGGTACGCGCGCTTCCAGCGCGCAGGCATGGATCGCAGCCAATTGGAAAACCGGAGCGCGCCATGAGCCCAGCGATATCAGTGGCGTTAGCTTCCGACCAATACGTCTAATGCCCGAGACTGCGCGCTGGAAGCGCGCGTACCCAGGAGCGATTTTCATCAGTTCAGGATGTCGAAACGCGATGTGAACCACTTCTCCGTTTCGTCAATTTTGTCAGATTCACCGCGCTCGAAATCAGTCCGACGTGGCTGAACGCCTGCGGGAAGTTGCCGAGGAAAGCGCCGCTCGACGGGTCTATCTGTTCGGGCAGCAATCCTAGCGCGCTGGTCCGATCGCAGAGCGAATGGAACAAATCGATCGCTTCATCCAGCCTTCCCTGATAGGCCAGGTTATCCACCATCCAGAAGCTGCACAGCAGGAACGCGCCTTCGCGCCCCCGGAGACCGTCGGGTGAGACGTGCGGCAGGTAGCGGTACAACAAGCCATCGCCCGCGCCGAGCCGTTCGGCTATCGCCGCCGTGGTCGCCACCATTTTGGGGTGATCGGGCGGGATGACTCGGCGCAGCGGCAGGCACAACAGACTGGCGTCGAGGCCGCCGCCGCCCAGATGCTCTGTCAGCGAATTGAGCTTTTCGTCCCAGGCTTCGTCGAGTATCGCCGCGCGAATCTCTTCGGCCGCCGCGCGCCACGGCGCCCCTCGGCCCGGCAGTTTGTATCGTTCGACCATCTTCGCTCCGCGATCGAGCGCCACCTGGCACAAAGCGGCGGAGTATGTGAACGGCCTGCCCGGCGTGCGCACCTCCCAGATGCTGTGATCGGGAGCGCGCCACTCCCGCTTCGCGTCTTCGATCAGTTTACAAAGCCTTTTCCACAACGCTTCGTCGATCTCGCCGTGGTGCGCCGCCCACTGGTAAGCGCAATCTAGAATCTCGCCGTACACGTCGTGTTGAGTCTGCTCCGTCGCCGCGTTGCCCCAACGCACCGGACGAGAGTGGCGATAGCCTTCAAGCTCCGCGTCCGTTTCCTCCGGCGCAGCGTAGCCGCCGTCGATGTCATAGAGAGACCGGGGGCGCTCGCCGATCTCGACCGCGTCCAGCGCCCAACCGAGGAACGCTGACGCCTCCTCCGGACAGCCAATGCGGTTGAGCGCGTAGACCGCGAACGCCGCGTCGCGCACCCAGGAGTATCGGTAATCCCAGTTGCGCTCGCCGCCGATCACTTCGGGCAATGAAGAGGTCGGCGCCGCCACGATCGCGCCGCTCTCGAAATGATCGAGCAGTTTGAGCGTCAGCGCAGAGCGGCGCACGATATCTTTCCGCGGCCCGTCGTATCGGATTCGCGCGGCCCATCGCCGCCAGGCTTCGCGAGTCGCGGTCAGCGAGTCTTCCGCCGACAGCGGCCTGTGTCTGCTGACGCCGCCGCCCCAACGCAATGTCAGTTCTAAACGAAAGCCTTCTCTGAATTCCATCACGCCGCGCAATCCTTCGAATGGGCCAAACTGGGCAAACTGGGCAAGCGGGGCCAACGGGACGGAAGCCGAAAGCTGCAGATCGAAATAAGGGCGGGCGGGGTTGCGTATGAAGAGGCCGCCGCTGCGCTCCACAACCCGCGCATCGCCGCGAGGCTCGATCTCGACCCTCAGACGCGCATTCCCCTCGACAGCCTCCACCTTGCGCTGCAACTCGCAGCGTCCCGCAGCGGTGTCCTCTGTCAGATTGGCGCCCTGCCGCAGCGTAAGCGCGTCCGTCACACGGATCAGCCCCGCCGGGCCGCGCATTTCCGTCACCAGCACGGCGGTGTCCGGTTCGTAATATTGGCGCGCCTCGATCAGGCCCTCGGGGGCGACGGTGAAAGCCCCGCCTCGCCGCGCGTCGAGGATCCGGCAGAAGATCGGCGGAGAATCGAAGCGCGGCGCGCACATCCATGAGATCGCGCCGTCGCGCCCGACCAGCGCGGCCGTCGCGCCATCGCCGATCAGACCGTGATCTTCAATCGGCAAATAACCGTCAGGGTATGAGACTGGCTCGAACTCATTCATCTTTCTTCGACAAGAAAATTCAACACACAAGGCGCCTGCGTTTAGATGGCGTAGTTGATCCGCACGGACTCCTCTTCTCTGATCGCTCTGCGGATTGAGGCGGGCAGCGCTTGTTCGAGGATACGTCCCGCGCCTATCGCCGCCGCCAGCGCCGGCTCAGGCGCCACATGCACGCTCAAGCCAAACTCATGGGTGAAATGTTCGGCCAGACCGTGAAGCTGCGCCAGTCCGCCGCTCAGCGTGATTCCCGAATCGAGCAGATCTACAGAAGCCTCCGTGGGAATCTCTTCCAGGGCCAGGCGCACGTGTTGCTCGATCAAGCGCAGGGCAGGCTGCATCAGCAGATCGATCTCTTCTCTCCCGACGGCGATCTCTTGCGGCAGTCCGGTCCTCAGGTTCCGCCCTCGCACTGCCAGCGTTCGCCTATCGGGCAGCCTGCCCCCCGCCCCCATCTCGATCTTGACTTCCTCGGCGGCGTCTTCACTCACTTCCAGTGTCCGCTCCAGTTGCAGATAACGCGCGATGGCGCAATCTATCTCGCTCCCGCCGATACGGCGCGTAGAGGCGTAGAGAATGCCGCCGCCGCTGATGACGGCGATGTCCGTTGTGGCCGCGCCAATATCGACGATCATACAAGCGCGCGCCGCGCTGGGATCGACATCGGCGCCTAAAGCCGCCGCGTAAGGCCCTTCGACGAGTGTCACTTTTCCCGCGCCGGCCAGCATGGCGGTGTCTTCATACGCTCTCTCTTCAAGCGGCGTAACATCGGTCGGAGCGCAAATCAGTAGCGACGGACCGACCAGGGCGTGGCGCCCGCGAGCGCCGTTGATAAATTGAGAGAGCATCTGGCTGGCGGCCTGGCAATCTGCGATTACCCCATCCCTGATGGGGCGCGCGATGCGGATTTCGCGCGGCTGGCGGCGGGCTAGCCTCTTCGCTTCCCGTCCTACCGCCGCGATCCTGCCGTTACTGGTGTTGAACGCGATCACTGACGGCTCATTGACCACCAGACCTCTTCCCGGCAGGTAGATGCGCGTATTGGCGGCGCCGAGATCGATTGCCAACTCTTCGATCAGAGCCAGGTTAAGCTCTTGAAATAACGATCTACAGAAGCGCTCAAACTGTCCTTTCCAGCCATCGTTATTCATAGCTTACGCTCCATAGGCGCCCTCATACCCGGCGGCGATTAACGCTTTCAGCGTTTTTGGGCTCAGAGATACAATTTTCTCATCACCTGCTCGCCCTCTCGCTTGGCTTTGGGAATCGCAACCTATATTTAGAATCGCAATCTACGTGCCGCCTCATTAGCGCCACGCGCCTGGAGGAGAATCGAGGATTTCGAATTGCGAGAAGGCTTGGCCACAGAGACACCGCAGACACAGAGGACATGAAGAGTGAAGGTCATCCTCTATTGGTTTACTCTGTGGCTCTGTGACTCTGTGACTAATCCCCGCAATCCGCAATCCTCGGAGTAGCGGTTTTTGAGCGTCAGGTTTATCAAATTCATCATGCGCGTCCAAGCGTCGTCCCAAGCGTTCGACGCAAGCGCCTCATCCACCCGATCGAGCCACGCGTCGTAGTCGTAATCGACACGGCGGTTCATCAAACACTCGGCTGCGGCGACGAATTCGTCCGTCGTGTCGGCGATCTTGATCAGGCCCTGGCGCCCGTAGATAAGCTCCACCTCGCGTATCGAAGTGGAGACCGTGGGAACTCCGGCCGCCAGATACTCCAAAGTCTCGGCAGTGGCGATGCGCCTGGTCGATTCGTCGCGCGCGAACGGCGCCATCGCTACGTCCCATCCGGAAAAGTATGCGGGCAGGTCCTTGTAATTTCTATCGCCGAGATAATGAATGTTCGGGCGGCGCGGCAGTTCGGATGGATCGACCTCAACTACGGGTCCGACCATCACGATCTGCCAATCGGGCCTCGCCTCGGCGATTGCGGCCAACAATTCCCGGTTCAGGCGCCCATCAACCACGCCGGAGAAGCCAAGGCGCGGGCGCCCGATGCAAGCCTGATCCACAGGTTCAGCGATCTCGCGCCTGGCTTGGCGGAAATGCTCCAGATCAACGCCGCTCGGACAGGGATGGATGTTGTGATGAAGACTGCGCTTCGCTTCGTAGAGGCTGTATCCGCCGGTGAAGACCACGTCGGCGAGTTTGAGCAATTCGGCTTCGCGCTGTGTCGCGCTCGGCGGCGCGGGTCTGAAGGCCGAAGGTTCATCCATGCAGTCGTAGACCACAAGGAGCGGATCGAGACGCCAGGTGAAGGCCATCGCCGTTGGCGTGTAGTACCAGAGGATGTAATCGCAGATCTTGTATTCCAGGAAAAGTTCATCGAGCAGGAGCGCTTGTTCCATCGCAAAGGCTTCGGCGTCATCCAACCCCTCGCGCAGATGCGGCGTTACGACAAACACTCCGCAATCGCGACGTTTGACGTACAGCCCTGGAATCATCTTGCCGAAGACCGGCTCCTCAACGAAGAAAACGCGCCGTTCACGGGCTGACCGGCTCATTAAATGTTGCGGTCTCTGGCGCGCGAAATCCCATCGCAGGGGCGCCAGGCAGACCATGTCCGGTGGATCATCGTCGCCGACCTCCTCGACTTCCCTTTCTAATAGAGGGCCTAATAGAGGGCCTAATGGATGGATGGAGTTCAATTCGGCTCCATCACGCATGACCGTGTTGTTGTTCATAATTTAGATTTGAGCAATGAATATGCCAATGCTTTTCCACACCGCTTGTGGTGGGAGCTGGCGCTCCGGCGCCCTGTTGTTATGGAAATATTCAAGAGACGTCGATGACCGAAAATTTAATGTGGCGAACGTTGTATGTATGATGAACGTTCTGAAGCAATATAGGGTGAATGAGGGCCGTGCGAGTTAATCAAAACAGGAGCGCTTTTGAATTGGCTCGACAGTTGCAAACTTCCATATCATCCTGAATCTTATTTTGTGAGAGGAATGATTAGGAATTATGGCCCCGAGCAATCTACTTGACCGGTTAGTCACATTTGAACCCACTCCTTTTCCTGTTATCAGCGTTTATCTCAACACACAGGCTGATCAGCACGGGCGCGACAATTTCGACGCGTTTGTGCGTCGTGAATTAAAGGCGCGGGCGAAGAGATGGACAATGCGCACACCCGAACGCGAGAGTTTCGACCGCGACGTCGGGCGGATCAACGAATATCTGCGCGAGGAGTTGCGACCTTCCTCGAACGGGGCGGCGATCTTCGCATGCTCGGCGGAGCGCGATTTTTTTGAAGCCGCGCAGTTCGACGCGCCGATAGAGGAGAACCATCTCTACACTTCTTATCAACCGAGCGTCTATTCGCTGGCGCGTTTCATCGATCATTATCCGCCTTACATCGCTCTTGTCGCTGACACCAACGTCGCGCATTTGTACGTATTCGGCGTGGGCGAGGAGATTGAACAGCGGGATGTCGTCAGTCCGAACGTCCACCGGACAATGATCGGCGGTTGGTCGCAGGCTCGTTTTCAGAGGCACATCGACAACATCCGCGCGCATCACGCGAAAGACGTGGTCGAAGAGCTCGACCGCGTGACGCGCGAGGAGGGCATCGAGCGGATCGTGCTCGCTGGAGATGAGGTAATTATCCCGATGTTGCGCGAACAACTCCCGCTGCGCCTGGAGGAGATGGTGATCTCGACGCTACGTCTGGAAATCGTCACGCCCGAACACGAAGTGATGAAGGCGAGCTTCGAAGCGGTGCGCGACCACGACGCCAGGAAAGACGCCGAGAGGGTCGAGAAATTGTTGGATACATACCTGGGCAGCGGCTTTGCCGTTACCGGCGCGCGCGACACGCTGATCGCGTTGACGCTGGGCCAGGTCGATGAGATGTTCCTCAGCGCGTCGGAACAGGACGTGCGCGACGATCTTACGGGTAAGGCCGCGGAGCTAATTCCCGGCCTTCCTGAAGACGTCGAGGGGAATGGCCGGGCGCGCAGCGCGGTGATCGCGGATGAATTGGTGGCGCGCGCCCGCCAGACTAACGCCGATGTGACATTCATCGAAGACGCCGTGAGATTGGCCCCGAGCGGCGGAGTAGGCGCCAAGCTCCGGTTTCGCCTTTAAAGTTCGTAGCCCCGCCTTTCGACGGAAGCATTCGATATTGCGGAATGGATCCGTGATCGGCGCTTCCGCCGAAAGGCGGGACTACGAACAATTTCCCGAGGAGTCGTTATGAGCAAAAAGAACAACGTCAACCCTGATCATTACAAGACAGCCGGGCGGGAACGCCCGGGAGAAGACATCGTTCACGATTTCTACAAGCGCTGGTATACGCAATCGAGATCGGCCGCTGGCGCGCCTGCCCGGAATTTCATCACCGGCGATCGAGACGAAGAACAAATCAACGAGCTGCAGATCGCGGCGGAGACCGAGCGGCGGATCGTTGAGGCTCATCACAAAGAGTGGGGGAAATAAACCCGAAAAGACGATCCGAGGCGCTTATCTGACGCCGCTCAATTGAGGAGGTAGGGAAGCGCTCGCGAAATGGTCGTGCGATCGGTTCTCCATGCAAAGCTCGAGCTGGCGCCCGTTTTGATAATAGTCGCGCACGGTCTCTACCAACAGGTCGAAGTCCACGGGCTTGGACATAATCAGATCGGGAAAATGGTTGAAATCCAGCCGCTCTTCAACATATTCGGGGGGGTAGGCCGTGACCAGAACGACCGGTATGTCAGACGTTCCATTTACCTTGAGGCGCTCCACCAATTCGGCGCCGTCCATATCGGGCATGCCGAAATCGGTAATGATTACGAAGGGTTGATAATGTTGTGAGAGCCTCAAACCCTCTTCCGCATTATCGGCTGTCAGTACGCAATACCCTTCGGGGGCGAGAACCTCTTTAATCAATTCGGCCTGGTCATGATCGTCATCAATGACCACGGCATAAACATTCCGTTGCTTTTTCATACATCGGGCGATTTCCTCCGGGTTATCGAACTCGTAGAGTTCTTTCGATGTCTTAGCGCTGCTCTTCTTCCGCAACTTCCGGCGCGCAGCGCCTTGGGGTGGCTCCCATACGCCTGCTCCTTTTCTTCCTAACCTCCTGTCGGAATTCGTTTCTTAAAGCCAGGACGAATTTTAAAGAGCAAGCCAGGGGTTATTTATTTCTAGGTGGCGTAACTAAACATTGCAACTGCCATTCCCAGAAGGTCGCCGCATTGATGGTTGCAGCGGCTTTTAAGCTATAAATTCTGACTTGAATTGCAACTCACATAAGGCTATCACGATGTACTAACCAAACGTTGGCAGACATCGGCCACTAACAACAAATCTTCAACCTCAAATGTACGTATCTCGCCGCTACAAATGAATCGAGCGTCGAGACGCCATCCGCACGCGGACAGTCGTCGCTACCGCGCGTGAGATAACGGTTGATCGAGGCGCGCTCTCGGCGGCCACTGGCGTCGCCACGGCTCGTGAGCTGTCGGTTGCGCTGATGCGTGATGTTCGTATCGGAGACAACCGATGTATTGTCATATCTAAAAATGTGTCTTTGCATATGGCGAATCGATTCGATTGTATACGCGTTTGGGCGCATTTTATTTGGCGCCAATGTTGCTAAGCTATTGCTAAGCGACAGCGACTGTATCTGCTTTGACGAACACTGAGCCAAAGCGAAATGAGGCGATGTCGCATTCATAAGGGTAGATGATTGATAGTCGTCGCCCACGCCGCTTCGTAGCGCTATCTGAACGCCGGCGCTCTGATATGGCGGTGGATTGATAGGCGCTATGGCTGGATCAGAAGCTCCATTGGATGGGCGGTGAGATTAAGTGGATGGGTTGGGGCGGTAGAATTCTGATCATAATTGCGCCGAAGGCGGCGTGGCGACGCGTCAAGTATTCTTTCCTGGCGACAGGGAAGAACGAGGCAGGCATTGACCTTTGTCGGGATGGGTTGATGCCTGCCTAAATTATTTTGGAGCTTGCTGCAGGACCGCGCGCGTAAGCAAGCGGTTGATTTTATGCGCAACTGCTTGCTTACGCGCGCGGTCCTGTAGCGCCAGAGATGCCAGAAGCAATATTGGAAAGCATGACGGACAAATGCGCGCATAAGGTTTGCAGTTGTCCGGCGCGGGCGGACACGGGATATTGCGGCGGTTACTGCATGACCGCGAGCAAGGATCCCGACGCCGGCTCTGTGTGCAGGTGTGGGCACCCCGAATGCAAGACTGGCGACATACCGATGCCGACCCAATCCTCTGATTGACATCCTCTCTTCTTAAGACTGACGGCTGTAGATGGAGATTCCTACCAGGAGTCTCTTCGCTGGTAGATAATCAGATCACCTCTTCGCTGGCGATGCCTTTATCGACGGGTTTGAAATCGCTTTCCATCATGTGTTTGAACTGGACCAGATCTTCGGTGATCTGTTGCTCAGGGTTTTCGCCGAAGAGGGTGGCGATGAAGGCGCCGAGCCATCCGCCCGGCGGGGCGTATTCCAGAGAGACTCGCACTTCGGTCTCGTGCTCGGCGAAGTGGAGGAACCGCACCGAGCCTGCGTTGGCGACGGTCGCGCCTTCGAGCGAACGCCATGCGATCAACTCGTTCTCCTGATCATGCGTGACCTCGGCGTCCCATTCGACTTTGGTTCCTACCGGCGCTTTGGCCACCCAATGCGAACGCGTCGGGCTGAGCACGCGCACTTCCTCCAAGTGATTCATGATTTGAGGCAGGTTCCTGAAATTCCGCCAGTAATGATATAGGTCGGCGCGATCTCTGTTGATGATGACGCTCTTTTCTACTCTGATGCCGTTGATTTCAGCCAAGCCCCCGTTCGCTTTAGCGTATTGTCGGTTGGGCGCCTCATTCATGCGCGCGCCGATTGAGTTGGTCGAGATTGCCATACATCACCCTTATCATTTTCTGTCTTACATTTTTTTATTCAGATCGCGACGATCAAAACTTCAAACCGGCAACTGGTATGCCGCAATCTTCTTCGATCGGTTCAGTAGCCGCGCCATCACTTTCGCGATTTCGATTCGACCTTCATGCGCCTCGGCCCTGGCACGTCAGTTGTCAGATTCACCCATAGGGAGCAAGGAGTAAGACGAGCGGTTCCATATTTTAGGGAGTTTTATGAAGAGTTCGGTCTTCTATCCTGAGACGAATGGTCACCCGCCGCCGACGGCCGAGGTCGAGATACACACGCCGGAGGGTGTGATCAAAGGCATGTTGCACAAAGCCGAAGGGTCGCGGAGCGCGATGATAATGGTCGGCGACGCCGACGGCGGATTGGATGGGCCTGCAGGCCTTTACGAGTCGCTCGCTGAGCAGTTGCAAAAGGCCGGGATCATGGCGTTGCGAATTGATTACCGCGAGCCGAACGACCTGCGGGAGTCCATTTATGACGTGTTGGCCGGCGTCGAAGCTGTGCGTCAGCAGGGCGCGGAGCGAGTTGCGCTGCTCGGATGGTCATTCGGCGGCGCCGTAGTTATTACCGCCGGAGTGGCCAGTGATCTTGTCGTCGGTGTCGCGACTATTGCCTGTCAGAATTTCGGGGCCGAGATGGCGTCGGATTTGTCGCCGAAGAGCCTTCTGATTATGCATGGCACGGAGGACCCGGAGACGCCGGATCAGTATTCGCGCAACCTGTACGCCCGCGCTCACCAGCCCAAGGAATTGGTGTTGTACTCCGGAGGCGATCACGACCTGGCGCGGCACACGGGACTGGCGCTCGATAAACTTTACGCCTGGAGCAAGGGGTTGTTGCTCGTTTCGGCCAGGGCCAGCGGGCGTTGAATGAAGTGTTTGGAGTCACGCCTCCTGGCGGCGTCTTCTGGGAGCCAATCCTGACCTCTTTAAGGCGGAATTGCAAACGCTTAGATGGAGGAGTGATGCGGAAACAAAATGGCGTTTATCCGGGTTTGCTGGAAATTCAGGCGCAGATTCCTGCCGGCGACATCGTCCTCGACGGCGATCTGCTGATTCCGAGCGGCGCGAGCGGGATCGCGGTATTCGCTCACGGCAGCGGAAGCAGTCGTCACAGTCCACGCAACAGGAGTGTGGCGCATGTTATCCGTGAAGCGGGCGTCGGATCGCTGCTTTTCGACCTGCTCACGCGCGAAGAAGAGTCAGTGGACGTATTTACGCGCCATCTCCGGTTCGATATCGAATTGCTGACCGCGAGATTGATCGAGGTGACGCGGTGGCTCGCCGGTCAGGAGGAGACGAGGAATTTGCGGGTCGGTTACTTTGGATCGAGCACTGGCGCGGCGGCCGCTTTGATGGCCGCCGCCAAATTAGGCGCAGAGGTCGGCGCGGTCGTTTCGCGCGGCGGGCGACCCGATCTGGCCGGCGACGCGTTGCCGCTGGTCAAAGCGCCGACGTTGTTGATTGTTGGCGGTCATGATGAGACGGTGATCGAATTAAATCAGGACGCTTATGCGCTTCTGCGCTGCGAGAAAGAGTTAAGGATTATTCCGGGAGCGACGCATCTGTTTGAAGAACCGGGCGCGCTCGAACAGGTCGCCGCTTTCGCGGCCGCCTGGTTCAAAGAGCGCCTGCAATCGCTGCCCGCACAAAAGAGCGCGGCGGGCGGGGCGCGGAAGTAAACCATCGCTCCGACGCCTCCGGCGCGCGAGCGTGGCTGAATCATTTTTCCGGCATGAGGTTATTTTATGGCGATAAATACAGTGAAATACCGTCAGCGATTGCTTGATGAACGTGACAAACTCAAGCGTGACATCCTGGGAAGAACCGAACTCCCTTCGTCCTTCGACACGGACGTCGTCCTCGATTCGGCGGACAGTTCGGTGCGGGAGCTTTCGATGGATCTGGAAGGCCGCCTGATGAACATGAAAAGCGACCGGCTGGAGCACATCAACGCCGCGTTGCAGCGAATCGAGCGCGGCGTTTATGGAATCTGTATGAGGTGCAGGAAGGAAATCGATCCAAAGAGGCTCGACGCTGAACCGGCGGCGATGACCTGCATAGATTGCCTTTCTTTGAAGGAGCAGGGATTCGTCGCTCCGACAATGTAGGAACACTAATTGCTGCTTCGGGAAGAAGTTTGAGGTAGGTATAAATAAATCCGCGCAAACTAACAACCATCAACTATGTACGTTACATGTCTGTATACGGAATCGTACAAAGGGAAGTATGAAGGTCGTACATGCGAGTGAATATGTCGAGCTAGTTCTTCTTGGCCGCAAATCCTCTCCGCGCGCGCCGATTAGTAATCTGTCACTTATAAATCATCAAGGAGGTAATGATGATTTCATTAGCCAGAAATCGGCTTCTGGCGGCATTGCCTGAACAGGACTTTGAAAGGCTGACAGCCGGGCTTGGATCCATCCAGTTGTGTTTGGGAGATATTCTGTATCACGCTGGCGAAGAGATTCGCCACGTCTATTTTCCAGAACAGGGATTGATCTCTCTGGTAGCCACCATGATGGATGGCGCGACGGTGGAGACGGGCATTGTCGGGAACGAAGGAATGATGGGGGTACCCGTCCTTCTGGGCGCCAACAGCGCCCCGTATCGCGCGATCGTCCAGGTCGAAGGGCAGGCATGGCGCATGAGAGCGGACGTTTTCAAATATGAGATGTTACGCGGCGGCGCGCTGCGCAAGCGACTGCTGCTCTATACTCAGGCGATGATGACCCAGATGTCTCAAATGGCCGCCTGCAACTGTCTGCACACGGTCGAAGAGCGACTCTGCTCGCTCCTCTTGATGATCGACGACCGCATGGATTCGAACGAATTCTTTCTGACGCACGAAATGATTGCGGAGATGTTGGGCGCGCGACGCGCCGGAATCACCGTCGCCGCGGGCAAATTGCGCCAGGCGGGGGTGATCAGCTACCTGCGCGGTCACATTCACATCCTGGACAGGCGCAGTCTGGAGATGTGGGCCTGCGAATGTTACCGCACGATCAAAACGGAGTTCGACAAACTATTTGAGATCGAACCCGAATCGGAGTTCGAGAAGATCCCTCCCCCTCTCCAATGGTCCGGCTCGGGATCGAACGCCTACGGCCACGGGCGCGAACCAATCAGACCGACCTGACGTCGAGTGTAGAGGGTTGAGTACAGAAGATAGAGGATCGAGGATTGCGTCAGAACGTATAAAGCGATCCTCGATCCTCTACACTCTATCTTCGATTCTCTTCACTGTGGCTTTCCAGATAATAATTAGCGCGAACGGATGACGCTCGGTCGCTCGCCAGATCATCGAGGAATTTGAGGAAGCCCTGGAAGATGGCTTCGTTGTCCGGCTCGCTTTCGGTGTCTTTGGATATCTTGCGCACGTATCCGGTGCTGGTCACTTGCAGCCGGTCATCCCTGACGATCGTTTGTATGAACATATTCGACACGGTGAATGGTTTTGTGGACTCGGGCAGGCCCAGCGCGCGTCTGACCGACTCCGGGAGTTCATGGTATTGCCCTTCACTGGTCTGCTCCAGGCGGCTGTCCGTCCGGCGAACAAGCTCGACAGAGCTTTTAGACGGGTCGAATTTCGGGGAAGCGTTGATCACGCCGAGCGTGGCCGGCAACACTGTCGGGTCTTTCACCGACAGGTTCAACTTTTTGTAAATCTCCGGTCTGTACAACCGCCCGGTGTTGCACGCGCCCAGTATCGCGCGCTCGACTCCCGCCTCAGCAAGGTGTTCCTGCAATGCGCCCAGCGAAATGTAAGAGCGCGGCGCTTTCGGGAGCTGCGACCGTTGAAGCTTCAGCCCGTTACCGTTGCTGCCATGAGTTTCGAAGAATATCTCGCGAATCGAGCCCTCTGTGCGCGACCGATTGACTCGCCTGATCTCCTTCAACACATAGCGCCAATCGGCGCTCTCCAGATACACAAACCCGAGCCCTTCGTAAAACTGCCGATTGCCTGAAGCCGCGAAATCGGGGCTGAATACAATGGCCCGGCGCTCGCCCAGTTTTTTCAGCCTTGCGGCGGCTTCCGATATGTCTGGCTGAGACGCTTCCTGCGCGCGCGCAGTCCGTACCATACTGATGATAGACGCGCGCCCGGATTGAAACGCGGGATAAGTATTCAAAAGCAGGGACGACAATCCCAAAACCATTATCAAGAGCGATGGCCTGACATTTCGGCGCGCCGCTTTCTCAACATCATTCCCCATTATGTCGTCTCCTAGGAAATCCTTGGGAGCGCCGCCTGTCATGAAAATTGGACTTATAAATCCCGTTCATGATAGGCGGCGGACGAAGAAATCAGCGCAATTCGGTGGAGCAAGCTATATGCCCATGCGCGCGCAATTAAAACTGAACGCATTCGAGACATCTCGGCGCGATGGTACAATAAGCTCGATATGACAATGTTACTGGGAAAAACCGAAGACGAACTGATGAAATTCGTCGAGGGGATCGGCGCCGCCCGTTTTCGTGGCAAGCAGATTTACCAGGCGATCTACGGACGGCGCGCGCTCGATGTCGCGCGGATGACCGAGCTTTCAAAAGACCTGCGGGAGAAGTTGAACTCGATTGCGCGCGTCGCCGAGACTCGAATCACCAATGTCTTCTATTCGACAGACGGAACCAGGCGCTATCTGCTCCGGCTCGGCGACGGGCGTGAAGCCGAGGCCGTGTTCATGCCCGAGGAGCGCCGCGACACCATCTGCATCAGTTGCCAGGTGGGTTGCGCCGTCGGGTGCGGTTTCTGCATGACCGCGCGGTTGGGCGTCAAACGCGGCATGACAGCGGGCGAGATCATCTCGCAGGTCGTCATCGTCTTGAACGAGGTTTACGGCGAGGGCGCCAAACCGCCGCACGGCGTGAACCTCGTGTTTATGGGAATGGGCGAAGCCTTTTTGAATTACGACGAGGTGATGAAATCGATCAGGATTATGGCCGACGAGAAAGGGCTCGGCCTCAGCCCGAAGCGAGTCACCGTATCGACCTCGGGCGTCATCCCGCGCATTTATGATTTCGCCAAAGAGCCGGTCAGACCGCGACTGGCGATCTCTCTTTCGGCCACTACTGAAGAGCAGCGAACACAATTGATGCCGATCAACCGCAAATATACGCTCGCGGACCTGATGAAAGCCTGCCGCGAATACCCTCTCGGCGAACGCGAGCGGTTGACGTTCGAATATGTGATGCTCGACGGCGTCAACGATTCCGACGAGGACGCGCGGCGCCTTGTCAAACTGCTCAACGGCGTTCGGGCGAAAGTGAACCTGATCCCGCACAACCCCGCGCCCGAATTGCCTTACCGCGCGTCGCCGATGGAACGCATCCTGAGTTTTCAGAAAATACTGGTCGAGCGCGACGTGCCCGCGTTCATCCGTCGACCGCGCGGGCAGGACATTTCGGCGGCTTGCGGGCAACTGGCGGCGCGACATCAGGCCAACGCTTGATCGGAAAAGTGGCGTAGAAAATCGTCAATCGCAAGGTTTGCGATGGCATCAGGCAATGCCCCTTTCAAAAATTCGAAAAATCAGCGCGGCGAGCGGGTGGAAGCATAAGACCTGATCCCCGAAACCTGTGGCGCTCGCGGCTAATCGATAAGCGCCACAGGTTTCGGGGATCAGGTCTTATGTTTTAGAATTGCTCTGGATCGGCGCCGCGAGCGGTAGCGAGCGCGGCTTCCACACCCGATCGCCTGGGAGTCAGCTTGCTACCGCTCGCGGCGTTGATCCGGTCATCATTATGAAAACTCCCGATTACATCGTCCTCGGCAGCGGCGTCGCGGGGCTTCGCGCCGCCATCGAACTGGCCCGCGACGGGCGCGTCGCCGTACTGACCAAAGACCGGCTGGACGAATCTAACACCGAATACGCGCAGGGCGGCGTCGCCGTGGCGATGTCCGACGACGACGAAATCTCGCTCCATTTCGAAGACACGCTGAAGGCCGGCGCGGAGCTATGCGACGAGCAGGCCGTTCGCGTTCTGGTGGAAGAGGGGCCGCGCTACATCACCGAGTTGATCGAATGGGGCGCGCGGTTCGACCGCGAAGGCGGAGCGCTTCAGTTCACACAGGAGGCTGCGCATTCGCGCCGTCGCATCCTGCATGCGAACGGCGATTCGACGGGTCGCGAAATCGTCAGGGCGCTGATCGCTCACGCCAGGAAGCAATCCAACATACAGCTCGTGGCGCACGCCGCGACCATCGGGTTGATTGTCAAATACGGGCGCTGCGCAGGCGTGCGGTTCATCGACCCGAACGAGAGTTTGCTGCGGGAGTTGCGCGCGCGCGCGGTCGTGCTGGCGACCGGCGGCGCGGGACAGATCTTCGCGCAGACCACCAACCCGAGCGTCGCCACGGGCGATGGAATGGCGATGGCCTATGCGTCTGGCGCGGAGATGTGCGACCTGGAGTTCACGCAGTTTCATCCGACCGCGCTGGCGCTCGAGGGCGCGCCGCGATTCCTGCTCAGCGAGGCGCTGCGCGGCGAGGGGGCTATCCTGCGCAATCACCATGGCGAGGCTTTCGCCCGAAGGTATGATGACCGCGGCGAACTGGCTCCGCGCGACATCGTCGCCCGCGCAATCGTGGCCGAGATGGAGCGAACAGGCGCGCGATGGATGTACCTGGATTTGACGCATCTCAAAGCCGATTTCCTGCGCGAACGATTCCCGAATATTTTCGAGACCTGCCTGCGCTACGGGCTCGATTTGACGAAGGATCAATTGCCGGTGAGTCCAGCGGCGCATTACGTGATGGGCGGCGTGAGAACCGACACGCATGGGCGCACGACGCTCGCGGGTCTATACGCGGCGGGCGAGGTCGCCTGCACGGGCGTGCATGGCGCGAACCGGCTGGCCAGCAATTCGCTGCTCGAAGGTCTGGTCTTCGGCGCGCGCGCCGGCGCGGCCGCAATTGAAGATTCATTCCCACGGCGACCGCGAGTGATAGCGCTGACGCCCCAATTGCGCCAGCGCATTGAGATGTTGCAGATAACCAAGCTCGAATTGGGCGAATTGGTTTCGCTACATCACTCGGAATCATCCCCTGTTGAATTCGAGCTATCCGAATGGCGTTTAGACCCACGGATCAAAAACCGCGTACAGGAGATTATGTGGCGCAAGGTAGGACTCATCCGCCGCGCCGACGATTTGCGGAGCGCAATCGAAGAGCTTGCCGCGATGGCGGGAGAGAAGATTAACGAGCGCACGAGCAATTTCGTGACGCTGGCGAAATTGATGGCCGAAGCCGCGCTGTGGCGCGAAGAGAGTCGCGGCGGCCACTTCCGCGAAGATTTCCCGGCGCGCGACGGCGATCGCTGGCGCGTTCATTCGGCTCAACAGAACAACCAGCCGATCAGCCCGATTGAGCGTGTCAGCGAGGAATGACGCCAGTTCGAGTTGGAACAGAAAGAGCGGATCGGCGTATTTGTGGAAACAACTTTGAGCGCCATCTTCACCCGAAATGCGCTGTGGCGAAGAACTGCGACGCCAGTTCGCTCAGATGCGTTTGAACATAACGATGCACGTCGGCGGGCGTTTCTAGAGAGAGCGCATGGGAAGCGAGCTTTTCGGCGTCTTCCAAACGGATCGAACGAACGAGGCGGCGAATGGCGGGTATGGCGCTCGGCGTCATGCTCAGATCGGTCAGCCCCAAACCTAGAAGCATGATCACCTGAACCGGGTTCGACGCCATCTCGCCGCAGACGTTGATCGGGATGTTGATCTTCCTGGCCGAATCGGCCACGTATTTGATCGCGCGCAAGACAGCGGGGTGCATCGGGTCGAACATTTTGTCCACGTTCTCGTTGCCGCGATCCACGGCCAGCAGGCTCTGTGTCAGGTCGTTGGTGCCGAGGCTGAAGAAGTCGGCTTCGCGCGCCAGCGATTCGGCCATAATCACGGCGGCCGGGGTCTCGATCATCACGCCTATCTCGACGTCTTCGGCGTGCTCGATTCGTTGGGCGCGCATGTCTCTTTCGACCTCGGCGATGATCTCCTTGGCCCGGCGCACTTCGTCAAGGTTTGAAACGAAGGGCAGCAATATCTTCAATCGCGCCTCGCCGTCCGGGCGCCTCGCGGCGCGCAAGATGGCCCTTACCTGAGTTCTCAAAACGCTGTCAACGGCCAGCGAGAGCCTGATCGCGCGGAGCCCGAGAGCGGGATTGCGCTCGGGTTTGAACCCTTCCAGGCGCAGTTTATCGCCGCCCAGATCGAAAGTCCTGACCACCGCGCCGCTCTCGCCGCAGGTGTCGGCCAGACATTTGTAGGCTTCGTATTGCTCGTCTTCCGCCGGCAGTCCCGACGCGGCTTGCGAATAGAGGAACTCCGATCGGTAAAGCCCTACACCGGCGGCGTTGAAACGCTGCAGCGTCTCGATCTCCTCGATCAGCTCGATGTTCGCGCGCAGTTTGACTTCGCGCCCGTCGCGCGTGACCGGCGGAAGGTCGCGCTCCTCTATGTAATGTAGTTGCTGTTCCTGCTGGCGTTCGCGAAGCTCCACGTAAAAACGCAGCGTTTCGGGCAGCGGGTTGACGATGATCGCGCCGACGGCGCCGTCAATGATGATGGTTTCGCCCGAGCGGACGCGCCCCGTCACGTTGCGCACGCCGACCACGGCCGGGATGTTGACGCTGCGCGCGATGATCGAAGTGTGCGACGCCCATCCGCCGGCGGCCGTGACAAAGCCGAGCACTCGGCGCGGGTCCAGATCTGCGGCGACCGACGGCAACAGATCGTCAGCCACGATGATCGAATTTTCGGCCAACTCGCTCAGGTCGCGCGCCTCGGCGCCGGAAAGTATCTTGACCAGGCGGTGGGTGACATCGGCCACGTCCGAACCGCGTTCGCGCAGGTAATCATCGGTGATCTTCGCGTATATGCTCAGCAGATGGTTCGCCGTGTCCCGCACGGCCCATTCGGCGTTGACGCGGTTGTCGCGGATGCAGTCCTCTATTTGGCGACCCAGATCGCGGTCCCTGAGCATCAGCAGGTGGGCTTCGAGGATGTAGGCGCGGTCCGAGCTGAAAGCCTCGCGGAATCGCGCCATCGCCTTGCGCACCTGGCGCTGGGCCAGGCGGACCGCTTCGCGGAACCGTTTGATCTCGGCCTCCACCTGATGTTTCGGGATGAACATGCGCACGATCCGGCCTCTCGGGTCATCGACCAGAAACGCAGGCCCGATCGCCACGCCCTGACAAGCGCCTATGCCTTCATATCTGTGTTCGGAGATTTTTCCAGATATGCCCCTCATCTTACTCTTCGCCAAATTTGTCTTCGATCAGTTTGCGCACCGCTTCCATAGCCTCGATCTCGTCCGCGCCTTCGGTGATCACCTCGATCACGGCCCCCTGCGACGCGGCGAGGAGCAAGATTCCGAAAATGTTCTTCGCGTCCACCGGCCCGGGAGGCGCGTGCCCGCATACCCTGGGCCGGGCCGAGTCTTGAGGATTGATACCCGACTCCACGCGCGCTAGCATTACGTCGCAGCGGAAAGAGTTCGCCAGCTTGACCAACTTGGCCGCCGCCCGCGCGTGCAACCCCAAACGATTGGTGATGTCGAGAGTGAAACGTTGCATCTGAGCCACTGGAGAGCGAGAGAGCGAGAGAGCGAGAGAGCGAGAGAGCGGGAGAGGGTGAAGTTACATCTCCTTGTCTCTCGCTCCCTCGCTCCCCCGCTCTCCCCACTCCCGGCTACTTGCTCGGCGTGAGCACTTCGCTCGCCAGATAGATCGTTTTCTGTCCCTGGTCTCTGACGCGACGCGCGATGACGTCCAGTGTTTCATCCGGCTGTTGGTCGGTCAGTTTGAGGATCATGGGCAGATTGACGCCGGTCACGACCTCAATCGGCGCGCTGCCCAGAAAAGTGCATGCGAGATTGGTCGGCGTGCCGCCGAACATGTCTGTCAACACCAGCACACCTGCGCCCTGGTTGACGCGCTCAATGGCCTTGCCGATCTCGTCGCGGGCGATCTCAACGTCGTCGTGCCAGCCGATAGTTACGGCAGTAATATGATGAATGTCTTCATTGATGATCGTTTCCGCCGCGCTGACCAACTCGGTCGCTAAATTCCCATGCGTAACGACCACGCCTCCGATTAGTGGCATATGCCTCCTTGGAGGGGAGTAGGGAATGGGGAATGGGGAATGGGGAAAAGGAAACTACTTCACCTATTCCCTACTCCCCACTCCCCTTCACTTTTTCACGTCCCTGTGCGTCACCCGCGCGTGCTGTTCACTGCGGTTGAGATGTTTGCCGATCTCGTTCGCGACGGCCACCGAGCGATGTCTGCCGCCGGTACACCCGATTGCGACGGTGACGTAGCTCTTGCCTTCGCGCTGATAAAGAGGCATCAAGAAATCAAGCAGTTCGCAGAAGCGGCGAAGGGTCTCTCGCGCCTCCTCGCTCTTATTCAGGTATTCGACGACCGGTTGATCGTTGCCGGACATGTCTTTCAGTTCGGGTACAAAATGAGGGTTGGGCAGGAAGCGTACGTCGAAGACCAGGTCTGCGTCCAGCGGGACTCCGTATTTGAACCCGAAGCTAATGATCGTAATCTCGGTTTTGACCTCCGCATTCTCCGGCGCAAAACGGTTCCTCAGCCACGCGCGCAAAGTGTGGACGGTGTGGTCGGAGGTGTCAATTATGACATCGGCCAGCGCGCGGATCGGCTCGAGTTTCCTGCGCTCCGCGCCGATCGCCTCGATTATGCGCCCTTCACCCAGCGGATGCGGCCGCCGCGTTTCGCTGTAGCGACGCTGCAATACGGGGTCGCTCGCCTCCATAAAGAGGATCGTTGTTTCGATGTCGTCGCGTCCGTGGAGCTGCGTGTAGATCTGCGGAAAACTTTTTAGAAACTCTCCTTCGCGGATGTTAAGCCCCAGCGCGGCCCGCATGACACCGGATTCCTTGCGCTCGAACAAATGCAGGAAGCTCGGAATCAACTGGGACGGCAAGTTGTCGACGCAAAAATACCCCAGGTCTTCAAAGACATTCATCGCCGATGACATACCGGCGCCGCTCAGACCTGTGATGATGATGAGTTGAGGGATCATACTTAAGAGCGGGAGTGGGGAATGGGGAGTGGGGAATGGGGAGTGGGTTTTCCTACTCCCCATTCCCCACTCCCCGAATCATGGTTCGATAAGGCCGTAATTCCCGTCCTTGCGTTTATAAATTACGCCGATGCGGTCGGTCTCCGCGTTTCGGAAGACCAGAAAGTTTTCGGCCGCCTCGCTGACTTGCATCATCGCCTCTTCGGCTGTCATCGGTTTGACCGAATAACGCCGCGAACGGATGATGTGCGGGTCATCTCTCTCGGGTTCGACCGGAGGCGTGGGGCTTGGCGCGATTACGCTCGTCGCCAGAGAGCGGTGTTTGCCGGTGATGATTTTCCCCTTGACCTTGAGCGCCTGGCGTCGCAAACGGTCTACGGCCTGGGACGCCGAAAGATACATATCGGTCGTGTCGGATTTGCTGGTCAGGGCATGGTCTTGCCAGTTGACGACTATCTCCGCCAGATGACGATGATGTTTGCCGACGCTCAAGATGACATGCGCCCTCGTCGCTCCGTTGAGCATCGTATCGAGCTTCCCAAGATGATGTGTGACATGTTTTCTGATGGCAGGAGAAACAGAGAAGTTGCGGCCTGTGAATTCGATCTTCATCCCAATGCTCCTTTCTTTCACGCCCGGTCGGGAGGCGACCGGGGTTGTCGCTTGCCAGATGGCGGTTTGGACGGTGGTTGGTAGAGCGAATCGATTATCAAACAGCTACGAAACTACTTGCCGCCGTTCGCGCGATCCCGGGATTTTCATCTGGTCGCGGTATTTGGCGACGGTTCGACGGGAAAGCTTCTGACCCTCCTTGGCGAGGGTCTTGGCGATCTCGTCGTCGGTCAACGGATTGCGCGCGTCTTCGGCCTCGATCATCTTCTTGATCCTCAATTTAATGATCCTGGTCGAAACCTCTTCGCCCTCGTCGTTGACCATGCCCTCGGTGAAGAAACGGCGGAGTTCGATCACGCCTTGTGGGGTGTGCGCGTACTTGCCGTTGACCACGCGAGAAACTGTCGAAAGATGCATGCCGATGTCTTCGGAAATGTCTTTGAGCATCATCGGCTTCAGGTGTTCGACTCCCTTGTCGAGAAAGTCGCGCTGGCGTTCGACTATCCGTTCGCAGACCTTGTAGATCGTCTGTTTGCGGTGCTCGATGTTCTTGAGCAAATCGACCGCCGAACGGAAGCGGTCCTTGATGTAATCGCGCGTCTCTTTCGACGTCTCTTTATTCTCCATCATCTGACGGTACTGCTTGTTGATGCGCAACTGCGGCAGCCCGTCGTCGTTAAAACGTATGACGTATTCTTCGTCGATCTTTTCGATGTAGACCTCGGGTTCGATGTATTGCGCCTCGCGGGGGGCGAATTTGCGGCCCGGATGGGGTTCGAGCTGGCTGCGGATGAGCTTCAACTCCTGCGCCACTTGCTCGACGCTCACGCCGAGCGCCTTGGCCAGTTCGGGCAGCTTATGCTGCTGCAACTGGCCGAAATGTTCTCGGATCATCTTCACGGCCAACCGATCGCCGTAGCCCAGATAATCGAGCTGCAGCAACAGGCATTCCTGCAGATTGCGCGCGGCGACGCCCGTCGGGTCGAGCTGCTGCACGACCTCCAGCGCCTTCTCGGCGATCTCCATCGGCCAGGGGCCGAGGGCCATTATCTCTTCGAGCGAGCAATCGAGGTAGCCATCGTCATTGAGATTGCCGATGATCGCTTCGGCGGCGGCAGCCACGTCTGGCGTAGTGATGGTCAGACGCAATTGCCAGTTGAGATAATCGGCCAGACTGTCTTCCGAGCGCAAGAACTGCTCGAACGAAGGCGTCTCTTTGACCTCAGTCTCGCGCGTGCGATACCCGGGGTCGAGGTATTCTTCGAAGGTCGTGCCGTAATCGATCTCCTCGAATGAATCGCGTTCGCCGATCTCAGGCTCCCGCGATTCGTCTCGCGCGACCTCGGTCGTAGCCTCGCCCGCGACTGGGGCTTGAGCGATTTCAGGCGAAAGCGACGCGCCCGCCTCGTAGCCGGCGTCGAAATCGCCCCCTTCGCTCGCATCATTGATTGAATAAGACTGACCCGCGCTGTCGAGTCTCTCGACGGCGCTCAGGACATTTTCAGATATTTCCCCCGATCCGTTAAGCGCGGCGCCCGAAGGCTCGGTGAAATCTATATTGCCTTCGTCGGGAGGAACGGCCACTTCGTCAGGCGCCAACTCTTCGAGCACGGGGTTCTCGGCAAGTTGCTGTGAAACCAACTCGCCCAATTCGAGCTTGGTCATCTGCAACATCTCGATGCGTTGGCGCAATTGCGGCGTCAACACCAGTCGCTGCGATTGATTGATGACGAGTTGTTGTTTGTATGACATAACTGATTCGGTGGTTGGCGCCTGAGTGGTTGGTGGTTGGTAAGGATTTTGACATTACTAACCACTAGCCACCAACCACCAACCACCAACCTACATTCTAAATTTCTCTCCCAGATAAACCCTTCTAACTTCCGCGTCGCCGGTCAACTCTTGGGGCGTTCCCGACCGAAAGAGTTTGCCGTCGCTGATAATATAAGCGCGATCTGTAATCTCTAACGCCTCGCGCACATTGTGATCCGTAATCAGAACGCCGATCCCGCGCGAGCGCAGCCGCGCGATGATCTGCTGTATATCATCTATCGCAATCGGGTCGATTCCCGCAAACGGCTCGTCGAGCAAAATATATTTCGGTTCGATAGTCAACATCCGCGCGATCTCCGTCCGGCGACGTTCGCCGCCCGACAGCGCGTAACCTTTATTCTTCCTGACGTGGCTCAGCCGGAACTCTTCGATCAACTCTTCCGTCCGATCGTGGCGCTCGGCGCGAGTCATCGGCAGTGTTTCGAGTATCGCCAGAATGTTCTGCTCGACAGTGAGTTTGCGAAAGACCGAAGCTTCCTGAGGAAGATAGCTGATTCCGAGACGGGCGCGCTTGTAGAGTGGCAACTTTGTAATACTCTCTTCGCCGAGCCAAACACCGCCTTCATCCGGCTCTTCCAAACCGACTACCATATAAAACGTCGTGGTCTTCCCCGCTCCGTTTGGGCCGAGCAACCCGACGATCTCGCCGGGGTGAACTTCGATGGAAACATCGTTGACGACGCAGCGGCGGCGATAGGATTTCTTCAACCTATCCGCCCGCAAAGCCGCGCTGTCAGACTTCGCCCCTTTCTCGAGACCGTTGAGCTCGGCTCCTCTGACCTGACGATCAAGAACCTCGCTTACCATCACTGTCGATCCTCTCGATACGGCTGGCGTGGCCGGTCTTGTTTCCTCGACCGGCATGGCCGGCAAGGCCTCACCTGCCGCCGTCTTGGTTGCGACTTTTCGCGCCTTATACTTCTCGCGCCTTTTCAAGAAACCCCTCCGCCAACTTCCCTCTCAAGCTTAAGCCATTGATCATCTCTCTTTTTAACTTCAAGGCTTGAAAATCGGCCCGACACCAATCTCGGTTTTCTTTGACGCCGCCGCAACTCAATTTTGGATACGATGCGTGGTCTTCACACGCCTCTTTGCGCCGTTTCCAACGTTGTTGTCATCATTAGCTTCGATCCTAACATCGCCTAAATGCAAAGTCAATTTTGGGCTTTTTGTGACAGCTTCACGCTCATGATCTTCGACGACGGCGAAGTTTCCGGTGAGAATCGCGGTGTCGTTGGCGGCCGTGTAAACGACCTGATCGCCGGTCGCGCGGCGCGCCGGCTGGGTCATGACGACGTCTTTAGACGCGGTCATAGAGACCAGTTTATTCTCTTCGTCCATCACCACGTCCGCCGTCGCCGAGTCTATGCGGTCGGTTCCCTGACGAATTTTCACTGAGCCTTCATAATGCGCGGTGCGGTTCGCGTCGGTGTACACGATCCGGTCGGAAGAAGCGAAGACGGGCACGATTTCTTTGCGCCCCTTCGCGACCTCGCGCTCGAAATCGTAGAAACCCGACTGCGCGTTGTTCCAGGCCGTCATCACGCGCTCGCCCTTGTCAAGTTCAATGTATTCGGCGCGGACGTAATCGTCGCCCTGCCAGGCGCGCGCGTCGCCGACGTAACGCGCCGCGCCCTCGTTATGCTTCACCGTCGCGTGATCCGAGGCGATCGTCACGGGCTGCTTATTATTTTTGAAAGGCGCGGCGCCGCCCATCGTCTCGCGGCTGAAATACGTGGTGTGCGCGCGCCCGCGCAACTCGCTTTCGCTGGTCTCGACGTTGGTGTCGATCTCGTCGGCGCTGGCGCGCAGCGACGAGTCCCACACCTGCGGCTTGCCGCGCATCGCCACGTTCTGATTAGAAGGGGTATAGACTCCGCGCGCCGCGACGGCCACGCGCTCGCCCTGTGTGAGTTTCGCGTCGCCGTCGACCGTCAGATCGGTGACGTCCTGGGTCTGCCGGCTGAAATTGGCGGTCATCTTCTTTCCGCTCATGGTCTTCTTCAACAGTTTGCCCGAGGCGTCTTTTTCTTTGCCCTCAGATTGCATCGGATCGAATTCGGCGACGGCGTTCGGTTCGGCGACGAAGGTCTTGATCGCGTTGCCGGTCTCGAAGTAATCGGCCGTGAACTTAGGCGCGCGCAGAGTCTTCTTTTCGGAGCGGGCGTCCACGCGCTTCGGCGTGACGGTCAGGGCGCAAGCGCCGGTGGCCTCGGCGCGCGCCAGGTTTTTGCCGTCGTCGCGGAAATTGGCCTGTATGACGTCGGCTTCGAGCGTCCGCTCCGACCAATCGCCATCCCTGGCCGAGCCCGGGACCGCCTCCAGCTTCATCACCGCTCGGCCCTGCGCGACGATCAATTGAATGTCGCTGCTGTTCTCTCTCGGCTTGTAGGTGATGTCGATCCGGTCGGCGGTGATCTCGCGCGGCGAATCCGGTTCCAGCGAACGGGCGCGCGCGTCGCCGTAAGCGGCGGAGTTCTTCAGCCGCTGCTCTTCGTCGAAGAAGAAATCCATGTCGCGCGACGTCGCCTCCGAAGCCTTGCCCTTCTCCCGCGACTCCAGCCTCGAATTACCCCGCGCCTCTATGCGCTCGATCCGCTTCGTCTGTGGATGGCCGAAGCCCGTAGCCATATCGGCGCGCCCCTGTCGATCTCCATGCGTGATGTTGACATTACCCTCAAACTTCACGACTCCGTCTTTCTCGACATACTCCCCGCGGTCGCCGCGGATCTCGACCGGCGGGGCCGCTTTTTTGTTCGGGTCCGACTCGGCGCCGATGACGTGCGCGTTTTGAGTCAGGGTCAGAACATGGTCATTGAGGCGCAACGTGGCCCCGACCGACGAGCCGCTGATTTCTCCGTGCCGGAACTGCACCGGAACTTCGGTGCGGACTATCTCGGTCTGCTGCTCGTAAATGACGGTTTCACTCCTGACCTCCAGACCGTCGCTGCTCTTTATAATGACATTGCCGGAGAATGTGCCCTGGCCCTGGTCGCGCAGATACATGCCCCGATCGGAGACGATGCGCAGGCGCCTGCCTTTCTTAACGTCGAAATACGTCATATCGACTTTCTCGAGTTCGTGCCGCCCGTCCTCGTATGCGATGTCTTTCGCCGCCAGCAACTCCAGTTTCTTGCGCCCGGTCTCTTTATCCGTCTGGGTGTATTTATACCCCTCGATGATAGATACCACTTTGGGCGCCAACGTCATTCCCCCTGTCGCAATATCAGGGTTAGGCGCCCGATTGCGGGCGCGAAGGAACGCCATCACGATCACGACTATCGCGACGATCAGTAGAAGCAACGAACCGATGCGTCCGATCGCTGGAATTTTTTCTCTGAGCATAAAACATCTTCCTGCGTAACTTACGGGGGTGGGCGGATTATACCACCTCGGGTGGGAGTGTAAGGCGTGAAGTCGAGTGAGGATTTAACGAAGCGACGAACGGCAAAACGCGGAACACGCGGAAAGTAATCAATCCGCGTAGTCCGCGTTTTCGATCGGGCTGAACCGCGCGCCGTTCGACCGGGCCACGAACGGCCGATTATATTTTCTATTCATCAAGCTTGAACGTAAATTCGAGCTTCCCGCGCACGCTGACCGGCCGGCCGTCTTTCACCGCCGGATCGAAGCGAATCTTTTTGGCCGCTTCGATGGTGTTCTCGGTCAACCCGTCCGGCAACCCCTGAACCACTTTAATGTCGCTGATCTTGCCGTCGGCGCGGAAAACGACGTTTAAAATCACCGTGCCTTCAATCTTATTGTCTCTTGCCGCCTGCGTGTATCGGACACTCTCTCTGTACCGGATCGTCGGCCGCAATGAACCGCTCATTGGTTGGGCCGCGTCCTCATAAAGCCTGAAATGAAGTTCGAGGGTCCCGCGCACGCTGACCGGCCGGCCGTCTTTCACCGCCGGATCGAAGCGAATCTTTTTCGCGGCGGCGATCGCGCTTTCCGTCAGGCCGAACGGCAACCCCTGAACCACTTTAATGTCGCTGAGTTTGCCGTCAACGCTGAAAACGACGCTCAAAAGCACATCGCCTTCGATCTTATTGTTTTTCGCCTCCTCCGTGTATTTGGCTTTCTCTCTATAGAGAATCTTAGGCCGCAATGAATCGCTTATCGGCTGGACCGAATCGGCCGCGCCCTTCTCCTTCAAGACGGACTTGGGGGCCTTCTTTTTTTCACGAACCGCCGCGACCGTGGGGAGGTCGAACGCCATCTTGACTCTGTCTGCGCCAGGCGTCTGTCCGGGCCGCGCCACCAGCCAATATTCGTCGGATTCGAACTTGACGCCGGTTATTCGGATGTTGAAGCCATAAAGATGGCTCATCAGATCTAGATCGCCTTTTTTATCCTGAAGCGGGAATTTGGCCTCGAATCTGAAACTTTGCTGCGGGTCAACAATAATCTGTTTGCCGGAGGCGGTCGGATTCGAAATCGTATTAACAGGCTCATTCGCCCAGAAGGTCGGATTCTGAATCTCGACTATAAAAGCAGTCACACGACGGTCGCTCTGATTCACGAGGTTGGCGACGAACTCGACGTCGCGCGCCACCACGCCGCGAACCGCCAGAGGAGAAGCCTTCCGATTAGGATCGCCGCCATCCGTCATGACCCGTGATTCGCCTGCCGACAGCCGCGCGTCGGTAATAATGAGCGGAATATCAGGCAGGTTTTCAAACTTCGCGGGCGCGGTCGCGACAGTTTTTTGATCCTGGGCGTCCGGCCTTTTCGCCTCCGCCACACCGTCGCGGCTGAACAGCGCCATCGCGGCGGCCAGGGCGATCAACGCGACGAACGTTATCCCGGCGAGCGCGCGGCTCGCCATCGAAGACTTCGATCGATGATTGGCATTCAACATAAGTTTGATCCTCCTATTTAAATTCGACCCGGCGGCGCGCGAAATCCCCGCCACGGGCCACCCCAAACCGAATTGAACGACTTTCCACAAACTCGCCGCGTAAGCGTCGGGCGCGGCCCCGGAGAGCCCCGAGAGGAGCACCCGCTCGTCGCACATCACTTCGCGATTTTCGATCAGCTTTCGATCGATCAGCCAGACGAGCGGATGAAACCAGAAGAAGCAACAGACGAACATTTGCAATGAGCCGAACAAATTGTCGTATCGTTTGACGTGAAACAGTTCGTGCGCCAGGACCGATTCGAGCTCGCCGTCATTCAGATTTTCGGCCAGGCCTCGGGGCAGGACGATCAATGGCCGCAGCGCCCGCCACACCATTGGTTCCGCAAACCTGGAGCAGAGGATCAGCCCGACTGGGGTCCTTACATTCAGGCGATTTTTCAAATCTGCGAGCATCGCGGCCTCGCGCCCGGCCCCGACCCTTTCGCCCGCGAGCGCGACCGCGGCCGACCGCCGCCGCCGCCATGCCCAGCCCGCTAAACAGAGCGCGATCCCAATCAACCAGAGCGCCGTCAATACACAATAGGCTTCATTGTGGCCCGCGCCGGCGTCCGACTCCGGCTGCGCGACGGGCTCCGCGATCAACAACAGGACTTCGGCGTCCGCCCCGACGATCGTCTCCGCCGGCGCGGGCCACGGAAGACTCAGCCCCATTCCGCGCGCCAGCAGGAACAACAAGGTAGAAGGCAAAAGTAATTTCGCGAAAGCCAGCGTCCAAAATACCTGGCGCGCCCCAGCCCGCCCCAGCCAGATCGAAGCGATCCACACGGCGATCGTCAGGAGCGTCGCCTGCCAGAGGTGGTTCGCGAAAATCGGCCAGAACCACTGCGACCATTCGCTCAGCAATTGATGGATTGTCATAGTTCATCGCTCCCTTGCGGATTGCGGATTGCGGATTTATTGATTCCGAGGACCTTCCCTTTATTGCGCCGCATCTTGCGCGAGATACGGCGCCGACTATCAATCCGCAATCTCCTACTTAGGCGTTCGGCTCTTGCGCTTCGCATCCTGCGCGGGTTGCTGCTCCTCGCGCTCGGCCAGCATGCCCTCCAGCTCCTTCACGTCTTCGAGTGTCAGTTTTCCGGCCTCGGCCAGATGCGCCATCAGAGGGCGGGCCGAGCCGCCGAAAAGGTTGAGCAGGTCGTCAATCCAATGCCTATACGCGGCGTCGCGTGTGATCGCCGGCTCGAATATGTGGGCGTGGCCGACCTGCTTGGTCTGCTTCACCGCGCCCTTCTCCTCCAGCCGGCGTATGATCGTCTGCACCGTGGTGTACGCCGGACGGCGTCGCTCGGGCAGGCTCTCGTGAACCTCGCGGATCGAGCCGCTGCCCAGCTCCCACAACGCGTCCATGATTTCCATCTCGAACTTGGTCAGTTTGACCGGCCTTTTTCGACTCATTTTCACCCTCCTCTACAACCATCCGCGAAATCACACGAAGAACCGCGAAGGATAAGACAACGTCTTATGC
>DASTMP010000141.1:0-35080 GCA_035714085.1 Blastocatellia bacterium
CGTCACCAGAATCGGCGTCAATCCGCCCGCGAGGTGGGCCCCCATAAAAAAGACTCCCTGCGCCGTCCCTCGCTCGGTGATGGGAAACCAGCGGGAAAACGTCCTGGCCGCGTTCGGCCACGCCCCGGCTTCGCCCGCGCCGAACAGAAAACGGATGATCAGTAGAGAAACGTAATTGAAGGCCCCAGCCGTGAAAACCGTAAAAGCCGACCACCAGAGAACAATTCGCGTCAGAACAAGGCGGGTCCCATACCGATCGCCCCAGGCGCCCGTCGGTATTTCAAAAATCGCATATGCCAGCGTAAAAGAGCTAAACACCAGGCTCATCTTGAACGGCGTCAGATCCAGGTCCTTCATCATCATCGGCGCCGTCAGCGAAATGCAGATTCGATCGAAATACGTGATCGCCGAAAGCAACACCGCCAATCCTAGGACCTGAAAACGCACATACGAACCGGTCGTCGAAACCGCTGACGCCTCGCTCGTCATACTCGCGCCAGCCGCGACGCCCACCCCGGCCTCGCTAGTCTGGCTTGCCGGTTCCTTCATTGTTTTCTCCTTGAAACGCCGGGGGAGACCGCCGGCTGGTTCAACGCTTCGACCAAACGGCGCCGCAGCTGAGCTCAATCCTATGGACGCTTCCAAACGACGGAACGCTTCCTCCATTCCAAAACGCACGTGCTCGCGCATCTTCCGGTTCGCTTTTTCGGGATCTCCACTGTTGAGCGCGCGAATGAGTATAGCGTGGAAAAGAACTGCATTAACGACGCTGACGTATGAACAATTGCTTTTAGGTTCAGTTGGGTTATCAAGGCCGAAGAGGTCAAAACTCTTAGAATGAGTAGTGAATGAGAGATTCGCGCCTCTGGTCTTGTTCAAGTATATCGATGAGCCCAGCATTGACGTGCGTACAATCGTGAGATGGGTCTGCGCCACGATAGACGCCATACCAAGGAGATCAGATCATGAATATTATCGAAGGTGAGCCACACCAGATTGAAGAAATCAGTTCCAGTTTTGCGGAACAGATCGAAGTCGGCGCCTTTCGATGGTCCATGGCACACCGCAGCAGCCATGATTTGCGATGCATTCTTACTCCGGCGCAAAAAGTCCGTTATCTGTTTCGCGGCCAGAACCGGCGATATACGCCCTGCGTCCCGACGCTGATGCGAGGGCTAGGTCAGCAGGTCTCTCGCTTAGCGACGATGTCTGCGCCAGACTTGCTAACATTCACAAAGAACTTGCTCAAATCACAATGGTTCTGCGAAGTCGTTCTCGAAAACCCTGCGATCCGATGGGCAATCGACCAATCGGTATACATTGATCGTATGGGGCTTGGCCAACATTACGGAATCCCGACCGGCTATATTGACCTCACACAGTCATTCGACGTGGCGATGTTTTTCGCGACGTCCAGATATTTCAAGGGTTCGTGGCAGCCGATGACCGAGGGCCAGGGGATCGTCTATTTCTTCGATTATCAAAGATATCTATCCGATCGCATCGGCGTGTGGTCGCAGGTGCCACAAGACCGCAAGGGCTACGGTGACACTATGCGGGAGTTGGAGGAGCGCCTCGCTATGCCGGGCGCCAATCCGATCGGCTACCAGCCCATGCCCCGGCCTGCAGAGCAGTGGGGGTGGGTGTTTGAAGCGGTCGCCGGTCAGGATTTCGAGCAGCTGCCGTATGTGAGCGCACTTAGTTTTGCGCATTCCCAACCCCTGTCCGAAAAATATTTACATAAATTCAATAAGGGGCTGGCGCTTTTTCCCAAAGATCCGACGAGCGAAGTTGCTGCAAAGATTATCGATGCCAACATTGTGCCATCTGACTATGTTGAGCCCATCCTCAACGATCTGCGTTCAGACCCGCTTGGAATAGCCACTGCGCAATAGGCTCAGTCTGCCTTCCCTCGAAAAATTGCACCAGAACCCAATCGCTTCAATTCAGCAGCCTTCCAACTCAAACTACAGGCTGACTAAGCCTAATGGCTTCCTCACAGACCAAAGCAAAGGATGTTCGGGCCGGCAGCTACGACAATGTATTGCTTGCCACCCAACGCGAAGGTCATGGGAGAAGCTTTCATTCGTACGTTGGTCGGGAAGCGCCACAGGGTTTTGCCCGTGCGTTGATCCGCGGCCGTGAAACCGCCGTTGGGTTGGCCGTAGAAAAGCAGCCCGCCCGCCGTGGCTAGAACCCCCGTCCAGGTTTTGGCGCGTGCTGGCCCTGGCTGCGGGACTTCCCAGACGATATCGCCCGTCTCGATGTTGAGGGCGCGCAGGAAGCGCTGCCCGGTCTGATCGGGATAGCCAGTCGGCTTGCCAACGCATTCTTCCAGCGCCATGACATAGTACAGCCCCGTTTCAGGAGAATATGTCGTGGCATCCCAATTGGCGGCATCGCTGGGACAGCCGTGGGCATCTGTGACGATCGGGCGTCCATCGGGGCCGATGCCCGACGCCCAGTCGACTCGGCGCAGAAAGGGTTTGGCCAGCAGCAGGTTTCCATTGGTGCGGTCGAGCACATAGAAGAAGCCGTTGCGGTCGGCGTGCAACAATAGCTTGGCGGGCTTGCCTTTATACGTAACATCGACCAGGACGTTGGGCTCGGTGGCATCACGATCCTTCACATCGTGCGGCGTGAATTGATAGTGCCATTTGAGATCCCCGGTCTTCGCGTCGAGTGCCAGCACACAGTTGGTGTAGAGGTTATCCCCGGGTCGGTCGCGATCATCTTCATCGGGCCACGGATTGCCCGTGGCCCAATATAGCGTATCGGTGGACGGGTCGTAGGAGCCGGTCAGCCAGGCCGAGCCACCGCCAGTGATTGGCTCCTTGCCTTGCCAGGTTTCGATGCCCGGCTCGCCTCGGCGGGGCACCGTCCATCGTCGCCAGACAAGCGCGCCAGACTCAGGCTTGAACGCGGCGATAAATCCCCGAATTCCCTGATCTGCGCCGGCGACGCCGACGATCACGGTCTCGTTGACGACGAGGGGCGCCATGGTTCCACCGTAATAGTGCCGCTCGTTCGAGGTGGGCGCCATCGGGACTTCCCAGAGCAGGTTGCCGCTGGCGCGATCTAGCGCCAGCAGGTGCGCGTTGTCGGTCACGAAAAAGATCTTGCCTCGCAGAAGGGCGACGCCCCGGTTTGTGCCTAACCTTGCATCACCCACCATCCCTGGACTGGGCGGACGCGAGTAGTGCCAAAGCGGCGCGCCAGTGAGCGCATCCAACGCGTAGACCTGGTTTGGGCCCGTGACGTAGACCACGCCATCCGCGGCCAGCGGCGTCGATTCCAGGCCGAAATAAGAAATCGGGAACAACCACTTCAACTTCAGCGACGCCACGTTTCCCCGGCTGATCTGCTTGAGCTGGCTGTAGCGATTTGCCGAGTCGTTACCGTTATACATACGCCAGTCGCCCGGTTGCGGCGGGCCCCAGACAGGTTTCCGATCGGAATCCGCTGCAAGTGGGGGGTCTACGATCGTGTCGACATTGATACGGCGGAGGTATCGCACAAGCAATGCCAGTTCGTCGCCGGTGAGATCAGCGAAGGAAGGCATGCCCGCGCTGACATTGCCCTGCTCCAGATATGCACGCAGCTGCTCGGCAGACTGCCGGGCGACACGCGGATTACCTGCGATGCCGGGCCCCCTGGCCGTCCCGCGCGCCTCTTCACCATGACAGACCGCGCAGTGCTTGACGAACACCTGCTGGGGAGACAATTGCCGTGGGGACAACAGAAGAAAAAGAGCCAGGATAATCATCGATTCGCTCCCGCTGCGATCCGAGCGCGCCCATCGGCTCAGGCCGGTCGCACGCTGAAAAGGACGATTTTTTCATTTTTTGATAGTCGATACCACGAATTTCGGCCGAAAACGAGGTGGGAGAACCGGGTCCTCACGCATGACTCGTTTCGACGGCTGCACCTTACCGAAAACTGCTACGGCTATCGATCGAAGCGCCGGCAAGATTGCGTTGTCCGAAATCCTATCCTTCGCCAAAACCTCATCCGCCTTTAGTTTCAACAACTTGGGAAAATCGGATATAACATGTTAACTGGAGTTACATGAGAACGATGTGAGGCATTTGGCGTCGGGATAAGGTTTTAGCGAAGGACAACCGATTCATAAAACGTCGTGTCTATCCCAGTCTCGGCGTCTTCAGTTTCAACACGGCCCGGCGGACGATCAGTTGATTTTGGCATTCCGATTTGGGCTCTCCCGAACTTTTGGCGCATGTCCTTTCTGGAATCAGGCTTGACCTTCATTTCAACAGTCAAGCCTGATTCCAGAAAGGACACATTTATTCAGACCGGCGCGATCTCTTGGTGGCGCGAGGTGGTCGCATGATTTCCGTAACGCCTGTCGTCTGGGCATACTGGCACAAGGGCCTGATCGGACACTTGTGACAGGCAGGCGCAGAGCGCTTGCAAAGGGTCTGCCCATGACGCCGTAGTAACATGTGCGCTTTCAAGTAAACCGCCGCATCCCCTCCGAGTTGCTCCCCAGAGACGGTTCTGGCCTCAGCATATGTCGCAGAATAGTTTCGTTGCGCGCTTATAACGCCGATGCGAATCATGACTCGAAGAGCATTGGAATCTGGCGCCAAAAATGGGCGATCAGCGGTGAAGAGTAAAATCTTTTCCGCGGCCGGATCCCCAATGCCAGGAAATTTGCGCAACGCGCGAATAGCGTCGTGCGTTGGAAGATGAACCACATCGTCCAGTGAACCGCCATACTCATCAATCGCCAGCCGCGCCGCTTCCCTTAACTTCCGCTCGAACTGATCCGATAGAATGCCATGAGCAGTGATGTTCACGAGTTGCGCGCCCGTTGCGAGCAGAATATCTCTGGGCTCGGCGCCAATAGTAGAGCGCAGCTTCTCGAACGCCTGCAAGCGACGTTCGTCACTTGCGAGGTACGCGATATTTTCCCAGAGAATCAGTTCGAATGGGCGTCGCGTAACCGGCGGTGGCGGCGTCCCATAGAATTCTTCGAGCGCCGCCACCGCGGATGCGAGAGGAGTAACAGACATAGAAATCACTTCTTCAATTCACCGATGGATTCTCTGCTTTGCACGGTTCTGGTGCAAATAAAATTTCGACCACAATTTATAGTGGTTTAGAGGATTCCTCATCCGCAATATCTTGTATAGTCAGATCGTTTTTGCACCAGAACCGGGGCACTCAATGTCATAGACGGAGGAAGTCTTCAGCCGATTTTCGGCGCTCATCCTCAACTGTCGCGCAGAGCCTCTACCGGATCCAATCGCGACGCCCGTCTCGCGGGAAGGTAACCGGCCAATGCGGCGACAGCCATAAGAAGGACAAGCGCCGCCGCAAACGTCATCGGGTCTGAAGGCCTGACGCCGAACAGCATCCCCTGGAGCGTTCGCCCGAGAAGCCACGAGGCCAACAATCCCAGAGCCATTCCTGCCGCCGCGAGTTTAAGTGTCTGCGTCAGAACGAGCGTTTGCAAATTCCCCGCCGACGCCCCGAGCGCCATGCGGATTCCGATCTCCTGCTTTCTCTGGCTGACCGAATATGAGATGACTCCGTAAATCCCGAGCGATGCCAAAATCAGCGCGAAACTGGCGAAACCGGCGAGCAGCAGGACTACCAATCGCCTCGGAGACACGGCCCTGTCAACGAGGTCCTGGGTTGGTCGAAATTCATTAGCCGGCAAATTCGGATCGACGGGGCGGAGTGCGTCACGGACTACGGACGCGAGACCGGCAAGAGAATGCGCTCCTCGTACCACCATGGTAAACGAGGCTTGGCTCCTCTGCCGGAAAGGTATATACATCTCGCCGCCCGACTCTCGCTCGAGGGCCAGATGCCGCACGTCCCGCACGACGCCGATCACCTGTCGCTCGTCGTCGGCTATCATGATTTTGCCGAGCGGGTCTTCGCCCTGCCAGAGATCGCGCGCCAAAGTCTCGTTGATGATAATGACGCGCGGGCTTGACGGATTGTCGGCGGGCGAGAAATCGCGGCCTGCGCGCAATTGGATTCCCATCGCGCGCAGATAGCCGTCACTCACAACTCGGACAAACGCCTCCGGATAATTTCCCCGTTCGTAGGTCTTTCCTTTCGCAGACACACTCCAGCTCCGATTACCGGTGAGCGGCAGCGCGTCGGTGAGTCCTGCCGACTCGACGCCGGGCGTGTCTCTCACGCGGCGTAGCGCCTCGTCGAAGTATGAATTCCTGAGGGCCTGCGTGGAGTATTGCTGGCCCGCATCGATCCGCAGCGCGCCAGCGCTCTGTGGTTGAAACCCCATATCAACGTCAAGCACGCGCAGAAAGCTACGAATCAGCAGTCCCGCGCCCACCAGCAGCACGCAGGCGAAAGCCACTTCAGAGACGACCAGCGCAATGCGTATCCATCCGTGGCGTTTACCCTGCGAGGAACCTCGGCCGCTTTCCTTGAGCGCGGTTTGCAACGAGAGCGAGGAAGATCGTATCGCCGGGACCAGGCCGAACAAGACGCCCGTCAACACTGCGGTCAAGAGCGTGAACCCAAGGGCGAAGACGTCCACGCGAATCTGTTCGAGAAGCGGAATGCGGACGGCGTCCAATTGCGACAGCAGACGGGTTCCGCCAACGGCGAGCAGTAATCCTACCGCCGCTCCGCATAGCGACAACACAAGGCTTTCGGTCAACATCTGCCGGACAAGGCGGCGCCGGCCCGCGCCCAATGCAACCCGGATCGCGATCTCCTTCTCCCGCGTCGCCGCGCGAGCGAGCAGTAGATTGGAGAGGTTCGCGCAAACGATCATCATCACCAAACCGATGGCGCAGGCGAGAACAAACATCGCCGACCGAAGCTGCCCACTCACTTGATCATGCAGCGCGACAACCTTCGGGCGGAACCCGTTGCGCTCGGGGTGTTCGCGCTCAGCCCGCCCGGCGATCGCGTTCACTTCCGCCCGCGCAGCCTCGACCGTGGCGCCCGGCTTCAGGCGTCCGACAAGTGATAGCGTATTTCCCCACCGGTTCGTTTGCTCACTCAATGGAAACGGCCGATACAAATCGATCCGGCTTCCCGGGGCGAAGACCGCGGCAAAATCGAAGGACGCGGGCAGAACGCCCACGACGGTCACAGGTGTGTCGTTGAGTGTGATGGCGCGGCCTACGATGTTCGGATCCGAAGCGAAGCGCCTTTCCCATAATCGGTGACTGAGCAACACGGCTCCCGGTCCGTTAAACCTGCATTCTTCGGAGGTGAATAATCTTCCCAGTTGCGGGCGCACACCGAGCAGTTGGAAGAAGTTCTCGGTGACCGGAACCCCGGTCAGGCGTTCCGGTTCGCCAGCGCCGGTGAGTTTGTCGCCGTCAGCGCCATAGAACGCAAAATAACCCGCCACATCGGAGAATGACCGGCTCTGCGATTGCAGATCCTGAAGATGCGCCACCTGAATCGTCGCGCCTGACAGCCCCTCCACTGTGCTGTTCGCGACCCAAGCCAGGCGATCGGGAGCCTCGAAGGGCAAGGGACGCAGGAAAAGAGCGTTGATCACGCTGAAGACCGTTGAGCTTGCGCCTACGCCCAGCCCGATGATTAGAATCGCGAACGTGGCCAGCGCGGCGTCACGCCGTAGCGTTCGAAAGCTATAGCGGACGTCTTGCAAGATCGTCTCCAACGCCGGCAGTCCGCGGCTCTCCCTGTGCATTTCCCTGGCCGCGTCCATTCCCCCGAGACCGATCATCGCCTTTCGGCGAGCATCTTCAGCGGACATGCCTTGTTTGAGATTGTCCTCGACGGCCATCTCGATATGAGCGGCGAGTTCCGCGTCGAACTCCCGATCAAGTTCCCGCTTGCTCAAGAATGATGAGATCCGAGCGAGTAATTCCCGTATAGAAATCATGATTCTGAATCTCCCGTGGATGAAGCGAATACGCGCCCCATCACGTCCGCCAGCCGCCGCCAGTACTCGGCGTCCTCCGCGAGCCGTTTGGATCCCCGTTTGGTGATCGAGTAAAACTTTGCCCTTCGGTTGTTCTCGGATGTCCCCCACTTCGCGGAAATCAAGCCGCGCTGTCGCAGGCGTATCAACGAGGCGTAAATCGTTCCTTGGTTCAACAAAACCTGATTCCCGCTGACCTGCTCGATGCGCCTCGCGATCCCGTATCCGTGGAAAGGACCCATAGTTGCGAGCGTCTGCAGAACCATCACGTCCAGAGTTCCCTGGAGCAGATCGAGTTTGTTTGGCGTCATAGAAACTCCTGTGTTGTCGCCACATAAGTATGGCACACTTCCTGTGGCAATGCCACAGATATTTCAGCCGACGAGTGCCGCCAGCTGCGCTGGACATCAACACGGGTTACGCCAGTGGATAATTTCGCGTGAGCGCGAAAGCCCAATAGGTTGTGGAGTCAAGGCCCTACGCAGATTTGACAAGCTCCGGCTCGAGATACAACCGTAACTGTTTGGCTTCAGACGGTTTCCTCCCGGGCCTTTGAGCCTTTTGGCTCTCAGGTTCTATTGGGTCAGGCATCCATAACGGGTCAAAGAGAGTCATCTGTTTTGATTGGAATGGGTGAGCGTGGTGGACTGGCTGCGAGATCGCGGTTGGGCGGGTAGACCTTTCTCCCCATTTGCACTGGTACTCAGTCAGAATCTGGGATTGATATTCGGCACGTAGTTTCCCATTCCAAAAAGAGAGCTGAATGGGAGTGCGGGGTAACCCGTCCTCGATATAAATTCTCCAGCGTCCAATTCGGGCGAAGCCGCGGGTGTCAGTCAGACGCTGACAGTAACGTTGTGCGAAAGCCCGCTCCAGATCGGCCGATTCAACTTGTTTGCCTCTGGCGTCACCGAGAACAGCTAACGGCGAGTGCTTCCCGTCATTGCGACGATGATGCGCCCAATGCGGCAAGCGGTTGTAGTCGCGGATGAGCTCGCGATGAAATTCCTGAGCAGTTTCAATTGTCTTACACCTCTCCCAGCGATATTCGCCAAGTCGGGCTTCGATCCCGAAATAACTCTCGATTAGATTTTGCCAGGGCCGGCCTTTGGGATACATTTCATGATGAATGCCGAGGCGCTCATTGACACGGATCCAATCGTGATCATTGAACTGGCCATCGTGATCGGAAATCGTCTCTGCCCAAAGTCCCCAACGCAGCAAAGCCTGAAAACAGCGTGCAGGAATACAATTGAGCTCCTCCGGGTTTTGCATCGAGGTAGCGGAAGTCCACGAAAATTCGTTCAAAGGGAGAGCGACTTTTCTTCGGCCCTTCGCGAGGATCACGAACTTCAACGACGACCGCAGGGCGTTGAGGCGCGACATGTACTCGGCGATTGAGCGCCATGATCTTCTTGATTGTAGTAGGACTCAGATAGATGCCGTAGTCCTGTTCCAGATACCCCTTGATACGAAACCATCCGGCATAGCCATATTTCTTTTGCAGCGTGAGCACGGCGTGAATCGCTCCGAAATACACCTTGCGCCGGGGGTGGTGCGGGGCGCGTGGCAGGTCGATCAGTAATGGCTGTGAACAGTCACTCTGTTGCGCCTGCTGTCGGGCGCGGCGCAGCCATTTGCGGACGGTCTTGCGCGAGATGCGCAACAACTCGGCAGTCCGAGTCTCCGTCCAGCCCTGCTGGCTGAGTCGGACCACCTCCAGACGCAGCGCCTGCGAATCGGTCGGGACCGGATAGCGAACGAGTTGCTGAAACTCGGAATGCCGCCAGAAAAAGAAACGCTCGCAGAGCGTCTTGACGGTGTGGTGATGAAGCTGATGTTCGGTCAGATGGTGAATGACGCGCGCCAACTCGCGATCGCCGGCTTTCGGCGCGCAGCATTTGAAAAAGATCAACTGCACGATGACGCGTTCCGGCGTGTAGGGTTCACGGGGATACTGCGTCGCCGGAAATAGTCCCGGCATTCCTTGCTCGCGGAACTCCCGCAGCCAGCGAGTGACGGTCGAATAACCGAGATTGAGCGCTTGCGCCTGTTCCGCCGGCGTGGCGATTCCGGCCAGGCAGGGGGCGATAGAGTGATAGCGCTCTTGAACTTCGCATGTGACGGGGACAGCGTTGAAAGAAAGGGCGAGTTGTGTGGGTATCTATTGACCTCCGGAAAATGTGGAGTGGATGGTCAATGGAAAACCTTAGTCCGCCCACTCCGAAACAGAGAAAGCGAGACAGGTCGTAGGTGGTTTTACTCTTGTTGAGTGGGCTTCATTCGCCGCGCAACCCCACCAACGGGTCTACCTTCATCGCTCGCCGAGCCGGCACGAAGCATGCCAGCAAGGCCACGCCGAGCAGCAGCGCTGGCGCAACCGTGAAGGCCAGCGCGTCGGTCGGCTTGATCTGAAATAGCAGCGTTTCGAGATAACGTGACAGCCCAAAGGCCGCCGTCAATCCGAGCGCCGCGCCGGTCGAGGCCAAGATCATCCCGCGACCGATGACGAGTTGGAAGACGTCACGAGGTCGCGCGCCGAGCGCAAGGCGGATGCCGATCTCGTGCGTCCGCTGTGACACCAAGTAGGCCATCACGCCGAACAGCCCTACCGAGGCCAGTAGCAAAGCGGCGCCGGCGAAACTCCCCAACAAAAATGTGTTGAAGCGGCGCGAACCGAGCGAGTCGTAAAGCAGTTGCTCGATCGTCTGGATGTCGTAAACCGGCACATTCGCGTCTATCGAGCGTAGCACAGCGCGCACCGCCGAGGTTTGCGCCTCCGGCTCAGCGCGTGTGCGGACGACCAGTCTCGATTGTATGGCCCGCGCCATCACCGCCGTTGAGACGTAGGCCGTCGGCCCCGCCTCGGCGTCTGGGCCGAGGCTGAGGACATCGCTGGCGACTCCGATGATCGTGTACGTCTTGTCGCCCAGGCTGCGCAACGTGACAGGCTTGCCGAGCGGGTCTTCGCTGGGCCAGTAGCGACGCGCCATCTCTTCGCTGATGATCGTCACGGGCTGGCTCTTAGCCGTGTCGCGCTCGTCGAAATCGCGCCCACGAAGCGGAATGCCGAGCGTGCGCAGATAGCCCGGACTGACAACCCGCCAACCGGCTGAAGGCTGGCTGCCGTCGGGCGCAGCGGCTTTACCTGGAATCTCCACCGCACTCGAAGCGTTTCCGGTACCCGCCAACGGCACCGCGCTGGTTAGCGCCGCGTCCTGCACGCCAGGCAAGGTTTTGGTCTCCCGCAGCAAGCGCGCGTAAAACGCCCAAGCTTCTTGATCCCCCTGATAGCGATTGCGCGGGAGGCTAATCCGCATCGTCAGCAAGTTCTCCGGCTCAAACCCTAGTTTGACATTTTGCAGCTTCGAGAAACTACGCAGCAATAGACCGGCGCCGATCAAGAGCGCGACCGAAAGCGCAACCTCCGTAATCACCAGCACGCCGCGCACGCGCTGCCGCCCGCTTGCGCCGCCGCTGCGGCCTCCTTCCTTGAGCGTCTCGTTCAAATCGGGCCGCGATGCTTGGAGCGCGGGGAAAAGTCCGAAGAGCGCCACGGTCAGGAGCGAGATCGACAAGCCAAACGCGAGGACGCGGCCGTCCACGGAAAGCTCGTTCAGTCGTGGCAGTGTCGCCGGATTCATCATTTTCAGCGCCTCGACCGTCCACATCGCCATAAGCGCCCCCAAGCCTCCGGCGATCAATGACAGCAAGAGGGACTCGGACAACAACTGCCGGATGATGCGCAACCGCCCCGCGCCCAGAGCCATGCGGATCGCAATCTCCTTCTGCCTGGCGGAGGCGCGCGCCAGCAACAGGTTGGCAACATTACTGCACGCGATCAACAGCACGAAGATGACCGCGCCCACAAAAACAAGCAGCGAGCGTCGGTTCTGCTCCGGTACAATCCAGTCATAAAACTTCTGCCCTGTGACCGACCAGCCTTTGTTGCTCTCGGGGAACTGCTGGGCGAGTTGCTGCGCGATGGTTTTCAGGTCAGCCAGCGCCCGTTCCCAAGCGACGCCCGGCTTCAAACGACCGATGACCGTTAAGCGGTGGTCGCCCCGGCCCGCAGCCGGGTCTGGCGCTAAAGGCGCGAACAGCTCACTGCTCTCCCAGGTAAAGGACTTTGGTAGTACACCAACCACAGTGAACGGGGTATCATTGATCGTCAGCGTCTTGCCCACTACGCCTCTGTCGCCGCCGAAACGCCTTTGCCAAAGTCCATGGCTGAGCAACGCCACGCGCACATTTCCTCCCGGCCGATCCTCCTCAGGCAGAAAGTTGCGCCCCAACACAGGCGCAATCCCCAGCACGGTCAGAAAGTCTGCGGTGATGATAGCGCCCCGGATGACCTCGACCTCGCCGCCCACGCTCAGGTTGAAGTTATCGCCACTCGTCGCCGCCAGCGCTTCAAAGGTCTGGTTGCGCGTCCGCCAGTCCAGAAAGTTCGAGTGTGATACGCTGAAAGTGGACCAACCCCGTTCGGGATTACTCTCCCTGAGGCGGACAAGGCGGTCTGCGTTCGGAAAAGGTAACTGGCGCAGTATGACTGCGTTAACCACGGTGAAGATGGCCGTGTTCGCCCCAATGCCCAGCGCCAGCGTCAAGACTGCTACCAGCGTGAATCCAGGGCTCTTCGTCAACATTCGCGCGCCGTAGCGCAGGTCTTGCCAGAGGGTTTCTAACCATCCCCCGCCGCGAATGTCATAGCTGAGTTCAGTGTGCCGGCCCAGGTCGCCGACACTTTTCAGGGCTGCAGCTCGCGCCTCGTCTGGTGGCGTCCCTCGCCCGATATTCGTCTCCGTCTCCATCTCGACGTGGACGCGCAATTCTTCTTCAATGTCCTGCAAGACGCTTTCGCGCCGAAACAGGGCGCGCAGCCGCGCCCGGAGAATGTTGAACCATTCCATCATCAGCCTCCTTAGAATGCTTTCCTGACCTTCGCAATGGCCAGGGAGAGCCGGTCCCAGCTCTCTTCCTCGGCTTTGAGTTGTTTACTCCCTGCTTTAGTCAGCGTGTAGAATTTGGCCCGGCGTCCGGTCTCTGTCACTCCCCACTTGGAGCTGATCCAGCCGCGCTGCTCGATCCGGTAGACTGCCGGGTAGAGGGAACCTTGCTCGACCTCAAGTAGCTCGTCGGACAACTGCCGAATGCGTTGGATGAGGCCGTAACCGTGGAGCGGCCCTAAGCTGAGGGCCTTGAGGATGAGCAGGTCGAGCGTGCCTTGCAGGAGATCCGCCTTCGGTTGAGCCAAACTTCACCTCCAAATCTGGGTTGCTTATTGGTCACACTTAGAAATTCTAGGTGTAGGGTAGGCAGGAAGACCTAGAATGTCAATGCATAACCGATATATGCCCAAAGGTCAGCCGAGCGGGAGTAAAAGCACTTGGAAGACATTTCTCGCCAATCATGCAAAGCAGATTGCCGCCATCGACTTTTTCACCATTCCGACACTGACCTTCCGCAACTTATACTGTTTCATAATCCTGCTACATGACAGACGTCAGGTCACCCACTTTAATGTTACAGCGCATCCTACGGCAGAATGGACGGCCCGACAGCTTATCGAAGCCTTCCCGGAAGACAGGGGCGCCGCGCTATTGGCTCAGGGATCGAGATCAAATTTACGGGGCAGGATTTCGACTGCGAGTAAAGGGAATGGAGATTGAAGAAGTGATCACCGCGCCGCGATCGCCATTCCAAAATCCATACGCCGAACGCGTCATCGGCTCGATTCGCCGAGAGTGTCTCGATCATCTGATCATCATCGGCGAAGATCACTTGCGCCGAGCCTTGCGAGGTTACTTCGACTATTATCACAACTCTCGCCCGCATCAGGCATTGGAGAGGAACTCGCCATTTCCACGAGAGGTCGAAGCGCCGGCGAGGCCCCAGTTAATCGAAGCCGGCCTTCAGCTTTCGGCGCATTTCGTCGATTGCGAACTCATTAGGGACTGTGATTATTTTTCCTTCCACCCCACCTTCTCCTTGCGATCGCCTTTCTAAGTGAGTATCCTTCCCCTGAGGAGCTTAGGGGTGCAAGAAAAGAATCGTCAAGACAATAACCAAGAAGAATTATTACGCGGCACGCTGGATATGCTGATTCTGAAGACGCTCACGCGCGGCGCGCTGCACGGTTACAGCATCACAGAGAGGATCGAGCAGTGGTCCGACGGCGTGCTATTGGTGGAAGAGGGCGCGCTTTACCAGGCGCTGCACCGATTGGAACTGCGCGGCCTGCTCGATTCCGAGTGGGGCGTTTCGGAGAATAATCGTCGCGCGAAGTTCTATCGTTTGACCGCGCAGGGACGCGCCCATCTCGTACGGACCGCCCGACGCTGGGAGCGGGTGTCGGGGGCGGTCTCTCGCATAATGCGGATAGCTTAGGGGCGTTGCGATGGGATGGTTGCATGGGATTCGCTTACGCTTGCGCGGCTTTCTCCGCCGCCGCCAGTTGGAGCTTGACCTTGAGGATGAGTTGCGGTTTCACCTCGAGATGAGGGCGCTGCGCAACCGTGAGGCTGGCCTGCCCGCCGAAGAGGCCATGGACGCGGCGCGGCGCCGATTCGGAAATCCGGTTTGGTGGAAGGAGTCGATTCGAGATATGTGGAGTCTGGGATTGCTCGAAAGTGTGTTACAGGATTTACGCTACGCAAGTCGGTCGCTGCTGAAGACGCCTGGATTCGCCACGGCCGCGATCCTGGTGCTGGCTCTCGGCATTGGTAGCGCCACAGGTATCTTTAGCCTGTTGAACGCCGTCATCTTGCGCGACTTACCCTTCCCGAGTCCCGAACGGCTCGTGTTGTTATGGGGCAATGTCCAGCGTCAAAAGATCGAGCGCAGGGGAAATTCTTACCCCGACTACTTGGATTGGAAAGCGCAAGCGACCTCGTTTGAGGGCATGGCGGCCTACAGCGGTGATTCTTTCAATCTGACCGGCGTGGAGGAACCGGAGCGCCTCGCCGGGGAATGGGTCTCCGCCGGCTATTTCGACCTGCTCGGCGTCGCGCCGATCACCGGACGCGCGATCGACCCTGGCGATGACGTCAGCGGAAATTCCAACACCGTCGTCCTTATCGGCGAAGGACTATGGAGGCGGCGCTTCGGCTCGGACCCGGCCCTCCTGGGCAAGCAACTCCAGTTGAATGGTCGACTGTTCACCGTCATCGGGATTTTGCCGGCGGGGTTTCGCGGGCTCAGCGACGGGGCCGAGGTTTGGGCTCCCTTCGCCGCCTCCGCTTCGTCGGCCGACCTAGCGGAGCGGGGGTCACGCGGATTTCCTGCCGTCGCAAAACTGAAGAGGGGGGTCCCGGTCCGACAGGCGCAAGCGGAGATCGACGCCATCTCAAAACGACTCGAGCAAGCGTACCCGGAGACCAACGCGAAGCGCGGGGTCGAAGTCGCCCCGCTTACGGATGAGCTGGTGGGAGAGCTTCGTACCCCGCTATACGCGCTACTCGGGGCAGTGGGGTTCGTCTTGCTGATCGCCTGCGCGAATGTTGCGAATCTGCTGCTGGCCCGTTCAGAGGCGCGCCGCCAGGAGATTGCGATCCGGATGGCGCTCGGAGCCGGGCGCGGTCGGATATTCCGACAACTGGTTACAGAAAGTATGTCGCTCAGTATGATCGGCGCGGCTTTGGGTCTGCTCCTAGCGGCATGGTCGGTGCAACTCCTGAGCAAGGCGAGTCCGATTACGCTGCCGACCTTCGTTAATCCGTCGACGGATTGGACGGTGGCGGCTTTTGCAGCGGGCGTGTCGATTCTGGTAGGTATCTCTGTAGGCCTCATGCCAGCGTACCAGGCCGGCCGGCGTGACTTGTACGAGGCGCTCAAGGAGTCCGGGGCGCGGGCGGGTGACGGCTTGGCGCGGCGGCGCTTCCGGGAGGCGTTGGTGATTGCGGAAGTAGCCCTGGCGCTGACTCTTCTAGTCGGCGCGGGTCTGCTAATGCGCAGTTTCCAACGCCTTTTGGCCGTGCAGCCGGGTTTCGATCCGAACGGCATATTAACCCTGACGGCGGCGCTGCCGAGGGCGTCGGCCGCGCCGCCGCAACCGGCGGCAGCCGCGACGTCGGACACAGGCGCGGTTGTTACCGGACGACAGTTACTCGGGCGCCTGCGCGCGCTGCCTGCCGTGGTTTCGGCGAGCGTGGCCTCTGACATTCCGCTCGGCGCCGGAAGCAGCGCCATCTTCTACAGCGCGGAAGGGCAGTCGATCACGGACGCTCAGACAAGGCCGCGGGCCTATGTCCATCGGATTACACCGGAATTCTTTGCCACCGTGGGCGCGCAGATGCTAAGCGGACGCTCTTTTAGCGAGACCGAGATGGAAGGCCGCGCCAACGTGGTGGTTGTGACAGACAACCTGACCAGGCGCTTCTGGCAGGGACAAGACCCGATCGGGAAACGGATCAAGGCCGGCGACCCGGCTTCCAAGAACCCATGGTGGACTATCATAGGCGTGGTGCATGAGATGAAGTATCGCGGGCTGCCCGAAAATCCGACCGCCGACCCCGACGTGTTCCTCCCGTTCTCAGACCGCCAGCGTGAGGTCGCCATCCTGATCCGCAGCTCACGAGACCCTTCGGGGCTCGCCGCCGCCGCGCGCGCCGCCGCGAGAGAGGTCGACCCGTCGATTACGATCTACGAGATCGCGACCATGTCCGAACGAGTGGGCCGGGCCATTGAGCGAGCCAGATTCGCAGGCTGGATGATGACGATCTTCGCCGGCCTCGCCTTGACTTTGGCCTCGGTCGGACTTTACGGAGTGATGGCCTATACGGTCCGCAAGCAGACCCGTGAGATTGGCGTGCGTATCGCCCTCGGCGCCAGCGCGGGCGATGTGGTGGGCATGGTGATCCGAAAGGGGATGGCGCTCGTTTCAGTCGGAATGGGAGTGGGCCTGGCCGCGGCGCTCGCGTTGACCCGACTGCTCCATACTCTCTTGTTTGAAGTCAGCGCGGTCGACCCGCTTACCTATCTTGGGGTGGCGGCGGCGCTCGGAGTGGTGGCCCTTATCGCCTGCTATGCGCCAGCGCGGCGCGCGGCGCGGATCGATCCGGTGACCGCGTTAAGATACGAATAGTCTCGCCCATCGCCGCTCAGTTACGCCGCTGCAAATACCTCAATAACATAGTCGAGCAGGATCACCGATTCATAAAGCAGAGATCGGCTTGCAAGCCACCCGGAATTGTGGAGAGCCGATATAAAAATCCTTTCGTTCCTTTACAAACATGCGACCAGTGTGATTGATTTTTCGACTTGCCCTTCTTCCGGGGCCGGTATTCGGCGATATGCAAATCTGTGACTACTCCGCCAGCTAAAGCAAGGCGGCGACGCTCAGGCACGCTCGCCCTACCTGGGCCACGTTCCGCCTAACAGGCCCGAGGATGAGCCTCAGGATTTCTAAAGCAGACGCATGATCACGGGGAACCGACAATCCGCAACTCGCACAATAATGCCATCTTTGGCTCAGTGTCTTCGGATTCGGCGCTCCGCACACGCATCGCTGCGACGTCCCACGAGGGTCAACCTGCGCCAGCGCACGACCAGCTTCTGCCGCTTTGTACGTCTCCTTGCGGTGGCGCGGCGTGACAAAGTGAATTCAATCTGATTCTCACTTGGCCTATGCTTGCGCTTGGCCTAGACTGCGCCTGAGGCAACCGAGGATGACCAAGCGCGATGGCATTCCGTAAACTGATCTGTCCGAGATTGAGGCGCTCATATGGATAATAAGCAGAGAGACAAATTGTTCAATTTATCCCCTACTCATCGGATAACGTTTGTGGTTTTGACAAGTTGTAATGTGAAGCGTCACATTACAACTTGCCAAAATCAACGATTGAGCAGAATGGCTAATGATCTCTCTAAATGCAAGTATTTCAAGGCGGGATGAGGTTTTCGGGAGGGACAACGATAGCCGACCAGCAATTACTTTTGGAGACGACACCCATGGATTCCATCAAGAATAAGCAGCTCACTTATCTCTACTGTAGTTTAATCATGTTGATAGGTTGGCCACTGGTCGCCGGCCTCGTTTCTTTTGCGCTGGCGCAGCAGTCGAACGCGCCCGCCGATGCTTTGACCGGGAACTGGGTTGTGCGCACCCCGAATCCGGATGGCACCTCCCGACTGACCTACCTCAACTTGAAACAGGAAGGCTCCCGCATCACCGGCTCAATACGGGTGACGCAATTTTACTATCTCATTTCGGAGAGCGCTGGCGGCCCCGAAAGTTTCACTTTAGAAGGGTCCATGAAGGAGGGGCAAAGCGCGCGACGCGTGCGATACGAAGGCAAGTTAGTAGGAGACGAGTTGCGTTTATCAACGCGCCGCAGGCCGGAAGATAAACCCACCGAGATGGTGGCGCGTCGCGCCCCTGTCGGAGAGGGCGATCTGCCGGCGCGCATTTCTCCTCCGGCCCGCCACGCGGTACCGGACAATGGCCTGGCAAAGACGCCGCCGATGGGTTGGAACAGTTGGAACAAATTCGCGGGAAGAATTGATGACGCCACGGTGCGCCAGATCGCCGACGCCATGGCAAGCAATGGGATGAAAGAGGCGGGTTATCTTTTCGTCAACATTGACGACACATGGGAAGGCGGCCGCGACGCCCAAGGCAATATCATGACCAACAAGAAATTTCCTGATATGAAGGCGCTGGCCAATTACGTGCATGGCAAGGGCCTGAAGCTGGGAATCTATTCTTCGCCTGGGCCCAACACCTGCGCGGGATATGAAGGCAGTTACGGCCATGAAGAGCAGGACGCCCGCGCCTACGCCGCGTGGGGCATCGACTATTTGAAATATGACTGGTGCGGCGCCCGTACGATCTACACTGACGAGGAAATGCCGGCGATCTACCAGAGAATGGGCGACGCGCTGCAGGCGACCGGGCGTCCGATTGTTTACAGCCTTTGCCAGTACGGCCGCATGGATGTTTGGAAATGGGGGGCCGAAGTCGGCGGCAACCTCTGGCGCACGACCGGTGATATTCGCGATACATGGGATTCCATGACGAGAATTGGATTCGGGCAAAACGGGCTTGAGGCATGGGCTAAGCCGAGTCACTGGAATGATCCTGACATGCTGGAAATCGGCAATGGCAGGATGACTGAAACTGAATACAAGACTCACATAAGCCTCTGGTCGATGCTTGCCGCGCCGCTTCTGGCCGGGAACGATCTGCGAAGCATGAGTCCGGCGATCCTCAGTATCCTGACCAATCGCGAAGTGATCGCTGTGGATCAGGATAAAGATGGAAAACAAGGTAAGCCGGTCTGGAAGTCCGGTGATCAGGAAATCTGGGTACGACCGCTGTCCGGCGGCGCAACGGCGGTGGCGATCTTCAACCGAGCATCGGAGTCGGCGAAAGTGACTTGCCGCTGGACGGAACTTGGCGTCAGCAAGAAGGCGCGCCTGCGGGACCTCTGGGAGCAGAAAGATCTCGAATGGCCGGGCCCGGAGTACTCAGCGGTTGTCCCTGGTCATGGGGTCATTCTGTTGCGTTTGACTCCATAGCGCTGGTGGAACGACCGCAAAGCCGACTTGAATTGAAACCAGTTCATGTTCCCAATGCTCGTCGCGCCTCTGAAAACGACGTACAAGTCATGCAGGCCGCTTGCCCCTGATACTGCCCCAGATACCGTCGTCCACTTTTGCCACCCCCCGGTGACCGGAATGGAGACCGAACCGATCATCTGCCCGGTAGGGCCATCCAGTCGGAATTCCAGCGCCCCGCCGCTTCCCGCACTCGCAACGCGGACGTTCGCTGTCGTGATGTTGGCAGGGAAGTTGACGTGCTTATAAACGGAATAATCACCATCGTCGGCATATCCGACGTCATAACCGCCTAAGGTATCTGTGGTGACTTCCGTCTGAAGCCCTAACGTTGTGTTAAAGCTGGAAGCCTGGATCTGCGATTTCGCGTCTACGGCATATCCGCCGTTTTGCGCGCCGCTCCAGGTGAACGTCGCCCCCGCCAGGCCGGCGAGCGTATAGGCGAAAGATTGACTCCCCCATTGGACCTGGAAGGTTTTGCTGGTCCTGGTGTCATTGTAGGCCACCAGCGCCTTTGAGCCGTCGGTGTTGACGAAGGCCGCGCTGACAACGCCAGAAGCATTGCTGGAATAGACTCGCGATGCGCCGGGCAGCGCAAATTTGCTGAAGTGACCCAAGGTGTAATAGTCAATGTTGTAGCTCACCGCGCCGGACGTGTTATTGACGGTCACCAGCGGATTGCAGGTCCCGCAACCGCCGGCATGCGGCCCCCTGTTCTGGTCAAGCGCCAAGCTCCACTTGACAAAGGTTATGCCCCAATTCCGCATTACCTGAGTGATCTCCTCAAAGTCCGCTTTGACTTGGTCACTGACCCAAGTCCCGCCGGAATGTTCGGTCTCGTAGTTCCCCTTCATCGGGTACTTGTTATGCAGAGAGGTCATCGCGCCAGGTGTGCCGCCGTAGCCATGCCATGCCACGCCGGCGACCTGAATGGAATTAGCTAAGTTAAGATCGGAAAAGGCGGTGTCCGGGTAATCAGGGCGGTCCCAATTGTGGTCATAGACCAGCGCCTTTGTCGTAACCCCATTCGACGCAAATGCGGGAAGAATATAGTACCTCAAAAGAGTAGTTTGCGTGGCCGCGTCCATCATCATGCCAGGGTAGTCAGATGGAACGAATAACGGTTCGTTCTGCAACGAGACATAATCAATTGGAATTCCCGCTACATGGTAGGCCAAAATGTACTTTGCGAAGTAGTTAGCAAACGGAGTGTACATACTGGGAAGGAGCGACCCTCCAATCAGCGAGCCGGAATCTTTCATCCATCCAGGAGGACTCCAGGGCGTGGCCATAATTTTGAGCTGAGGATTGAGCTGCTTGGCCTGCAATACCAACGGAATAATGTCCGTTTGATCGTGCGCAATAGAGAAATAGATCAAGTTGGGGTCCGTCTGACCAGTAGGCAGGTCGTCGTATGAGTAGTGATTCCGCGCCAAGTCAGACGCGCCCATCGGGTTGCGTATAAAACTGACGCCGATGCCGATGCCATTACGAGTAAATAGGTTGTTCAAGGCGGAGGCCCGCGCTGACGGGGTCGCAACATGGTTAAGCAGGTAAGCCGCAGAATCCGTGAATGAAGCTCCGAAACCTTCTATCGTCTGGTAACCCTGGTTTTCATCAACAAAGACCGGATTACTACCCCCTCCGGCAGTTGAGAATGTTACTGAGGGCTGTTGCTGTAACTTCGTCCTTTGGTTGTCTGTCGTTAGCCAGACACTCACCGTCTGTGAGTGCGCCAATTTCGGGATGAACACTAGTACCAATAGAAGCAACAGGAAGATGTGGATTGATTTGCCCACTTGCCTCATTTTCAGTGTTCTCCTTAAACGGCGGCAGGGTTATTGAAGCATTGTCAAAATCGAAGCCGAAGTGTATAGCGTAGACGAAGAGGAGTAAAGGCAAAGTGACTAAAGGGCAATGTGGCTTTTAACGATTTTCGACTGAGGATGGGAATTCTGCTTTTCTACGTCATCGCAATCCGTGGGTTTATCTTCCCACGCCGGGAATACTCCCCCCACAGCCGTCAGGCCTGCGTGGAGATGAGAGGCGCTACTCGCTACCTTGCTCTTCGATGTACTTCCGCAATTTCTCGATTGTCGATCCTCCACTGGTGATCAGGCAGTACGAGCGATGCCAGAATACCTGTCCTTCGCCAAAATTCCGATCTTCAGCAAACATTGGACTTCCCTCTTCACCCTCGATACAGTCGGTTTGATGATCCACGCCTTACTTGCCTTCATCTCTATTCTCCCCTCCGGATTCAAACACCGTCAGGGTCTGGCTCTCCAAAGTCTGGAGTCAATGGCGCTCGGCTCTCTTGATCGTCAAGCCGGAGACCGTTCTCCGCTGGCATCGCGAAGGGTTTAAGCTCCTCTGGACCAGACTCTCGCGACGGAAGGGCGCCGGGCGTCCACCAGTCAATTCGCAAGTTAAAGCCTTGATCAAACAGATAGCGATTTAGATGGAGTAGGTGACTAATATGGAAACGACCGCATAAAAAGGTCGAGGTCTGCTTTACCGCCTTTTGCATTTGCCGAAAAGTAGTAGCCGCCGCGCGTCCATGCACAGAAGGCGCCGGATTGGTTGTTGACATTCAAATAACTCGGTTCAGTGCCAATGGAGCCGAAGCGCTGATCGGAAGGAAATTTGCCGGTTACTTCAGTTGCCGCCACGTCCAGCGCGGTTTGCGCGTTCTCCGGGCTGCTGGTTACGGCAAACTCGACAAAAATTTCTTTGTCACCCGCCGCGTATGTTGCGTACACCGAGTTGCCGTCAATTTCGATTGACGACGGCGGCGCGCCGCGCTGGTTGGATTTTTCGATTAACGCGCGCGTATAAGGTCCGACCTGTTTCGGCAATAGCTCGTCGAGATTAAGACCGGCGGGCATCGGACGTTTTTCGATTCCATAGGGCGCAGTTCCGTTCAGCGTTTTGATTTGTCCTTTCGCCGCTTTCGGACTAATGGCTGTGACCGCTTGGTTGTTGGCGACGGGCGTTTCATCCGTTTCGACGCGCACAAAGAAAACGGTTGTCTGTTTCTTTTGCTCGTCCTGCGCCGCAACGATGAGTAGCCCAATTGCCCGATTGTTTGAGTTCTTTCCGAAGACACAGCCTACGCCGGAAAAGCTGTATTCGCTGCCGTTCAGACAGGTCGAATTTTTGCTCGCATCCCATCCGCCGAAACTGGTCATCCGGTCGTTGGTGTAGAAATTCTTTACGTCCTCCGGAAGTTTGGCGGTTGTAAAGACCACCCAATCGCCGGTGCTGTGCGTCCGATCTTCGTTTTCGTTGTTAAGACGACCGAGATTGTTGAGTGCGGTTCGCATCAGAAGTTTGACGTAAATCGGCATTTCCGCCTCTGACGGTCCGAGACCGTCCATCCGCGGCACGTCGCTCCACAAGTCGCCGACCTTTTTCAGATTTTGGTAGTCGCCCGTAATCGTCTTGATCTTGCTGCATGACGCGCCGCCAAAGACTAACGCGCCGAAGAGAACGGCTGCAAAAAATTTGCTCATACGTACTACTCCTGAGAATTTTAGGTTGGTCATCTGTTACCACGAAAGCGCCGAACGCTGCGTAGCAAGTTCTTAGGCCCCATCAATCGTCAAGAATATAAAGGCGCCTCAACCCCACAATTTCTCACTCGTCGCCTTTATTCGGGTTGCGTGATTGATAGGGATTCAGGACGACGGGTTCGGCTCGGATTCGGCGGCGGTTCGAACGATCCCCGGGTATTAATCACATTCGTCGAAGCACCCCCTCCCACTCCCTTATGCCTCATCTGGTCCTTTCAATTCTCCTAAATCTTATCGGCTAAACGAGGATCCTTCGATCTTGCCCATGTTTCCAGAATCAATGCCAACGTCGCCAGTTCCCTGGCCTTATTAACCTGTTTGGAAGCCACAGCGCGCGCCAAACGGAAATCTCCCTTAGCCGCCGCAGCCTTCGCAATCACTCGCAGGGCAGATGCTTTGGAACGCTCATCGCTCATTTTCTCAGCGACTCTCAGGGCCTGCCTCAGCAGCTCTTCGTCTCGCTGTTTTGCTCCGACCTCGGCCATCGCCTTCGCAATCTCTCCCAGGGCAGATGCTTTGGAATACTCATCGCTGATCTTCTCCGCGACTCCCTGGGCTTGCCTCGGCAACTTTATCGCGTGCTGCTTTGCTCCGACCTCGGCCGTCGCCTTCGCAACCCCTACCACGGCAGATGCTCTGGAATGCTCACTGCGGATCTTCTCAGCGACTCCCTGGGCTTGCTTCAGCAGCTCTATCGCTTGCTGCTTTGCTCCGACCTCGGCCATCGTCTTCGCAATCCCTATCACGGCAGATACTTTGGAATACTCACTGCGGATCTTCTCAGCGACTCCCTGGGCTTGCTTCAGCAACTCTATCGCTTGCCGCTTTGACCCGACTTCGGCCATCACCCTCGCAATCCCTACCAGGGCAAATGCTTTGTAACGCTCATCGCTCATTTTCTCCGCGACTCCTTGGGCTCGCCTCAGCAGCTCTTCGTCTCGCTGTTTTGCTCCGATCTCGGCTATCGTCTTCGCAATCTCTGCCAGGGCAGCTGGTTTGTAATACTCACTGCTGAACTCCTTCGCGACTCCCATGGCTTGTCCCAGCAGATCTTCATCTTGCTGCTTTGCTCCGACCTCGACCACCGCCTTCACAAACTCTCTCAGGGAAGATTCATCGCTCATCTTCTCCGCGACTACTTGGGCCTGCCTCAGCAGCTCTATCGCTTGCTGCTTTGCTCCGATCTCGGCCATCGCCTTCGCAATCCCTACCAGGACAGATGCTTTGTAATGCTCATCGCTGATCTTCTCCGCGACCTCCTGGGCTTGCCTCAGCAGCTCTTCGTCTCGCTGCTTTGCTCCGACCTCGGCTATCGCCTTCGCAATCACTATCAGGGCAGATGCTTTGTAATGCTCATCGCTGCTTTTCTCCGCGACTCCCCGGGCTCGCTTCAGCAGCTCTATCGCGTGCTGCTTTGCTCCGACCTCGGCCATCGCCTTCGCAATCTCTACAAGGGCAAATGCTTTGTAATACTCACTGCTGATCTTCTCCGCGATTCCCTGGGCTCTGGAAAACTCTTCCATCGTCGCATATGCCATTGCTACCTGTATCGAAGCTTCTTCATCTGCCAGACTTTCACTCGATCTCGCCACCTCCCATTTGATGATCTGCAATTTTCCCCATTGGCTATACCAAATGAGCGCCGCGGTAGGGGCAAGCAAAAACGGCAAGGCGACCAGAGCAAAGCCAAAACGAAGCCGTCGCTTGCTCGCCCTGAGCAGCGCCTGTTTGACATTACGGTTTTGCCCCCATTGCAAAAAAGGAGTCTGCTTGCCGATGAGCCGCAGCTCGCGCCAGGAGAAAAGATAACGTTTGTCGCGATTGCTGCCTTGCCACTCGTTGGCGCGGCGGTCGAGAAGTAGATTGGCTCGGTCGGCTTCTGTAAGCTCCTTATTGGCGATGCGTCTCAGAGCAGGGATCAGACGTTCGTGAGCAAGCTCGTAGCCTTCGATGTCATCGCGTTTGACGGGCACGGCCAACCGCACATCACCCCGCGTCAACCATTCGATGGCCTCTTTCAATTCGGAATCGGGGACGGCGTCGCCGAGTTTGTGCCGGAGATCGTCAAGTGTGAGTGCGCCCGCACGTGTGTCGCGTTCTAGATCGGTCAAAGCCAGCAGCGCTTTGGTCGCCGCCTGACGTCGCGGCGTCGTTTCTCGCGCATCCAGCGCGCGAGTCAAAAATCGTTCCAACAATCCTTCGACGCCGCCGAGCTTCTGGAACGCGCTGCGTGTGAAGGCGCGATCCTCGCCGGCGGATTGGCGTGCGATCATCCAGGCGAGGATTTGAATGTCTACCGGCGAGATGAGTCCGTCATCGGAGGCCGCGAGTTCCCGCGCGGTCACCTCTTCGATGAAGCCCCGGTCCCATTCCAGTTGGGCCGATTCGGCGAGAATGTGGAAGATCTCCGCGGCCTGCTCGGGAGTGAATCTCTCCAGATTGAAAATCTGCTGCGGTCCCAGCGAATAGCCTATTGTCTTATGTATCTCGTCCAGATGACCGCGGAAATCGCGGCGGATGCTGATGAGCAATTTGGCCGGCGTCGCGGAATCGCCCTTGTACCATTCGCTTAACTGTCGGATGAACGGCTCACGATCTTTCTTGCGCTTCTGATGGACGAAGAACTGCTCGAACTGATCAAGCAACAGCACGAGCGGCCCCGTCTCTTTGTCTTCGGAGCGCGGCGCAGAACGCAACAACTTCGAGAGTGTGGCGTCGGGTGGCGTGTCCGGAGGAAGGCGCCCGGCCAGCGCCTGTCTGATCGAGACGACGGGATCGAGTTCGGCGAATTTGACGTAAACGCAACGGTGATCGCGCTTCCGCAGCGCGGGCAGCAGACCGGCTTGCAGAAACGAAGTCTTACCGTTGCCCGAATCCGCGCTTAGTATGCCGAAGCGATAATTGTGATCGGTAATGGCCTGCGCGCATTCGAGCAATTCATTGTGACGCTGCAAGCGCGCGAAGACCTCTTCGTCCACTGTGTCAAACGCCAGCAGTCCTTTAATCGGACTGCGCCTGTCCGGCGGCGTCGGCGCGGGCCGAACAGCTTTGGCTCGGATGCCGATGACCAATGCGATGACGAAGAAGAGTCCGGTGACGGCCCAGAAATAGAGGTCGTAGTGGTCGGGAATGAACGAGCCAGGGATGAATTTGATAAAAAAGGGATTGAAAGTGAGTAGCAATACGTCGAGCAGCAGAAGTCTCCTGACCCAGTTTTTACTGCGCCAGATATCGGCGGCCCAGTCCACGATCCCAAACAGGTCTTCGACCTTTTTTTTGATGGATTCAGCCGAGGGGTTTTCTATCCCTTCACCCATACGTTATTGAATTCAGGATTCAGATTCTTTTCAAAATAATGAACAACGATGCAAGCTGTGGTCACAGAAACCCTCTTTCCCACCATGGACCGGCGCTGGCGGCGAGGAAAATTCACTGCAAGAGGCTTCTGGGCGGTCTCATTCTACGCGCTTCGGCGGCAGATGGAAGGGCGTCGGGCCCATGACGGAGATTTTCCGACGAATGCGGTTAACACTACATCCCGCTCTTCTTCTCGGCGTTCTCGTCGTAGCTCAGGTGGTTGACCGCGTTGAGAAGGTTTGTCGGGTCACTCGAGCTTCGCGCCGCCAGCGACATCGCGCGTCCGACCAATGTCATGTATGGACGGCTGGGCATCCCGCGCCACGGATTCTGTAAGTAAGTCAGGTACATCTCTGGGGCGGCGTCGCTCTCCAATCCATCCGCGCGCACGTCGCCTACCACACCAATGATCGTCAATCATTGGCCGTCCCACGTGCGTTGAGGTTCCGGGCTGCCCAGTTTGATTCGTTTGCCGAGAGGATCTTCATTCGGCCAGAAGCGCCTTGCCATCGTTTCGTTGATGACCACCGCGCCCGGCGCGTCATCGCTGTCCTGCGCCGTGAAATCGCGCCCGCGGCGTAACGCAATGCCCATCGTGCGAAAGTATCCGGGACTGATCACGCGATTGGTCGCTTCCAGAATATCTTCGAGCGCGGCGGGCCGCGGTTTTGCTTCGGTCGTGAACCCCCAGGTGCTCCTAGACCCGCCGAGCGGCAACCCGGCGATCAATCCAGCCGACTGCACTCCCGGCAGTGTTTCGACTTGTTGCAGGACCTGCTGATAGAAATTCGCGACCTGCTGCTTGTCGGGATATTTCGTCTGCGGCAGCGCAATGCCCATCGTCAATAAGTTCTCCGCCCTGAAGCCGGGATCTATCGCTTGCACGCGCCAAAAGCTGCGGATCAATAAACCCGCGCCAATCAACAGCGCGAGCGATAACGCGACTTCCAGCGCGACCAGCGTATTGCGCATACCGCGACGGCCCGAGTCGCCGCTACGCCCGCCCTCTTTCAACGCTCCGGTCAGATCGAGTTTGGAAGTGGCAATCGCTGGCGCCAACCCGAAGCCGGCGCCGGTCAGTAAAGAAACGATCAGCGTGTATGCCATGACGACGCCGTCAATTCTGACATTCGCCGTCGCAGGCAGAACGTCCGGGTTGAGCCTGAGTATGGCGTCAACGCCCCAGAGCGCGATCAACACGCCCAGCGATCCCCCGATCAAGGCCAGCGCCAGACTCTCGGTCAGCAACTGCCGGACGATGCGCCCCCGTCCCGCGCCCAGCGCCGCGCGGATCGCCATCTCGCGCGATCGCGCCGAGGCGCGCGCAAGCAGCAGGTTCGCTACGTTGGCGCAGGCGATTAACAGCACAAATGTGACGGCGCCAAGCAATATCCATAACGCGCTTCGCATACCGCCCACGACCTGTTCGCGCAGCAAAGTCACCGTCACGCTCCAACCGCTCTCGGCCGAATATGCGTCCGGATACATCTCCTGAAACTGCCGCGCCAGAGTGTTCATTTCCGCTTGCGCAGTCTGCAAGCCGATTTCAGGCTTGAGACGCGCCAGCACGAGCAGGTTGCGCGGCCCCATGCGTTGCCCCAGCAACTCGCTGGTCAAACTGATCGGCGCCCAAATCTCAGTCTGGGGCGGAACCTGGAATCCCGGCGGCATCACTCCGACTACCTCGACCACATTGTTATTCACGGTCAGCTTTTGACCGATCACACTCGGGTCGGCTCCGAAACGCCGCCGCCACAACGCATTCCCGAGCGCGACGACCTGGCCGGCGCCGGGCTGGTCGTCGCCCGGCAGGAAAGCGCGGCCAAGCGCAGGCTTGACTCCGAGCGTGGCGAAGAGATTGGTCGAACTTACCGCGCCTCGCAGCAACTCCGCCTCGCCCGCGTCTGTCAGCGTGAAGGATTGAAATCGATATGCGGCGACCTGCTCGAAAGACCGGCTGCGGTCTCGGTAATCCAGATATTCCGGCGCCGACACGCGAATCCGACTCAATCCCCGCTGCGTGAAATTTTCTGAGATCAGCGCGAGACGATGTGAGTCCGGATAAGGCAACGGTTGCAGCAGCACGGCATTGACGATGCTGAAAATCGCCGTGTTCGCGCCGATGCCCAGCGCTAATGTGATAACGGCGATCAATGCGAGGCCTGGATTCTTCATCAACATCCGCGCGCCGTAGCGCAGGTCTTGCCACAACTCTTCAAAGAGGCGGATCCACGCACATCCCGGCTTTCTTCCTTAACCCGCTCGACACCGCCAAAGCTGCGAATGGCGGCGTAACGCGCGTCCTCCGGGGTCATTCCGCGAGCGATGTTCTCCTCGATCTCCCTCTCCAGGTGAAACGTCAGCTCCGCTTGCAGTTCGTCTTCCATTTTAGGCTTGAAGAAGAGCGCCCGTAATCGCAGTCTCAACTTGTTGAGCATCGCCATATCCTCCCATTCAGGATGTTTTCAGGATCAGTTCAACCGCCCCGGTAAAAAGCCTCCATGTCTCGGTCTCAGCCTCTAACTGCTTCCGGCCGGCGGCGGTCAGTTTGTAATATTTCGCCTTCCGGTTGTTCTCCGACGCTCCCCACTCCGAAGCGATCCAGCCTTGCGCCTCCAGCCGGTGCAGCGCCGGATATAATGATCCCTGGCCTACCCGAAGTACGTCCTGTGAAACCTGCTGGATGCGCTGCGCAATATCCCATCCGTGAGTCGGACCGGACTGAAGCGTCTTGAGCACTAGCAGATCAAGCGTTCCCTGCAACAAATCGGTTTGTGTCTTTTTCATATAGCCCCTCGACATTCGACAAGGCAGAGGGTAGCTGACGTTTTGTCGAGTGTCAACAAGAAAGGTCATGGCCACAACCAATCGTGCCTCTGCAATTAGCCATCGTGAAAAAAATATTTGCGCTCCGGCCTTGGCGTTCTTTTTTGCCTGGCCTAGGATCGGCGCGATCGCCGCCTATGAAAAATAACGATGACATCCCAACCACTGATACGACCGAGATCAAGCAGCTCATCAATCGCGTCAAACAGGGCGAACTCGATCAAGGCGATGCGCAATTGATCGAGAAGTTATTGAACATTCTGCTCACCATCGTCTCTCTCCTTCAGCGAAAACGCACATCGATTCGGCGAATGAAAGATCTCCTGTTTGGAATCAAGGAGAAAAATCTGGGCAAGGACGAAGCTAAAAACAGAGCCGAGTAGAGCCGATCCGTGGCTGAGGAGAATTCTCAGACCGATTCGCCGAATGAGATGTCCTCGAAGTCAACTTGCGAGGGGGGTTCATCTCCTCAAAAAGTAACGAGACAAAAAATGCCAGGACACGGTCGAAAGGCTGCCTCGGAATATCCGGGAGCCAGACTCGTGAGGCTGAATCATCTGGAGATGGCGCCGGGCGATCCCTGTCCTGAGTCGGGCTGCGAAGGACAGCTGCCCGATTCCAACTTCAACGACACAGACGGCAAGATAATGCGCACGGGACTTTCAGGGCTGTGGTGGCTGATGACCGGCAAGGGGACGGGGCTGCGTTATTTTATGGATCGCAAGCCGTTCGCCGAAGGTGATGTGCCCTGCAATCGTCCGCCTTGTGGATGGATAGTAGCGATCGATCTGAATCGCGGCGAAATCATCTGGCGCGAGCCCGTCGGCGAGGATCGAAAACTGGGCGTGCGCGGATTGAATAATTTCGGCCCGCCACTCGCGACGGCCGGCGGACTGGTTTTTCACGCAGGCTCACGCGACTTGCGACTGCGCGCCCACGACGCGCGGACAGGGGAAGTGGTCACGCAATTCGATCTGCCCGCCGGGTTGCACGCCGGGCCGATCACCTACAAACTCGCGCCTGACCGCAAACAGTTCCTGGTAATCGCGCCTGGAGGCCACGTCGGCCTGGGTTCGAAGCTCGGCGATTACATCATTGCATACACGCTGCCGGATACAGTGAATCACTGAATGTACGGCCTGTGCCGGCCCTCAACACTATGGTACATTTGGCAGATCAACCATGACTGAAAGATCATATATATTGACACCTGTTGGGATCATACATTCCGATCTAACGAATCGCCACGCTGCGCCCCGCCAGGGCTACGAAGGCGCTCCGGAGGCATGGGTCGAAGTATCCTCGGATGTGGCCGATGGGCTGCTGGGCATCAGGTCTGGCGACGAAATCATAGTGATCACATGGCTCGACAGAGCGCAGCGCGACATACTTCAGGTACACCCTGGGCGCAATCCTAAAGCTCCGCTGACCGGGGTCTTCGCAACGCGATCGCCGGACCGACCCAATCCTGTCGGGCTTCATCGAGTAACCGTATTGGAAATCGCCGGGCAGCGATTGAAGGTCGGGCCGATTGAGGCGATTGACGGAACACCAGTCATTGATATCAAGCCGGTTCTGTCGCGGTCAGATGACAGGTGACGGACCGGTCGAACTAGCAGTGACAAATATCGTGGCCCAACACCGCACGCAGCTGACCGCGATCCGATCCGCTCCGCCCGGCGGTTTATGCAGACCCTTAGGTCGCCTTTGAGCGCGATTACTTCTGCTCATTTCGAGAGTGTCATATGGATTCTGAACAACAAGACGCTGCAGATGTACGTATATTTCCTCCCGGTGTACCGCTGCTGACGATACTTGCCGGAGTTGGGCTCGGCCGTCTATGGCCGGTGGACCCGGGCTTTGAGATTCCATCGCCGGCGCGGTATTGGGTCGGCGGCCTCATTATAGCCGGCGCTTTTTTCTGCCTCGGCCTTTGGTCCGTTGTGCTCTTCCGCAGAACAGGGCAAAACGAAAATCCCTGGAAGCCAACAACTGTGATTGTGGAGCGCGGGCCGTACCGATTTACGCGCAATCCCATGTATTTGCAGATGGCGCTCATATGTATCGGAGTCGCCGTGATACTCATGAACGTGTGGATTCTGGCCCTTACCCCTGTTTGCGCTTGGGTTCTCCAGCGGTTCGCTATCTTGCCCGAGGAAGCCTACCTCGAGCGCAAGTTTGGCGGCGCCTACCTCGCATACAAGAGTCGAGTCCGCCGCTGGTTATGATGTTAATCGTACAGTGGACGGCTTCTACCAGTGAGCGTATCACTCATTCATCTTCCGATCGGGCTCAGGCTCAAACTCGAGGAAGTACTGTTTCGGCAACAGCAGATCGAACTCCCTCGCCAGCCGGAATCCAGCGCGGCGCAATTCGTCGACTGCCTCCTCTTTAACAATGCTGTGCTCGGACCTTTCTTTCGTTCGCACGTAATCAAAAATCACCAGCCGGCCACCGGGCTTGAGCGATTGCCTGACGTTCGCAAAGTAAGCCACGCGCTCATTGATGTGATGATAGGTGTCGCAAAGAAAGATCACGTCCGCCGAACGCGCTGCCAGCAGTGGGTCAGCAGGCTCAACCAGGCGGGCCTCGTAATTCGTTAGGGCCAGCCGCCTGGCGTCGGCGTTCAAGCTGCGGACCATCGCCGAATCGATTTCGATGCCGATGGCTTTGCCTGTGGGGCCGACGGCCGCCGCGAACCGGCGTGTGAAATAACCTGAGCCGGCGCCGATGTCCACGATCACCTGACCGGTTTTGACGAATTCTGGTGTTCTTGGGAGCATCTTGTATGTTCTTTCAGATCAATGATCTCTGAAGGTTTCTCGTGGGCAACAAATCGAAATGGCCCATTTCCGTAAGAATCGTTGCCATGGATCAACTACACCCGGCACGGATACCCTCAACAGAAGGCAATATTTAGGAACAGTCTGATGCTTTGGTGGCGGAAGGCGCGTTTCTCTCGGCGAGGATGATTGGTTTTTCTAAAAAGCAACACGAGGAGAGGCGCTTAATTTGATGGACCGGTACGCGAACTACTCTGTCGCGTCCCAGGCCGATGATCTTAACCGCTAGATCAAACCGGCCTCGCGCCGGTAGTATTTCCGGGCCTTATTTCGGTTGCCGCAGTCCGCCATGCTGCACCACCGTCTCTTGCGGGCGTTGGAACGGTCCAAAAACAGCCAGCCGCAGCCTGCGTCTTCGCATTGACGGACCAAACCGCGCGAAACAGAGGTGAGAAGATCGGTTGCTGCCGTGAGGACGGGATAAAGCAAATAATCCGTACACCGCGCGCCAGGTCGCCAGGTCCAGCGAACCTCCGCTCCCTCAATGGACAAACATCGCCTGGCGCAACAATCGTGCAACGCATTGCCAACCCGGGCAAGTGTGTCCGCCGGGATCGGGTCATCGCTTGCAATTGCATGGAAAACCGCAAACAGTTGTTCGCGGACTGCGCGGATGCGCCGCAGCGCCGCGGTCCCCGCCAGGGGGCCGGAGTTGATTGCAGCCCGATCCGGCAACTGAGCCTGGCTAGCCCACCGGCGCACATCCTCGGTACGTTGCAGATGGTCCTTCTTCTTCCCGGGATCCGCTCGAAATGCGACCGTGTTGACGAAATCGAGCGCGAGGTTTCCGGCGACAAATTGATATCTGTAATTCCCGCTGTCCATGGCGACCGTCCAATATAATCGTATGACCATATTTTATACCAGCAATTCTCAATACGGAATCTAATAAATGCTATAAACTTGGCGAATGCCAAAGAGTTACGCCCAACTTCAACAATCGCTGACATTTGACGAGCTGATGAAGACATTGGATGAACAATTTCGGACGATTCCCGACAACCGGACCGGCAACGCTGTGCAGTATCAGTTGCCGGATGTCTTGAAAGCCGCCTTCGCCATGTTTTCACTCAAACACCCTTCGCTGCTCGATTTCAAATCTCAGAGCACGGCGGAAGAAAACAATCTGCACAACATCTATCGGATTGAGGGAAACATTCCCTCTGATAACCAGATGCGGGGCATCCTTGATCCAGTAGATACGCAGTTATTGCGTCCGCTGTTTCGGACCTGCTTCTCACTTCTTTCGGAGGCAGGCGTGATCGGTGAGTATGAGTATCGAGACAAACACGTGATCGTTTCCATAGACGGCGTCGAACATTTTTCTTCGACCAAGGTACATTGCTCTAGCTGTATCACACGCAAACATCGTAACGGAGAGATTTCTTATCATCACTCGGGACTAAGTGGCGCATCTTCGAACATAATTACGGGCACGGCATACAGCATCTGGCGACGGTTCTGGCGTTGTTGATGTTCCTGGCATTTACGATCGACCAAATCCAACAGCGATGTTGTCGCTTCTTTCGTAGCTTGCATCAAGGGTTACGCACGAAGGTAAAACTCTGGGCTTCGATACGACACCTTTTCAATGTCCTTGTTTTTAAATCCATAGAGGCCCTCTATCGGCATATGGCTTCTCTCTATCGTCTTCAGATTGAATGAGTTCTCCGTATTGAGAATTGCTGATTTTATACGGTTATGTTAGTTTAACCGTATGACAGCAATTCATACGGTTAGAACGACAGCGGCCTCGATCGACGCAACACAACGCAAACTGATCCTCGGCATCGTCATAGCGACGCTGATGGCATTGGCCATCGTGATCGCCGACTTGGCGAGCGGCGGCCGCCCTGATCCGCCGGAGCTGCGCGCCGCAGCTACTCTGCTCGATGGCTCCTGGCGATTCCATACCGGCGATGACCCACACTGGGCGGACGCCAATACAGACGATAGCGGTTGGGAGACGGTCGATATGACCGCCTTGCCGGGCAGCCACGACGGCGACGTAGGTCTGCCCGATTACGTAGGCGGGTGGATGGCGCACGGTCATCCCGGCTATCACGGCTACGCCTGGTACCGGCGCGCGGTGGCGGCGCCGGCCGGACGCGCGTCGTGGGACATCCTCGGGCCGACCCTCGTCGAGGACGGCTACGAACTCTATTGGAACGGCCAATTGCTAGGCGGGTCGGGCAGGCTCGGCCCAGCCCCGCGCGTCGTCGGCACGCGGCCGCTGCGGTTCGCCCTTCCCGTCGATGCGGCGGGCACTCGTGGCATTCTCGCCGTCCGCGCATACAAGCTTCCCGGTTCCGGGGGCAGCGCAGACGGCGGCGGCATGCACAGCGCGCCCATACTGGCTCCGCGGCCAATAAGCGATGCGCTCCACCGCGTGCAATGGGAGCGAACCATCGCCGGTTACATCGTCGAAGTGATCGAGCCGATCGCCATGTTGGCAGTCATCGGCTTGGCGCTCGGGCGCCGGTCTCGCAGCAGCCACAAGAGTTTCTTGATCTTTGCCAGCATCGCGCTTGCGCTCATGGCAGCCAGGAGGCTCAACAATGCGATCGTCGCATGGACCGATCTGTTAGATCTGGCTACCTATGCGTGGCTGGCGTCAGTGATGTGGGCGCCAGTGGTGGCCGCCTGGACGCTGGCCTGGAACCGTTGGCCCCTGCGTCCGTGGCGAAGCATCGATGTGTCGGCTGTAGTGCTGGCGGTCGCCGGGACTATCGGCGCCGTGATCCATTCGGCGAGTGTCACAAGCGGCAGCCGGCTCGGGTCGATCGCGCTGTTTGTCGTGATAGGCGCGCGCATTGTCCGCAGCGGACCAATGCGGATCCTGGCGCTCGTCACGTTAGCCTCGATTATGGCCGCATTATTTGGCGGCGAGCTGCTCGATACGATCGGCGTGCCGGGCATCTGGTTTCCGTTCGGCATCGGCGTGTCGCGGACGCAGTACGTTTACGCGATTGCCGTCCCGCTCCTGGCCTTTTTGATCGTACGAACCTTGC
>DASTMP010000142.1:0-1644 GCA_035714085.1 Blastocatellia bacterium
GAGCACGAGATCCCCGTCGGCCGCTACGGCGACCCCGCCGACATCGCCAGTCTCGTGTGCTTCCTGGCCTCGCCGCTGGCGGGGTACATCACCGGCACGGTGATCCCGGTGGACGGGGGGCTCAGGCGGTATCAGTTCTGACGATCGCTGGGCAGGGTTCCGGGCGTTTCGCCTGGGAACCCATAGAGTCCTTGCGGACGTGTACAAGCGCCAGCGTCGAAGATTGCCTCAAAGATGTTGAGTAGAGCGATGTCAACTTCCTTGGCATCGAGGCTCGCGAGCGTCCCTGACCAGGAGACATGGTTTTGGTGAATGGGTCCCCACTGTTGATCGACGAACTTTCCGGGCGTGAAGATCACATAGTCCTTAATACCGGCGGCGCCACCTTCGATGCGGTAGGGCGGAGGCACACCGAGTCTGTCGTTCATAAAGCGGAGGTACTGCGGAAGCATCAGAGCAAAGGTCTGCTCAACTGATAGCGTTGGAATGCCCAAGCGCCCGGTGCGTGACTTCGCCAACTCTGGCGAAAGAGAGACCGTATTAAAGGCCCAGATCTCGCGGTTCAGAAATAGCTGAGCCGCCGAGATAATCTCGTGCCTATCGTAGACGGCGTCAAAGGCGATAGCGCCGAATCCATTCGGCTCAAAGCTAGAGCCACTTCGATGGTAATAGAAGGGATTGAGGTCAGGCGAGCCCTGTCGGACCAGACTGATCGCTGCGGCCCGTTTCAGAGGTTCCGTTGGTTTGGTGGGGATAACCCGCAGATAAAGAATGGGCGTCTCTTCCGCGATGAACGCCTCCCCGCGGACGGCCAACGTCCGTCGTGGCTGGAAGAAGCGCGAAGGGTCATTGGGACGTGATGACGTTTCGGCGAATGGCCGTGTGACAGGCAGCAGTGTCGGCAAGATTTCTCGTAACGCAACTTTGAACTCTCCGGCGAGGCGCGCCCGCGCTGCCTCGATCTCATCTTTGTTGGCTCCAGGCTTCAATCGATAGAAGAGCGGCCCGGCCTTGTGCCGCAAATCAAAGGGCAGATCGGCGCGCGCCCCGAACGTCGCGTTCATCACCATGATCAAGCGGCGATCACTGATGGTATGCAGGGCATAGCCAAGCTCGATTGCAACATTCGGATTCATCACGCTCCTGGGCGGGTCATTCCCAGTCAAGCCAACAGGCGTGACATCGGCCACGAAGACATCGCTGCCACGAATCTTCTCCAGGATGACGCTTGCCAGGTCAGGCGAGCCGGGAACACCCTTCCGGTCATGATCGAGAGTGATCTCTCGTTCGGGCTCCTCGATGGCGAGGTCTTCATTCAGCGCGATAACGGTAGCCTCCAAGGCCTCGCGCACAAAATGCCTGCTGATATTGCCAGGGTGGTCGCTCTGCCAAGACCAGAAGATCTTCACCAGAAGCACCTCGCACGCCTCGATTTCGCCTGACGACAGGCCGGACGCGGTGTCGCGCAAACCCTAGCTCAGCGCCCGGATCCTGAACGGCAGGCCGCCCTTGGGCGTCAGCGTCACCGTCGCGTTGATGCCGGGCGGCTCAGTCCCGACGTACTCCGGCCGGAAGCGGCGCAGCAGGATCGACAGCGCCAGCGTGTTCTCCACCTGGCTCATGGCGCCGCCGATGCAGGAGCGC
>DASTMP010000143.1:0-5315 GCA_035714085.1 Blastocatellia bacterium
AAATAGCCAAGCTGGGATTGCCTGACGCGATTGTCAGGACGCGCCTTTTGCCGCACCCGTTCGATTTCTATCGCTGGCTCAGATCAGCGCTCAGGCGCAAACCGCAAGACCGGAGCGGAGTCGCCGCCGAGACAGCCATCGTCGTAGACAGGCCGCTGGCTGAGAAAGGAAAGCTGCGGCGATTGGCCCTGTCGGCGCTGAGCATTCCCGACATATACACCGGGTGGATCTTGCCGGCCGTCGTGGCCGGACTGAAAGCGGCGCGAAAGTCGAAGGCGGAACAAATTTTCTCCTCCGGCCCATTCTGGACGAATCATCTGGTCGGGCTGGCGCTGTCGTATTTGACCGGTCTGCCTTGGACCGCGCACTTTCGCGATCCCTGGATCGCGGGCACCTGGCAAGCGCCAACAAGTTTCATTGCGGACTGGTCGAATAAGTGGTTGGAGCGGATTGTGGTCACGCGCGCCACGGCGGTCGTGAGCGTGACTGAAGAGCATTCCGCCGCGTTCCGGCGAACGTATCCGAGCCTCCCCGCAGACAAGTTCTTCGCCGTGCCGAATGGCTACGACGACGAAGAGTGGGAAGAGTCGCCGGCCGGGATACGGCGCGAACAGGAAAGCGAGGAGAAGTTTCTGATCGCTTACACCGGGAAATTCTACATCGAACGCGACCCACAACCGTTATTCCGCGCCCTGAGGACATTGATTGACTCCGGCGAGATCGAACGCGAACGAGTCAGTGTCGATCTGGTCGGTTGGTGTGAAACCAGCGAAGGGCGCTCGGTGAAGGAGATGGCTGTCAAGTGCGGATTGAGTGATTGCGTCAACATTCTTGGCCCACGCGGGCGTCAGGAAACGTTCCGGCGCATGATGCGAGCCGATTTGCTCTTGTTGCTGGCCGAGACGTTCATTATCCAGATTCCGGGCAAGACTTATGAATATTTGCGGGCGGGGCGGCCCATTCTGGCGATCACGCCGGAGGGCGCGTTGGCCAATTTTCTGCGAAGGACTGGCGCCGGGTGGGTCGTTGATCCGAAGGATGACGCCGGCGTACTCGGCGCCGTCCGTGAACGCTATCGGCAATGGAAAGCCGGGGAACGCGGGCCCATCGCTGATCCGAAGATCGTAGCCGGGTTCGACCGGCGTAAGCTCGCCGGCCGGTTAGCGGAATTGTTCGACCGTCTAAATGGCGAGACCCTATGGAGACATAGAGGAAGTTCGAATGGCGAATAAAAAGGTAAGCGGAAGATCCGTCATGGACACTCCGGCGCCGCCGACCTCGGCCGCATCGCGCCCGTTCGCCCGCGACGTCACAGCCGATGGAGCCGAGATGTCGGTGGTGGTGATCAATGATTTGACCGCTCTGGAAAAGTATGTCCCTGCGTGGGAGGATCTCGCCGCATCGGCGTTGGAACCGAATGTGTTCCTCGAACCGTGGATGATGACCCCTGCCCTTCGTTATCTTGGCGCCGACAAAAAGATTTTGACCGCGCTTATTTTCGCCGCCGATCCTTCTCGACCCGGAACGCCGTTGCTCTGCGGTCTATTCCCGCTCGAATGCGGGCGCGGATACAAAGGGCTTCCTGTTAAATTCCTTCGACTCTGGAGGCACAAACACTGTTTCCTGACTACGCCGCTAATCAGAGCGGGGTATGAGCGACCGACATTGGAGGCGTTCTTCGATTGGCTCGCGACTGACATGCGAGGCGCGGCGCTGATTGAATTCAATATGATCGCTGGCGACGGCCCGTTTCACCAGACGCTCGTGGATTATCTCTACCGATGCGGCAGACCGAATCGTTTCTACGATGTCCACACGCGCGCGCTATTTCATCCCCTGGCCGACGCCGATACATATCTTTGCGCCGCCCTATCCGCCAAGCATCGCAAGATGATCAGACGCCAGGAAGCGCAGTTGTCTGCAATGGGGCTCCTTGAATATGACGCGCTCCTTCCGGGTGATGACGTCGCCGTGTGGATCGAAGAGTTTCTGCGACTGGAAGACGGCGGCTGGAAGGGTCGTGAGAACAGCGCCCTCGCTTCGAATGAAGCTGAACGAAGTTATTTCAAGACGATAGCGGCGGAGGCTTTTCGGCAAGGCCGGTTGGCAATGCTGGCGCTGCGTCTCGACGGTCGCTCGATAGCGTTCAAGATCGACTTCCTCGCCGGGCGGGCTTCGTTCACATTCAAGATCGCTTTCGATGAGAACTATTCGCGTTATTCGCCGGGAATGCTGCTGGAAGTCGAAAACGTCCGCCGGCTCCATGCCCAATCGCAGATAGAGTGGGTGGATTCATGCACCGATCCATTCAACTTCATGTTCAACCGGCTCTGGCTGGGGCGGCGGACGGTCCAAAGCCTGATCGTCAGCGCCGGCAGAGCGCCCGGCGATTTGGCCGTTTCGGCGATTCCATTTTTCGGTTGGATCAATCGCAAACTGAAGTCTGTTAAGACAATCGGCCGGAAAGGCGCTCGTCGCGACCTTCATGTGGACTAAAGCCTAATACCTACTAACTAAAAATCCCACCTTTTAGGTAGTAGGTGGTAAGTGTTAGGTAGTAGATAGTAGCTCAAAGGAGTCAGAAAAATGAGGATGAGACTTACCCGTTCGGCGACGATGACCGACCCGACTAAAGAGGAGGTAACCAGAAGATCAGTAATCGGGGCGCTGGCGACACAGGCTCGACTGAAGGCCGCCGAAACGCCTAACCCCGGCGGCGACGTCACAGCCGACGCCGCAAAGATGTCGATAGTCGTCGTCAAGGATTTGACCGCCCTAGAGAAGCATGTCGCCGCGTGGGAAAACCTGGCCGCCGCCACTATCGAGCCGAACGCGTTTTACGAGCCGTGGACGCTGATGCCTGCGCTTCAGGCTTACGGACACGAAAAGCGTTCGTTGTTTGCGCTTGCCCAGACTCCCGATCCTGCGCGGCCACTCGGGCCGCCGCTGTTGTGCGGCTTCTTCCCTCTCGAAATCAGAGATCATTGCGATGTCGTCTCCCGTAAGCTGCCGCTCAAAACGCTTTGCTTATGGAGGAAGCCGGAGATGGTTTATCTGTGCGCGCCGCTCCTGAGAGCAGGATACGGGCGCGAGGCGCTCGCCGCCTTCTTCAACTGGCTAGATACTGGCGGTCACAACTGCTCGCTGATGGAGTTTGGTTTCGTCACGGGCGAAGGGCCGTTCCATCATCTACTGGTCGATTACCTTCACGAAAATTCGAAATCTGCCTATGTCGCGGAGTCCTTCACGCGCGCGATGTTTCGTCCCGCCGCCGACGCCGAAGACTATATCCGCGCGGCGCTGAATCGCGCTCGAAGAAAAGAGTACAGGCGTCAGGAGAGACGCCTTGCGGAGACGGGCCGACTCGAATACGCGGCGCTTGACGCCGACTCCGACGTCGACGCCTGGATCGAGGAGTTTATCGAGTTCGAGGCGACTACTTGGAAAGGCGATGGGGGCTGCGCGCTCGCCAGCAACGAGGCGGATCGGAAGTATTTCGTGGAGATCGCCAGAGAGGCTTTCCGGCGCGGCAAGTTGATGATGCTCGCGCTGCGTTTTAACGGTAGTCCGATCGCATACAAGGTCAACTTTCTCTCCGGGGTTGGGTCTTTCGCCTTCAAGATCGCATTCGATGAAGAGTACGCGCGCTACTCGCCCGGCGTGCTCCTGGAGTTGGAGAACATCCGTCTGCTGCACGAGCGGACGCAAATCAGGTGGATGGACTCTTGCGCCAATCCTGATCGTTTTATGATCAATCAACTGTGGACTGACCGCCGCGCGATTCAAACCATGGTGGTCAGCACGGGCAAGCCTCGTGGAGATTTGGCGATCGCGGCGCTCCCTTTGTTGAAGTGGGGTAATCGGCGGATTTTCCGCCGAGACCTACTAGGCCGGTGATCCGCAGGTTCTATAGCCCGGGCCGCCGATCATAATTTCTATACTGCGCGGAATCATTAATTGAGCTGTTGAGAATGGACGGTATATAGATGCGCAAAAGAAAACGCTTGCAAATTACCAAACGGGACTTTTTTGCCTTAGGGCGGTTTCAACCCACGTGTTCAGCCGAAAATACATTGCCGCCCAATATTGACGCGCTTCCGCCCCTGAACACCCGCCTTGAAACCGATGCGGAAGAGACGCTAACGCCAGGGCCGGCCAGACTTTTGGAGATTGACGGCGAGGCGTTTCGCGCCGGTTTCAACCGCGCCCCGTTTCTCGTCAAACATCATCTCGCCGACCACCCTTTATTTTCTCTCCGGCGTTTGATCGAGCTTGCAAATCGACTGCCCGAGGAGAAGGTCAAATACAATGGGGCGGACATCTCGGTCGCCACTGGCTTATATGAGGGACCACGCACTGGACTGTCGATCCGGGAGACGATTCAGCGGATCGAGGAATGTCGCTCGTGGATGGTAATAAATAACGTTGAACTCGATCCGGAATACCGACAGTTGCTGGATCGCTGTCTGGATGAAGTTCAGCTCTTTTCCGAACCGATCGATCCGGGCATGTTTCGGAGGGAGGGATTCATCTTCATCTCTTCTCCAGGCTCCATCACGCCCTTTCACGCGGATCCGGAGTATAACTTTCTGCTTCAGATTCGTGGCAAGAAGCAGATCAGCATCTGGGACGGCGGTGACCGATCGATTCTGTCAGAAGGCGCCCTCGAGAAATATTTTTCCGATTTCGAGACGCAGATAGCGTTCAATGAGGAGTATCGGCAAAAGGCCTCCATCTTCGAGTTGACGCCCGGGACAGGATTGCACTTTCCGGTGGTCGCGCCTCACTGGGTGAGGAATGGCGACGAGGTCTCAGTCTCCTTCAGTATCACTTTTCGCACTCTCGCGTCCGAGCGCCGGCGGATCGTTTATTCCGCCAACGCGGCTCTCCGTGGAAGAGGGCTGAACCCGATGCCGCCGGGCGCTTCGGCCTTTCGCGATTTAGCCAAGTATTACGGCTTCCGGGCGCGGGTCGGGATCAAAAGATTATGGCGCTAGTTTCAGTAATCATGCCCACATTCAATCGCGCCGACACAATCAGGCGCGCAATCCGGAGCGTTCAGGCGCAAACATTCACTGATTGGGAGTTGATCGTCGTGGATGACGGGTCGACCGACAATACCGTGGCGCTGATCGAAGGATGCGACCCGCGATTGAAACTCATCCGGCAGGAGAATCGGGGAACGGCCGGGGCGCGCAACGCGGGTCTGCGCGCCAGCGCCGGCTCTTACATAGCTTTTCTTGATTCGGACGATGAATGGCTGCCCCATCACCTGGAACTCTGCGTCGGCTTTCTGGGGGCCTTTCCGGACGAAC
>DASTMP010000144.1:0-55475 GCA_035714085.1 Blastocatellia bacterium
ACTTAAGGCCAAGCAGGCGGCAGTCTGAGATCAAACTGCGCGGCGCCGCCAATTGAAAATCAATTGAGACAGCCGCCATTTGGCGGTTTTAGGAAAAGTTTGCCCCCCGCCGCCGGAGGCGGCGGGGGGCTTCTGAGGAGATCCCGCATATATGACTAAAATCAGCATTGGGCTCATCGGCGTCGGGCGGCTGGGCGCGCTTTACGCGCGATACCTGGCCTATCAAATTCCCGCCTCCAACCTGATCGCCGCCTCGGACACCGACCCTGCCACAGAAGTTGTCGCCAAAGAGCTCGGCGTGACGAAGTGGTATCCGAACTATCAAGACCTGATCGATGACAAGCAAATTGACGCCGTCGTCATCGTCACGCCGACCAGCACACATCGCGACATCGTCGCCGCAGCCGCGAGCGCAGGTCTTGCCATCTTCTGCGAAAAACCGCTTTCGATCTCGCTCGACGAGGCGCGCGCGATGCAAAAGGTGGTTGACGAGACCGGAGTCTTCTTTCACATGGGCTTCATGCGCCGATTTGATCGCGGCTTTCGCGCCGGAAAGCAAAAGATCGAGCAGGGCGTGATCGGCAAGGCGGTAGTCTTCAGGGCGTCGTCGCGCGACCCATTCCGGCCGAGCCTGGAATACCTCGACCCGAATCACAGCGGCGGCCTGATCATTGACATGGGCATTCACGACATTGACATCGCGCGATGGATGATGGGCGATGTCAAGAGCGCTTACGCCAACGGCGGCGTGCTGGCTTACCCCGAAATCAACGAAGTCGGCGACATAGACAACGCGGTCATCAACCTGACGTTCGAGAGCGGCGCGCTGGGTGTGATTGACCTGACGCGCAACGGCGTTTACGGCTACGATATCCGGACCGAAATTCTGGGCACGCAGGGCACGGTCAAAGTCGGATACCTGCGCGAGACGCCGATTGTCTTGATGACCAAAGAGGGCGTGACACACGACACCGTCCCCTGGTTTATGGAGCGGTTCGGCGAAGCCTACGTAGCCCAACTACAAAACTTCATCGAGCATTTGCAAAAACAGAAAGAGCCTTCGATCAAATGCGCCGACGGAGTGGCCGCGCTGCGGGTCGCCGTCGCCGCGACCAAGGCGTTCAAGGAAAATCGGCCTGTCGCGGTGTCGGAGATCATTTAAAGTAATATTGCCAATTGCCAATCCCACACTTCGCATTGTCCGGCAGGGAGGTCGTTCTCCTAGTGGGCGCCTCGCCCCATGTCGTAACAACACCCCACGTAGTAACGAATTATGGCGTTTGAAAATTAACTACAACAACATCGTAGGGGCGGGTATTCCCCGCCCAATCGGCCGGGATCACGGACGCGGGCGGGGAATACCCGCCCCTACGCTGCTGGTTGTATCAATTATTCAATGACCATTATTCGTCACTACGTAGCCCATGCGCTCGTGGCGAATAAATTCGGCGCCTACGTGACGGAGTTGTTTATGAACTCTTCTTTGAATGGACCATGCGATTGTGACGAATAAATTCGGCGCCTACGTGGCGATCTGTCTTCAATCGAGGCGGGGGATAAGGTATGATGCGCCGCTGAACAATATAGTTCTTTACGGGAGGTCGAGTTATGAAGCGAGCATGCGCGCTCCTCTCCCTGCTCCTCATCACCGGCGCTTTGCGCGCCCCTTTTCTCGCGCAAGAGCCTTCACCCCAATCCCCGACAACAAAGCGTCAATCGTTTGTGGCGGATGTTATGCGCCGGCGGTTGTCGCTCCCAACAATCACAGCGCCCGTCGAGACAGAGGAGGAACCAATCCTGCGCATCGAGACGGTCGTTTTACGGCTGCCGGATCCGAACGCCGGACTGAACAAATCCGGATCCTATCTGGAGAGTTTATCGGGGCTGTACGAAACGGCGCTCTTCCAGCGCCAGAGGTTCCGCGAAACCGGGCAGCCGATAGAATTCGAACGCGGGAATTTATTTTTCCACCAGGATCATTACGTCGTGACAAAAGGCCTGATACTTTACCGCATCCGGAATGACCGGATCGATTTCGGACTTTATCAGCGCGGCTATCATGGCGACGCCTCGCCCGATCACGCGCGGGCGCAGCGTTCCAACCCTCAGCGCCGGGAGCCTGATCCCGGCGACGAGCGACAGTATTTTTTCGGCGTGCGATTCAGGCTTGGCAAATCTCCGCAAGGAACCCGATAACTGAGAATGTCTTCCCCAATTACCCGAGTCGAAATTGTACAGAACAATCTCGAAAACTATTTAACAACTGCGGCGCCGGCCCATCGCCGCCTCGACGAGACCGACCCGCTTCGACCGGGCGGCTCTCTGACGGCGCGACAGGCTCTGGAAGTTTTTGAAGACCAGGTGACGAGCCGTCTGCTCGACGTCGCGGCGCGCGAGTTGAAGAAGCGCAATCAGGGCTTCTATACCATTTCGAGCGCGGGCCACGAAAACAACGCGATCATCGGGACGCTGCTGCGATTGGACGACCCGTGCTTTCTCCATTACCGCTCCGGCGCTTTGATGGCGGCCCGTTCGCGCAAACTGCCCGGCGTCGACCCGGTCTTCGACACCCTGCTTTCATTCTGCGCTTCGGCCGACGATCCGATCTCGCAAGGGCGGCACAAGGTCTGGGGGAGCCGCGCGATGTGGGTTCCGCCGCAGACCAGCACCATCGCGTCACACCTGCCCAAGGCGGCAGGGCTGGCGTTCGCGCTCAAAACGGCCCGGCGGACCGCAGCGGCGAGGGATTTTAGCGACGATTCAATCGTGCTCTGTTCTTTCGGTGACGCTTCGGCCAACCACGCTACCGCGCTCGCCGGATTCAACGCGGCGCGCTACGCCGTCAGGCGCGGCGGCGCGGCGCCGATCCTCTTCCTCTGCGAAGACAACGGCATCGGCATCTCGGTCTCGACGCCGCGCAACTGGATTCACGATTCGTTCAGCAATCAGCTTTACCTGAAATACTTCGAGGCCGCCGGAGACATTGACGAAATCTGGGACGTGACCCAAGAGGCCGTCAACGCGTGCCGCCGCTCGCGCGCGCCGGTTTTCCTGCATCTGCATGTCGCCCGGCTCTGGGGCCACGCTGGAACTGACGTCGAAACTACCTATCGCACAGTCGAGGAAATATCCGCCGAAGAGGCCAAAGACCCGCTACTTCTGAACGCGAAGCGTCTGGTCGAGACCGGCGCGGCGTCGCCCGGCGATCTGCGCGCGATCTTCAGCAGGGTTCAATCACGGATCGACGAATTGATGGACGAGGCCGCGAGAAGGCCGAAACTCGGCGCCGCCGAGCAAGTCGTCGAGCCGCTCGCCCCTTACGACGAATCGGCTTGCCGCGCGTTGGCCGATCATGTCGCGACGCCAGAAGCCCGCGAAAAGCTCTTCGAAGGCGCGCTGCCCGAACACGCGAAAGCGCCGACCAAACGGACGATGGCCGCTCACATCAACTCCGCGCTAGCCGACGAGATGCTGCGCTTTCCCGAAATCATCGTCTTCGGCGAAGACGTGGCTAAAAAGGGCGGCGTCTATTACGTCACCCAAGGTCTACAAAAGAAATTCGGCGTCGCCCGCGTCTTCGACACGCTGCTCGACGAGACGACCATCCTCGGGACCGCCCAGGGGGCGGCGATGGCCGGCCTGCTGCCGATCCCGGAAATTCAATACCTGGCCTACATCCACAACGCGCTGGACCAGATTCGCGGCGAGGCCTGCTCGCTCTCGTTCTTCTCGTCGGGACAATTCACCAACCCGATGGTCGTGCGCGTGCAGGGACTGGCTTACCAGAAAGGCTTCGGCGGCCATTTTCACAACGACAATTCCATAGGCGGGCTGCGCGACATTCCCGGATTGCTGTTGGCCACGCCGGCGCGAGGAGACGACGCCGTGAAGATGCTGCGCGGGCTAATTGCGACGGCCCGCGAGTGCGGGCGCGTCGCGCTCTTCCTGGAACCCATCGCGCTCTACCACGAGAAAGATTTGTACGAGGACGGCGACGGCGCGTGGCTCTTCGACTATCCGCAGCCGGGAAAGATGTTGCTGCCCGGCGAAGTCGGCGTCTACAACCCCGAGGCCAGAGACCTGTTGATCGTCTCTTACGCGAACGGATTGAGGTTGTCGCTCCGCGCCGCGCGCAAGTTGAATGACGAATTCGGCTTGGCGGCGCGCGTGATCGACGTTCGATGGCTCAATCCCCTGCCCTTCGAGGCCATCAGACGGCACGCCGATGAATGCGGGCGGCTGTTGGTCGCCGACGAATGCCGCGCGACGGGCGGTGGTATCGCCGAAGCCTTGATCGCAAATCTGGCCGAGAACGGCTTCAAAGGCGCGATGCGCTCAGTGCGCGCGGTAGATTCCTATGTGCCTCTGGGCGCCGCCGCAAACCTGGTTCTGATATCTGAAGAACAGATCGTCGAGGCGGGGCGAGATGTGGCTGGTCATCCCTAAAAAAAGAAATTGAAGGATGCGAAATCCCACCACCTGCCGGTGGTGGGATTTGGGAACGATGCGACTCGAAAAATTCGGATGATTGCAATCTTCATGGTCAGACTAATTCATCAAGCGCCGTGACGATCATTCCGGCAAGAATATCGAAGACGCGATTACCCTCCTCCGCAGTCGCCGCCGCCGGGTTCCCGAAATACGCCCGATCGCCTCCGATTTCGATGAAGCTGCGCGCGCCTGTTCTGATGGCTTGCGAGAGGCTGATCAGCTTCGGTTCCAGCGCCTGTCGTATCTCTTCGCGCACGAGCTCGGGCCGCGCGCTCAAGACCAGCGAACTCTCGTATTGTCCGGCGTGACAGGCGCCGCTCTGAAACTCCTCGGTCAACATCTGCGCCCACCTGCGACGCGTGACATCCGGGAAGGCTATTTCGACGCCGGTCTCGGCTTTGACCGCTTCGCAAGCCGCTCGCAGCGTGTCGATGTGCGCCGGTTCGAGGTGCGCGTTGGCGATGGCGATTCGTTTGAAACCTTGTTTAATGAGCGAGAGCAGGATGTCGCGCGCGAGCGCCGTCGCGGTTTCTGCGCGTACCGAAACGCTGCCTGTAAAACCTTCGCTGAAATCGGTCACGCTGTAGGCCAGTGGCGGAAGCGTCAGCGCCGAATCGCCACGCGATTCGAGTGTTCGGGCTGCGCGCGCGGCCATCTCTTCGGCGATGATCACATCTGCGCTCAAAGGCAGGTGCGGCCCGTGCGCTTCGGTCGAACCGACGGGCAGAATCATGGCGCAAGACCCAGGTTGATTCAGTAAATCGCGCAATTCAGGCCAGGTGTAATGGGCGAAGAAGTGGTCTGGCATAAAACAATCCTATCGATGAGTTTCCGCGGGGATGTCGGGAGTAACTCATCAGCGTCATTTGGCTTGCGTCGTTATCTTAGTGGCGATTTTATTCAAATCGAAGGCATAGACGGATTGAGCGTCGCTAAGGATAAACAGTTTATTGCCTTCGAGATTGAATCTGACGAAAGCCGCGCTCCCCTGGATGACGAAAGTGGTTTGGCGGTCGCCTGTGTCGAGGTTGTATAGCGTGATTTCGCCCGGAAAATTCTCGACCGCGATTTGATTGTTCGCCGGGTTCATGGCCGCATGGTCGCCGAAAAAGCGATGCAGCAAATCACCCTCTTTAATTGAATAGATCAGCACGCGACCTTCCGAATCGCGCAGCGCAAGCCAATCTCTTTCCGACAGGCCTTTGCCAATGTTGAACGAGCCTTTGCCGGTTTCGAGCAACATTGTTCCTACAGTTTTCTGTGTATGAGCGTCGACGATTTCCACCAGATAATCATCTGCCTTGTCGCCGAGCGCGCCGGCTTTGGCTTGCAGTTCGGCGATTTCTTTTAACCTGGCTTTGCCAGCGTCGCCGCCGAGACGCCAATAGAGAATCAACCTGCCGCTGAAACTGTCGAATGAATACTCCGGCGCCTCTTTCGGAAAATCGCGCGACCAGACGATTTTATCCTGGATGAAATCTTTCAGCTCGAACCGCACTGCGCTGTTCAGGCCAGGACCGTCTGAATCTTCATCGGTTTGAATCGCGGGAGCCTTCTTCTCCACTTCCTTCTCTTTCAAACTCCGTCGCAGCAGGATGAAGCGCCCGTATTGCCGCGCGCCTTTTTCCGGAAGCTCACGTATGGTGTCAGCCGAGCTTTTATGCGGATTCATCAACACCAGACCGTGCGGCGCGTCATCGAGTTTGGGGAACTCTCCGACGCATATGCCGTTGTTGTCAATGACGCCGCCTTTGAAGCCGCGCAAGTACAGTTTGCGGTCCCCCGTTTCGAGATTCCACATCCCGCCTCGAGTCTTTGACGACAACATCAGCCAATTAAATCCGTTCGAAACTTCGGCGGCGTCCAGGTTCTTAATTGAACCGACGGGAATCTCAATCGCGCCGACGTCCTTGCTGTCAAATTTTTTCTCCGCCTCGTTGTAGCTAACTTCCCGTATCAAGATTTTTCCGTTGGTCGCTTCGTAAGCCATCAGGTTATTCCAGAGTGTCGCATCCTCCTTGTTGAGCCCCGAAGCGAGAATGCCTTTCTTTAAATCGAAGACGCCCATCTTCACATCGGCCAGCGGTTTAATGATTACGTAATCCGGGTTTGCCGTGCGTTTTATTTCGCGAGCGGCGACGGCGAATTTTTGTAATCGTTTCCCACCGGGGAACGAAAAAATGCCGGCGTCATCCATCTTTTGTGTCGGCATTCCGAGGATTCTCTCTGAATCCAGAAAAACGTATGGGCGCGCCGAGATTTTCTTTACATCGCCGCCGAGATCCGCTGGTTTGAGCGTGGTCAAATCCAGGGCCAGCGCGGTGTCTTCCGAAGCGGCGGCGGTTAGCGCGTCTATGTAGCGAAACCGGAACTTGTTAGACCGGCTGAACATCACAAAGCGTGAATCTGGCGAAAACTCGATGCGGAAAAAATTTACCTGATCGTCGCCTTCCCTTGACGACATTTGCCAGGAAAAGAGCTCATAAAACGCCAAGCGATAGAATTCTTTCTTCTCCCATATCTTTTTCCCAGTCCTGGTGTCGATAATGTTGACGCTGGCCGAAGTATCGACGCACGCCAGATAATTCCCGTCGGGCGAAAGCTTATGCTCCAAACAATTGCGCCTCAGAACCAGCTCGCGCACTCCGACCGGCTTCCTATCTGCGACGCTCCATTTTTCGTAACGCAAATTCCTGGTCGTGAAAACGATGAATTTTCCGTCCGGTGTGAATGCGGCTTCATTGGCTTTTTCGACGGGAATCTGAAAAAGCGCCCGCAAAGGCTCGCGCTCGATGACGGTGATGGCGAAATCATCCTGCGCCAGAAGAAGTTTACCGTCCTGGCTAAAGGCGAAATGCGAAAAGTCGCTTCGGAGTTTCGGATTGAGATCTCTCTTCCAGATCAATCCTGGCAACTCTTCTTTCCGGCCCTCTTCGCGGAAGGAGACAACATCCGCCTGCCATTTCAAAAAACTCTCCGTAGCCTTCGCGGCGCGTCCGTCACGGCACGCCGGCGGCAATTGTTCGGTGGCGCGGAGCATTTCGCGCAATCGTTTTTCCGCTGGGCGGATGCTGCCGAATAGGTCTGAAAACCAATTGCCAGTTTTGCCTTCGCTTTCGGTCAAGCGATCAAAAAACGAGAAAAAAGCTGACGGGTCGTAGCCCGCCGCGACCATGGCGAAAAGCCCGATTTTGTCGGCTTCGAGTTGTTGTTCGTTTTCGTGCCCTCTTCTTCTTGAAATGCGTTTAGTCCTGGCCCGCTCGATCAGCAGATTGTATTTTTCGGCAATGTCTTTGCGATCACCGAGCGCAGTGACGTTGAGAATTTTCCTGAGCGCTTCCGAGGTGTCCGCAGCCGCATGTCGCACGACCGCATGGCCGAGTTCGTGCGCGATCACGCCAGCCAGCTCGTCCTCGTTGATCACGAACGCGACGAGTTTTCGAGTAAGCATGACATGGCCGCCGGGGATGTTGAAGGCGTTCGCCTCAGGCATGTCGACGAGGTGAAATTGAAATTTCAGCCCCGTCTGCGGCAGATGCTTTGCGAGCCTGTCGCCTATGTCATTGATGTAAGCCTCAAGTTTTTCGTCACGAATAAAACGCGTCTCGGCCGCCATGCCTTGAACCACCAACTCGCCGAAAATCATCTCTTGTTCGGGTGAGAACAGGTTTGACGACTTGGCGTTGGCGACTATGGCGGGCGGCGGGCAGTCTTGCGCGGCGCCAAAAGAACAAAAAACGGATGAACACAAAGCAAGGGTGAGGGATATTTTCTGATACATCCGGAACTCCTGTTTTAGCGGCTCCCGACGCCTGATCGATTTCTGCGCTGAGCGCTTTCGGCCCATGCGGGGCAATGGGCAATGTGGAATGATCAAGGGACAATATTTTTGCACATCCCACGCTTTAGGCCTCGCGAAGCCTGTCGCAGATCAACTCGAACTCAGGCCGGGATCGCAAAGTCTCGAGATCGGAGTCCGAAACCATCGCGTCCACATCGCGATAGCCAACCTCGACGGCGCGTTCGATCCAGACCAGAGCCTCGTCGGCGTGGCCCGCGCGCGCTTCGGCGCAGGCGATGTTGTACGCGATCGCCGGATCCTTCTTCCGCTCCAAGGCCTGTCGCCCAGCCTCCGACGACAGATCGAACTCGCCCGAATTAAACGCGGCGGTTTGCAGCGCCACGTACGACGCCGTAGCGTATTTGGGATTCTGCTGGCGCGCGATCAACCCTGACGCCTCCCGAAGACGTCCGGTGGCGATCAACACGTCGGCGAACGTATAATTGAGTTCGGGTGACGGCGACGTAAGGTAGGAATATTCGATGACGGGGAGCGCGCGCGGCAATTGATCCCGTTCAAATCCGGCCAGAGCGCGCAATAGCGCCGTGTGGCCGTAAACGGCCTGCAAACGATCCGCCTCTTTCTTCGCCTGCTCGATATCGCCGCTGAGAATCAGCCCAATCAAAAATATCCGGTGCGCTTCTTCCTCCACTTCCTCGGAATGCGCGGATTTCAGGGCCTCCTTCGCCAACTGAACGGCCGTCGCGCCGTCATCGTTTTTAACCGCGTCCCTCGCCTGGTCGAGCAGTGGGCGCACGCTCTCGTCTTGGTCGGTTTGAAACAATTGAAATAGCGCGCGGCCGTTGTTCAAGGCAAAGATGGCCATCAGAATAACTATCCACCACCCTTCGATCGATAACGCCCACAGTCCCACGCCTACGGCAATGAGAAGAGAAAGCGCGCGGGTGATGACCCCGCTGGGCCTCTTCGTCACCATCTGCTCAATGCTGTAGGCCACATTTCCGCCATCGAGCGGCAATATGGGCAACAGGTTGAAGATTCCCCACCCAAAATTGACGAACATCAGGTCGAAATAAGTCTGCTTACCAAACCGATCGGCAAACAGACCCGGAAAGGCGTATTCCGACAGGAAAACTATTCCGCCAAATAGAAAGCCCGCGAACGGCCCGGCCAGACTGATCGCAACGCGCTTTGCATGCGAAACGCCTTTCTCATCAATCCACGAAGTCAGGCCGCCCATCGAATAGAATAGAATCTGTGGGGAGAGGCCGAATGACCGAACCACCAGCGCGTGTCCGAGTTCGTGAATGAGAATGGACGCGAAAATGACGATCAGCCATTCGATCAGAAGAATTGGTTGTGAGATCCGGCTGTAAGCCAGTAGCGCGCAGACGAACAGAAATGACGGATCAATTTTTACCGGTATTCCGAAGATTTTCATTTCAAACTCTTCCGATCAATCTTGCCGCGGTCGTTCTTCGACAGGGCGTCCTTGAAGATGACGCGTCGCGGGTATTTGTGCATGGCCAGTCGCCCCTTGACGAATTCTTGCAGTTGGCGCGCCAGTTCGGCGCTCTGCGCGAATCCTTCGTTCAGCACGACGTAGGCCGAGGTTTTGGTCAACCCGTCCTCGTCCCGAAAGCCAACGACGGCGCATTCACAGACGGCCTCGTGTTCGAGCAGGCAGTTTTCGACCTCGGTCGGCGAGACGAAGACGCCGCTGACCTTTAACATCTCGTCGGTCCGCCCGCCGTACCAGAAATATCCTTCGGCGTCGCGCGTGAACTGGTCGCCCGTCGTGCAGTAATCGCCGGCGAACGTATCTTTCGATTTTTCGTGCGCCTGCCAATAACAGATGGCGGCGGAATCGCCTTTGATCCGCAGCGTTCCCATCTGCCCGACGGGCAGCGGCTGTCCGTCGGGGCCGACAATCTCGGCCTCGTAACCGGGCACGATCTTGCCCAGACAGCCTTCGCGCACGTCGCCGAAGCGGTTCGAAATGTAGATGTGAAACATCTCCGCCGAGCCTACGCCGTCGAGGATTTCAACGCCGAACGTCTCTTTCCACCGGCGATAAAGCTCCGGCGGCAGCGCTTCGCCCGCCGAAACGCAGACGCGCAGGCTGCTCAGATCGCGTTCGCTCGCGCCTGGCGCGTTGAGCATCGCGTTGATCATCGTCGGCACGTTGGTCAGCACAGTCGGGCGGTAACGTTCGATCACTTCAAACAACTTTTCAGGCGTCGACCGATCGGCGAACAGAGCCGTCTCGGCGCCAACCGCGAACGGGAAGAGCAGATTAGTCCCCGTAGCGTAGCCGAAGAAGAGTTTCGGAACCGCGACTGTCACGTCGTCCTCGCGCATTCGCAAAATCTGTTTCGCGTAACACTCGGTGTTGTAAGGCAGATCGTGTTGTAGGTGCACGGCGGCTTTCGGCTTGCCCGTCGAACCGGAAGTGAAGAGCCAGATCGCCGGATCGTCGCGATGCGTGTCGGCGGTCTCGAGTTCGTCGAGCATCTGAGGCGCGAGAGTTTCGTAATGCTGGAACTCGCGCGATTCGGCGCCGGCGACCAGAACGTTCTTCAGATACTTGGCCTGAGCCATTATGGGACGCAAGCTTTCGATCAGCGATTCGTGAATGACGAAGACTTTCGCGCGAGTGTAATCGAGATAATAGGCGTAATCTTCGGCGGGCAGCAGCGGATTGACCATCGCGATCACCGCGCCGATCTTGGCCGCGCCGAACCAGAGCGCGATGAACTGCGGGCAGTCGGGCAGGGCGAACAACACGCGGTCTTCGACTCCGGCGCCCAATTCGCGCAGTAGATGCCCCGCCTGGTTCGATTGCTTCACGACCTCGGCATAAGTCCACCGCTCGTCGCCGAACCGCAAACAGACCTTATCGCCGCGACCCGCAGCCAGATTGCGGTCGAGAAAATATTCGGCCATATTGAAACGCTCGGGAAACATCGTCATACATCAGGTTTCAGGTTTCAGGTTTCAGGGTCAGGTTTCAGGTTTCAGGTTGTAGAGGACCTGACACCTGACACCTGACACCTGACAAATGCGCAATCCCTTCCATCTCGATCACCGCATCGGGATTGAACAAGCCTTTGACTTCGAACAGGGCCATCGCCGGATAGTGACGGCCAAAATACGCGCGATGGATTTCGCCCAGCGGCTTCAACTGCGCGCGATAAGCGTCGCGGTCGGTGACATAGATGTTGAGCTTGACAATGTCTCGCAACTCTCCGCCGGCCGCCTCGACCACGGCCTTGAGATTCTTGACGACTTGCTCATACTGGGCGACGAGATCGCCGGGCGCGACGACGCGGCCATTGGCGTCGCCCGCGTCCTGCCCGGCAAGCATCAACAACCGTCCGCCTTCGACGACGACTCCGTGACTGAAGCCGCGCGGACGGGCGAGCTCCGGCGGATTGATAATTTGCCGCGCCGTATTCGCGGCCTGCGGGAATTGTTCCCCCACTCTATCGCTCTCTCGCTCTCTCATCTTCCCATGAACTCCGGCTTCAGTTTGTTCCTAAACGCCTCGAAGAAGCGGCGGTGATCCTCGCCCATCAGCAAGAGCGCCTGGGCCTGCGCCTCGGCTTCGATCGCCGAAGCCAGGTCCATACTCCATTCGTTATTAATCATCGTCTTGGTCATCGCCAGGGCAAAGGCCGGGCCATGTTTCAGACGATCGGCCCATTCGCGCGCCGCGGCCGTCAATTCGTCGTGAGGGACGACCCTGTTCACCAGGCCGTAGCGCTCAGCCGTCGCCGCGTCAATCGTATCGCCGAGCATCAACAGTTCGGTCGCGCGCCCCTGCCCCACGACGCGCGGCAACAGATAGGCCGCGCCCATATCGGCGCCGGTCAGTCCGACCTTGGTGAAGAGAAAAGCGAATTCGGCCTGATCCGACGCGACCCGCAAATCAGAAGCCAATGCGATCACCGCGCCGGCGCCAGCCGCCATTCCGCTCACCGCCGCGATGATCGGTTTATCGAGCAGTCGCATGTTCTGAATCAGCGCGCCGGTCATCCGCGCGAATTCGAGATGCGAGCGCATATCGCGTTCGAGCAGTTCGCCAATGATTTTATAAACGTCGCCACCCGCGCAGAAAGCCTTTCCGGCGCCGGTGATGATCACGACCTTGACCTGATCGTCGCGTCTGAGTTCTACCATCAGGTCGCGCAATTGCGCGTAAATCTCGAATGTCAGCGCGTTGAGCTTATCGGGACGGTCGAGCGTGATCGTCGCGACGCCATCTTCAACTTCATATATAAAATCGTAGGCCATATAGATTTCAGGTGTCAGGTTCCAGGTTCCAGGCTCCAAGTTCCAGGTTCCAGGCTTCAGTGAGTAATCCTACCTGACACCTGATACCTGACACCTGAAACCTAATCAAAACATCACTGCGCCGCCATCAATATTGATCGCCTGCCCGTTGATGCCCTGCGCGATGTCGCCCGCAAGCATTACGACCATCGCCGCGACCTCTTCGGGTTCGACCAACCGGTTCTGCGGGCTGAGCTTCTCCAGCGCCATTCGAGCTTCGGTCTCCGACATTCCCGTCCTGGCGACGATGTTGGCGACGTTGTCATCGGTCATCGGTGTGTTGACGTAACCCGGACAGACTGCGTTGACCGTGATGTTGTAACCGACCAGTTCGACCGCCAGCGCGCGCGTCAGTCCCAACATGCCATGTTTCGCGGCGGAGTATGCCGCGACGTATTTGCCGCCGATCTTCGACATCACCGAAGCGATGTTGATAACTCGGCCACGGCGCATCTCGATCATCTTCGGGACGAAGGCTTTGGTCACGCGGTAAGCGCTGGTCAAATTGACGTCCAGCATTTGATCCCACAATTCGTCGGGATGATCGACAAAACGATGACTGCGCCCAAGCCCGGCATTGTTGACCAGAATCCCCACGGCGCCGAATTGAGAATCCACTTCTTCCGCCATCCGCCGAACCTGATCGGCGTCGGTCACGTCGCAAACCACGGCCATCGCCCTGCGCCCCATCGCGCGAATCTTGTCGGCGACGACGTTGATCTCGCCGGAGGAGCGCGAGCAGACGGCGACATCGGCCCCGGCGTCGGCCAACGCGACGGCGCAAGCTTCGCCGATGCCCCGACCGCCGCCGGTGACCAACGCTATTTTGCCATTCAATATGTTCATTTCTTCCAACGCGGCGCGACTAGACGCCGTTTACCGTCATCGCTCTTCGCGACGCCCGGTTCGTCCAGGTTCACTCGATCCCATAATTTGCAAGTCACCTGTTTGTGCATCTGATCCAGGCCTTCGCAGTAGTTCGTGAAATTGCAGCGGCGGACTTTATCGCCTTGGCCCGCTCTGACCTTCAAAAACCAGTCTGGATCGGCCAGCGACGCGCGCGCCATTGCGACGATGTCGGCCTCGGCGCATCGCAGCGTCGTTTCGGCCAGTTCAAAAGTACCGATGCCACCCGATGTCACGACCGGCGCCGCGTAGCCCGCTTCGTTGACAGCGCGTTTAATCGCAGCGGCCAACGGGATGTTGCGTCCGAACGGGCCGCGCTCGTCCGAGGTCGCCGGGGGCATGCATTCGAACCCGCTGCGACCTGTGTAAGGATAGACCGCCTGCCCCACCTTCGGCTGCTTCGCGTCGTCGAACTTACCGCCTTTCGAGACCGAGAGGAAATCGAGACCGGCGCGGGCGAATTCGACGCCGAACCAGACGGCGTCTTCGATCCGATTGCCTGCCTCGATCGCCTCGTCCCCGAGGAAACGAACGCCGATTGTGTAATCATCGCCGACTCGTCCGCGCACGGCTCGGTAGACTTCGATCGGTAAACGGACGCGGTTTTCGCGCGGCCCGCCGTAACCGTCATGGCGCGTGTTGGTCGCGCTCAGGAACGAGGCCATCGTGTAAGCATGCGCATAGTGGAGCTCGACGCCGTCGAATCCGGCTTCTCGCGCCCGCCACGCGGCGGCGGCGAAGATGTCGGGCAATACTTTCGGCAATTCCGCGATGTACGGCAAATGCGTGTCGGTCACGCGTTCGCGATAACCGAACCGCAACGATTCCAATTCGCGTTCATCCAGAACGAGGTCATGAATCTCATCGGGCGCGGACGTGAGGAAAGCGCGGGCCTCGGTCTCAGCCGCTCCCAGCCACCGCCTGTCGTTCGTCGCTTCGACCAGATTCCGGCGATGGCGCTCTTCGATCTTGAGAAATCGCGCGAAGTATTTCTCTTTTTCAGGCCGCCTCCGCACCGTCAGAAAATCGATGATCTGAATGAAGAGTCGGGTGTGTCCGCCACTGGCCTTCCGTACGACCTCAACCAGCTTGCTCAAGCCCGGAATGAAGCGGTCGTGTCCAATGCGCAACAGCGGCCCGCTCGGAATATCGCGCACGCCCGTGGCCTCAACCACGATCGCGCCAGGACGCCCTTCGGCGAAGCGCCCATACCAGTCGAGGATATTTTTTGTGACGAAACCTTCTTCGGTCGCCCGCCACGGAACCATCGCCGGAACCCACGTCCGGCTTTCGAGCGTCACGCGCCCGACGCGAATCGGAGAGAATAACAGCGACGCGGCGGCTTCTTCCGCCGCCGGCCAGCGCGTTTCGGGGAGTTGGTGACGTATCGAATTTTCAGGATGCCACATTTGATTCCGGATTGTGGATTGCGGATTGCGGATTCTCTTCATCAAGCCGACGCCACTCTTCGTAAGCCATGGCGAATTCTGGATCGCGTTTCTTCAGCTTCTCGTGAGTGACGCGACCGCTGCGCGTCATCAGTTTGTAGGCGAACGGCAGCGGATCGAGACTCCAATCCTCGGCAATATTTTCCAGCGTCAGCAGGCTCGAAAAAGCCGCGTCCTGCAACGCCTCGACAACAGGTCTTCGCGTTCGTTCGAACTCCAGCAGCGCGTTTGTCACATCCGGCTGTTCGGCGAAACACTTCGCGAGAGCGATCGCATCCTCCAGCGCCAGCTTCGTCCCTGAGCCAATCGAAAAATGCGCGGTGTGCAAAGCGTCGCCCAGCAGGACAATGTTCTCATGGCGCCAGTTCCGGTTCCTCACCAATGGGAAGTTGATCCAGCGGACGAAATTGTTCGTCAGGAGATCATGGCCGTCAAGATCGTCTTCGAAGACGCGTTGCAAATACGCGCGTGTTTCGGCCTCGTTTTTATTATCGAACCCCGCGCCGCGCCACGTCGCCTCGTCGCATTCGACAATGAACGTACTCGCGCTCTTATTGAATTTATACGAATGCGCGATGAAATGGCCTGCTTCGTTTTCGCGGAAGGTTAATGTCAACCCATGAAACAATTGATTCGTACCCAACCAGATGTATTTATTCTTCCGCACGTCAATCGAGGGCTTGAAGAAATCCGGATAAGCGCCGCGCACGGCGCTGTTGGCGCCGTCAGCCCCGACCATCAGTTCGCAATCGCGATATGGTTCGACGTCTGTCACGTTGTTATGAAACCTCAGATCAACCCCAAGCTCGCGGCAGCGCGCGCGCAATATGCTCAGGAATTTCAGCCGGCCGACGCCCGAAAATCTGTTACCCCGAATCGTGACCCGCATACCTTTGTGCACGACGTCAACATTGTCCCAGATTTCGCAGGCGCCGACGATCTGTTGAAACGAAGGCCGATCACTCTCTTCGAGGTAAGAAAATGTCTGGTCGGAAAAGACTATGCCCCAGCCGAATGTGTCGTCAGGCCCGTCGCGTTCGACGACTATGATTTCGCGCGACGGGTCCTGCCGCTTCATCAGGATTGCGAAATACAATCCCGCGGGCCCGCCTCCGATCACATTTATCTTCCTGATTCCAGACATAAATTTTTAGCGAGATTGGAACGGCAAAATTTGCCCCAGCTCACGAACAACCGGCTTGAGCGATTCGATGTAAGGCGCGAGCGACACGTCGCGTTCAAGCGCGGGCGCGCGCTGGCGCACACGTCCGTAAACTTCTTGCAGCCTCGGCCCCGGTTTCAACGGTTTTAAAAATTCAAGTCCCTGCGCAGCGCACAGCAATTCGATTGCCAGAATCGTCTCGACGTTGTCAACCACCTGCGCGAACTTCAACGCCGCGGTCATCCCCATCGAGACGTGATCTTCCTTGTTGGCCGAAGTCGGCAGCGTAAAGACCGAGGCCGGATGCGCCAGCACGTTGTTTTCAGCGATCAGGGCGGCGGCGGTGACCTGCGCAATCATCAGCCCCGAATTGGTTCCCGGGTGCGGCGATAGAAACGCCGGTAGTCCCGAAAGCGTCGGATTGACCAGTCGCTCGACGCGGCGTTCCGCGATTGTGCCCAGATCGGCCACGGCGATTGCGGCGTAATCGAGCGCCAGCGCGACCGGCTCGCCATGAAAGTTGCCGCCAGATAAGACCTCGCGCTCATCAGTGAAGACAAGGGGGTTGTCTGTGGCGCTGTTAATCTCGATCTCGACAATTCCGCGCGCGTGTTCGAGCGCGTCGCGCACGGCGCCGTGAACCTGCGGCATACATCGCAGCGCGTAAGCGTCCTGCACGCGCGGATCGACGGCGCGGTCGCGGTGCGATTCGCGGATCTCGCTGCCTTCGATCAATTCGCGCAACCGGCGCGCGCTTGTTTGTTGACCGGGATGGGGGCGCGCCGATTGAATCTTTTGGTCGAAGGCCACCGGCGTGCCTCTCAAAGCTTCCAGCGTCATCGCGCCGATCACATCCGCCGCCTCAGCCAATTTCGCGGCGCCCGTCAGCGCCAATCCGCCGACAGCCGTCATCGCTTGCGTGCCGTTGAGCAGCGCCAGCCCCTCTTTCACTTCGAGCCGAAGCGGCGTCAGGCCGGCGAGCCGCATCGCGTCGGCGCCAGGCATTCGCTCGCCGCGAAAGATCGCCTCGCCCTCGCCTATGGCCACCAGCGCCAGATGGGCCAGCGGCGCGAGATCGCCTGAAGCTCCCACCGAACCGCGCGACGGAATCACGGGATGCGCCCCTCCGTTCAACATTGCGATCAATGTCTCGATCACCGCCAGCCGGCAGCCTGAGAAACCTTTGGCCAGCACGTTGGCGCGATGCAACATCATCGCGCGTACGGCGGCTTCGGGCAGCGGTTCGCCGACCCCGCAGGCGTGCGAGCGCACGAGGTTCAATTGCAGCTCGCGCAACTCGGCGGCCGGTATCGTGACTTCGGACAGGGCCCCGAAGCCGGTGTTGACGCCGTAAACGACTTCCTCGCGCGCGACGATTTCTTCGATAAATCCGCGGGCGCGTTCGACGCGCTCGTGGGCCTCAGACGATAAAGAGACTTCCTCGCCGAATGCCACCGCCTCCGTTTGCGCCAGCGTTAATGAGGCCCCATCAAGTTCGATCATTTAACAACCTCCATGCAAGGACATTAAACGCCAAAGCCCGCGCGATCAACTCGGATCGCGCGGGCTTCGCATTGTGATATGGTTTCGCCAACCCAAGGGGTTATCGAATCGCTATGGGCCGCATTGTGAAACCGGCCGCGGCGCCCTTGATCTTATTCGTGCAGGCGATGTAGCAAAATTCATAGACCTTGTCGCGCGCCAGGTCTTCGAGGTAATGAAATTCCCCGATGTGAATTCCCTGCTCGATCAGCAGGTAGTTGTGCAGCGGCATGAACGAACGATACTTCTTGCGGAAAGCGTTCGCGTCTTCGGGGTTCGGCTGGTATTCAACGCCGCTGGTGTCGCTGCAAATCATGACTGCGCCGTTCTGTTCGACCAGCCATTTCGCGGTCTCGACCGTGATGCCGGCGGAATCGTACGCCGCGATCTTCTCGTGATCGCTGCCCGTTTCGCCCCAATAACGCAGCGTCCCGGTGCGGATCAATACGACGTCGCCAGGTTTGAGCTGCGTCTTCTGCTTCTGCAGAGCCTGTTCTAGGTCGGCGACCGTGATTTGATAGTTGCCCGGCAAGGCGTCGAGGCCTTTCGACCCTGCGACATCGATCAACACGCCTCGCGCGATGACCGGCGGAATGGTCGCGGCGTCGGCTTTACGCGGCCCCCAATTGCCGCCCCAATCCTTCTCGGTGAAGCCATTGTACCAGTGATTGTCATCGCCTTCGGTGGCGTGGCCCAGACCGTCAATTTGCGTGGCCACGTTGTCGCTGATGAACAAGGCCGCGCTGTGCCACGCGGTCTTGCTCTCGTTGTTGTTGACGATGTCCGGCAAATCGCCTTGTCGCTTGACGCCTTCGGGAGTGCGAAATGAGATGATCTCGCCGGGGCTATGGCCGGGCCATTTGTAAGACGTGCGATCGTAGAGCACTCCCAGATCGTAGACCTTTCCGCGATCGGCGAGACGCAGCGCGCCCAGTCGCGAGGCGTCGGTCAGTTCGTTCAACGCGCCGACCTCGTCGTCTTTGCCCCAAACCCATCCCCAGCCTTTGCCCTTCTGCCATTTCTTCATCTGGGATTGCTGACCATTCGCCAGAAAGCCTATGGCCATTCCCACGATCAATGCGCCTGTAATCAACAGAAGCTGACGTTGCATTTAGTCTCCTTGCGCCCAACTGAATCACGTTGAAGCTGATGCAGTTTCTTCCACTTTGCAGCCGCACCGGAGTCTTCGTGGTTGAGCGAGATTGAAACAGATTGAACGTTGTTTGTCTCAGGGCTGCCTCTCACGGAGCGGGACCGTTTCCGCTCCGTGAAGGTGTTTCGGCTTGAGAGTCGCGACGAACGACAAACAAGCCTGACCGTCAAACACGCGATGAAGCCGCGCGATGACAGCTTCCAGAATTTTACCTGCCTGACTGCCATCACGCCAAACGTCGCCTTACAAAAGAGGCGCAATGACCAAATCAATACCGACCGTCATCCAATCAAAAGTCTACGTCCATGCGTTTGGTCAACTCCCCTGCTCTGCCTGTGGCCGCAAGACACACGGCAAGCTCGGCGATTACGTTCGAGGAGTTTGCGGTACCTACTATGAGAATCTCACGCCGCTCTGCGCTCGATGCCATCGCAGAATCACCAAGGCCGCGGCGGAGGCCGTGAAGGAGGTCGCGAGATGAAGAGAGCATCCGTTTGTTATTTGATTCATTTCAATCGCCCCTACCACCACGCGAAACATTATCTGGGCTACAGCACGAACCTTGATAAGCGCATCACCGATCACTTGGCCGGCATGGGCGCTCGACTGATGGAAGTCGTCACAGACGCCGGCATCGAGTGGAAGCTTGCGCGCACCTGGCCCGGAGAGCGAGAGCTTGAACGCAGACTGAAGAATAGGCACGAAGCCCCCCGCCTCTGTCCGATCTGTAACCCGAAAGCTCTGAACAGAGCGAAGGAGAAAAGCCGATGAATAACGGAATCTACATGTGCACGTGCGCCGTGCATTGTGTCTTTTCCCCGTATCACGAAATCGCTTGCTGTAAAGCGCAGTATTGCGATTGCCCATGTCATGTCCCGTTGATCTGCGACGGATGCGGGGCAACGAATTGGAACCTTGCCAGTCTCAATAAGCCTCACGACCAGAAAGCGAACGATGTGAAGGGCCATGAAGCCTGCGCAGGGCGCTGGTCTCTTCCCGATCGCGCTGGAGATCGCAGACCAACTGCCGTTGTAATTCCCTTCCCGAAGAGAACGGAGGCAAGCTGATGACACAAGGTGAAATGCTCATCGCTGAAATCTTGTTGTCTGTTCTCAGAGGCCAACGAACACTTGTTCAACTAAAGCGCCAGCTCGCGGACGGCATGGCCTACGTCGAAGAGCGAGGCGTTTTAGTTGAGAAAGAATTGCTGCTCGCCCTGGCCGCGATGGATTCGGCAATCCGCCGCATCGAGGCCGAGAAAATCAAATACACCCGAATCCGGGATAACTGAAAAGGAGAAACATCATGAGCGCTCCCAATAAATCAATCGAAACGAAACAACCTCTTGTCCGCCTTGCGTTCGCCGTCGCCGATTCGCTCGAAGATCAATCAACGCCGGCGAGCTTGAAAGACAGTCTGCGCGAAGTCGCGTCATCACTCATCGATGAACTGTCAGGCGGTAATGGCGTCTTTGAACTAAGAGCGCTGGCTCAATTCGTGGATGGTAGGACAAGGCCGGAGACCGAATCGACGTCCACAGGTCGATTCTCGGCGAAGAATGGCCATCAGAATCACGGGCGTGAGGCTCTTGCAAAGGCAGCCACAGAGGTTGCTACTGTGAACTGATTCAAGTTTGCGCCCGGATCGGGGGAGCTGGGCGCAATGGGGGCGGCTGATCGGTGAGTGACAGTCGCCCCACTTTTCTTTAAAACGCAAAGGGCGCGCCGATGTCGAACCCATCGCGCACGCCCCGTACATCAACCCATCGCCGAAGCGACAGGCCAACGTGCAGGCAAATTATCGCTTCGGCTCTTCCCTTTTTGAAAGGAGACGTCCCAATGTCAGCGCGAAAGAATTTCGGCCAGCGCATTCACGAATATTTAGCCGAGCCACCCGGCGAACAATTCGTAATGGGTAAGTTTCGATTCTGGCTGCCAGCTATTCTGTTTCTATCGGTGCTCAACGCGATCTTGACTGCTCTGATCTTCAAGAGTGACGACAACCAGGCCAATTACAGCGGCGGTATTATGCTGAGCGTTGGCGCGCTCCTGGCCTGGCTGTGCATTGGTTGCCTGCACTACAGCGATTCGACTGATAGACGACTAGCGCGCGGCGTGGCAGGCCTCGACTCGCTTACCCTGCTCTTCGTTGTTTGCCACTTCGCCGGATTGATGTACGCCTATGGCCACCTGCAGACGATTCGAAGCGCTGAAAGAAAATACGAAGCCGCGGCCACGATCTACAACGCGAAAGCCGAGAAAGTCTCGACAGACAACGTGGAGATCGCGCGCGCGGCGCAGGAGATCGAGCGCGAGAAAACGAAGCGCGCCAAGATCGAAAATGATTCGATCTATCAAGCCAGAAAAGCCGCTGAAGCCGGGGCGAAGATAGACGCCCGAGGGTCCAAATCAGCCAGCGCAGGAGCTCCTGGCCTCTCGACGTCCGCGATCGAGCTCGAACGCCCGTTGAAGCCTGAGAAGTCCTCCGCGCAGTTCTTAGGTGAATGGGATTGGCTGATCAGAGCGGCGAATCTCGGCGAGCTCCTGCTCGCGGCGCTCACGTTGATTTTCATTCGAAATCAATCCGCGAAGACCAACATGCCCGTCCCTACGGTCGAAGATTTCCCGTCAGAGTTCGGCGCCGGCGTCATCCAGGATGACCGATCCGGGCGTCGATTCGACCGGACCAGAAAAAGCGACAGTGCGCCACTGTCGTGCGCTGTCGCTCCGGAGACGCTCGACAGAAAGAGGGCGAGACGCAAATTGCTGGAGCATCTCAAGGTGATTTCCCACTATCACCCTGGCCGATGGTTCAAGGCCGATCTGATCGAAGGCGGAATACTCATCCGGATGAGTAAGCGCATCAATGGCGTTGAAGAAACGATTGCGGAGACGCGGCAATCTGACAAACTCTTAGCCGCCATCGAGCGTCCGGACTTTCGCGGGCGATTGCTTGATGAGCTGATCCGGACAGGATTCCCAATAGAGAAAGATAAAATCGGTTTGTAAACCAATCCAAGAGCAAAGGAGACGCACTATGTTTGATGGAACTATTCCCGTAGAACTTGAACGACTGAAGCAGATTTACCGCAGCGTTGATCATCTGTCTTCCAGCATCGCGGCTTTTGCCGCTGATGCTCACAGAGAAGGATTCTCAGCCGATGTTCGGGAGAGGATTGACGCCCTTGAACGAGAGACGGACACCATCAAGGAATTGTTCGCAGGCATCCTGACAGACGAAGAACAGGACGAGCTAATGAAGCCGGAACCAAAGCCTCACAAGCCAAAGGCGGACCCTTGGGAGTACTAGCGACAAGAGCAGGGGACAATGAACAAATCGAAAAAATCGAACGTCCTTGAAAAAACGGCGAAGATGTTGGGCATAGACATGCCCGACATTCCGCAACCTGACCGCTTTATCTCGTTCGCTGAAGTCGCTGAAATGCTTGGCCTGCGTGAAACAACAGTTCGTAACGGTGAATGTGGGACCGACGAATTGATAAGAATCAAACTCGGCAAACAAGAGGGGACTATACGTTTCTCTCTCAACGACGTGCAGGCATGGATGCTGCGCCAAGCTCGCAAGGCTCTCGAAACTCACCAGTGGCAAGAGGAAGCGGTTCGGGAGTACTTGACCAAAATAGGGAAGGCACGGCGGAGCGGGGGAAAGAAGATCGTCAAAGAAGCCATACAGACACTCATCAATGGAGGATTCGAGTATGAATCAGAACCCGAAGAAGACCGCCAGCAAGGGCGAGGCGAAGAAGAAGCAAGAGGCGCAGGCCGGGACTGACACGGAGACCAGCACGGCGCTTACCCTGTCTTCGCATGGAGACCAACACGGCGCCGATCCGGCCGCCGAAACAAACACCGAAAGCGACGCCGAAAAGCTCGCCAAGGAAATTGCCGCAAGCGACGCCAGAAAACACGCCGATCCTGGCGTCGAGCTGATTAACGAATTGATGATGATGCGATGGAAACAAGAGGGCGAAGTATTGAAGCAAGAGGCAATGCCCATAGAGCAAGTGCGCGTCACTATGGGCCTGATGTACGCGCGTATGAATCAAATAGCTTCGTACATCTGCGAGATGATGCTTAAAGACCTCTTCAACGCGGAGATCATTCAGCGCGGGCCGCAATGGGATGAGTCTATCGCGCTTTCAAAGATGGCCTGGCATCTTCAAGCTGATAGCGAGCTTATCGAGATGAATATCAATGAATTTCTAAAGGCCGGACAAGCCGCATCGAGGAAAGAATACGGAACGGCCTGGGAACTCCACCAAATTGTTTATCGACATTACAAGTACCTTCGACTTGAGAGGGGCTGGCTATTTAAGCCGCCGCCAAAGGTGCAAACGGAATTACGCGAAGAGGCCTGGCGGCGGGCAAATCAGGAATCCCGTGTAAAAGAGATACTGGAAGGGAAGGACCGATGGGCAGTAGGGGAGGAAAAGTACAAGGCTTTGACGCAGGCGCGTTACAACTGGCGTCGCGATCCTGAAATCAAGGCGCTGAAGGATCATCGGACACCTCAGCGCTGATTTTGTCCGCCACCTATTGTTCAAACGCGCTAGTCTCGGATCGTGGTGCCCTATTACAGCGCCACTCAAATTTCAATCAAATTCAGAAGGAGATTTTTATCATGGCTGCAAAAAAGACCGCTCGTGACTACGCCGCTGAGGTTCGCGCCTTGAAGGATGAACGCGATCAAGCTCTCGAAGAACGGGACGAGGCTTATTCGAAGCTCGAAGATATTGACGTCGTCCTCTACGGGGAAGAGGACGAGGACGACGACGACGATAACGACGAGGAGTAGCAACAGCGAGGGGAGCGGCGGCCGAATCTGGCCGCCTTCGCCTTTTCGGAGCCCGAACGATGAAAGATCGAAAGCGAAAAAACGCGGTCGAGATCGAAGTGACGCGAGAAGAGAACCCGCCGAACTCGCAGGAGTCACGACGGCGAGTCTTACGCCGCAGGCTTCGGGAACTTGAACGACAGCGGGCCGGGATCGAGGCGCGAATTTGCGTAATCAAACGTCTGATCGAGCGTTGAATGCTCCGGATCATTGCATTTCGCATTGGAATTCGGCTGATTTCCCATTGGAAGTGCATTGCAAACTCACAGCGGAGTCGAGCCGGACTTAAGTCAGACTCAACACAAAGTCCACAGTAAATTAACAAAAAGTTCAGCAGGAAAGGGAAAAAATGCCGTCAAATTACCGTTATCCACATTATCTTCGACCAGTTCCGCGCCGGCTTATGGGTGCGATTCCACAACAATTACCCGGTATCGGTGGCGGGTCTTCGTTTCAGTTCGGCTACAACCCCGGAGTAATCAGCGGAACATTCGGCAACAAGATTTACGATCCCTCGGAAATCGCTGGCGTGCTCGAAGACGCAGCGCTGAGTTACGACACGCGCTCATATGTTGATTCTGGATGGCTGAATCCATACATCGTGGTCACGGGCTACGCAGTGACCACATGGTCGTCAGGGAGCGATTTTGGGCAGGAAATCTACAACGCCATAGCGGGCGCAGGATACCCGATTGATTACGGCTCAATTCAGTTTCGCTTTGAACCTCTGTCAGGGCAACCAGCACCGCCACCAATGGTAGGCACTCCATATCCAAACACCGGGAGTAACGCCACGAACCCGAACGCGCCGGCTCCGCCACCTGGCCAATGTGACTTCAGCAAGATGTCCCTTACGAATTATCTCGCCTGTCAGCTTGGCGTGACGCCCAGCTCAGCGGCGACGATAGGTGTCGTTGGGACGCTGGGCGTCGTGTTGCTGATCGCGCTCGCGGTGAAGAGGTGAGCGCGATGAACACACATCAAATCGCAGTCAACATCTTCAGTGGCTTTCTTGCAGGCCTGGCCTGTGCGCTTGGCGGCGCGTTGAAAGACAGCCCCCACGAAGGATTCAAGTCGCTGATCTTCACTCGATCAATCTTCGTGGGAACGTTCTGGGGCGCGGTCTCCTGCTTTGTGACTACTGATTTCTTTCTCTCATTCGCCTTCTCAGGATATTTCGAGCGAATGACGGTTGAAGGATGGAAGATCATCCGCCAACGCATACCAGGCAAATTTGAATGGAAAGCTCGCGGGGAGACGGAGTGGAAGTGGCTATGAACCGCGAACGCGAACAACAAATTCTATTTACGATCTGCTACGTAGTGCTGCGCATCAACCTCGCAATCGCCCAAACCCGCAGGCTTGTCGAAGCTATTTGGCGCGTTCTCAGAAAGGGAGATGTTTGAATGCAATTATCAGCAAACGGACTCAATTTCATCAAACAATGGGAAGGCTTCAGGGCCACGCCATATAACGATGGCTATGGCTCCATGACTATTGGTTACGGTCACAAAATCAGAGCTGGGGAGTCGTTCACACAAATCTCTGAAGCTCAGGCCTCCCAGCTCCTGGCGCAAGATGTTGGTTGGGCTGAAGACACTGTGAGTAGTTATGTGAGTGTGCCCCTGACCCAATCTCAATTCGACGCGTTGGTATCACTGACCTTCAATTGGGGGGCAGGTAATTTTGCTCAATCTCAATTGTTGCAGCGGTTGAATGCTGGGGATTACTCCGGCGCGGCTGAGCGATTGGGGGAATGGCCAGTCACGAGCGGGGGCGTTTACTCAGCGGGATTAGCGAATCGCAGGCAAGCCGAGAAGTCATTGTTTCTGTCTGAAGGGAGTCCCGTCACAACCGACCAGGTGATTGCGGACCAATACTTCCCGACTGACCAGATGCTCCCTGGGGCTCCGGAGGGCGCCGGCATTCCTTTGCTCGCGCTTGCGCTCGGCGGGCTTGTTTTGATTGTGATCCTCGCAAGGTGAAGGTCCCGACAAGGGCGAGACCATAAAAATCGAGTGTAGGTCGATTGTGGCGCAAGAAATTGTCGCCCAGAGAGCGCGGCGAGGGCTTTTTTGAAAATTCCAGGCGTAAAACTATTGGAATGAATCACGACCTGCGGTAAAAGCCGCGGATCAAACTTTGACAACGTAGAAAAGCTCTTCCCACGAAGGAAGGGCGAGCTATAGGCAAAAAAAATTGCTCGACGGCGGCGACGCTGGCGAGCAATAGGTAAACAAAAATTATGGGTACACAATACCTAAAACCTCTTCCAATTTCCACACCAAATCATCACCAATCATCGAGCAACGCCGCTTGGCCGGGGCGGGATGTCTCCACTCACCACAGGAGAAGAGTTCATGACGCCGCTTGATAATCTATTCCAAAAAATAGTCACACTGACCAGAGCTAACAAACAGGGTAAAGGGTACTGTCCCGCCCATAAAGACAAGACGCCGAGTTTCAGCATTGATCGAGGCGCAGATGGGCGCATCCTGATGAAGTGCCATACAGGATGCACGATTGATGCAATCTGCGCGGCGATCCCTTGTGACAAGGCTGATCTGTTTCCACCAAAGCAACCACAGGCCAAGCCAAAGTACAACATCGAGAGGGCCTATTACTACAAAGACGAAAACGGCAACCTACGCTTCCAAGTCGTTCGCCAGCGTCTCGCGGACCCGGCCAAGTTTCCGAATGAATCACTCAAGAAATTCATTCAGCGCAGACCGGATGGCGCAGGCGGTTGGATATATGGGCTAAGCGCTGGCGAATACGCCCAAAACAAAAGCGGGGACTGGTACAAGCCCAATAGCAAGACTCCGCCGACTGCGCCGCGTAAAGACTTCGGCGAAACGCAGCGTGTTCCATATCGCTTGCCTGAGTTGTTGGCGTCTCCTGGCGCAACCGTGTTCATTGTCGAGGGCGAAAAAGATGTTGACCGCTTACGCTCGCTCGGCCTAACGGCGACCTGCAACCCTGGCGGCGCCGGCAAGTGGCGAGATGAATACAGCGATCCTTTGATTAACCGTGAAATCGTGATTATTCCGGATAACGATCAACCTGGTGAAGATCACGCGCAAGATGTGGCCGCGAAGTCTCACGGCAAGGCATCGAAGATTCAGATTCTTCCATTGAACGGGCTGAAGTCAAAGGGCGATGTCTCAGACTGGCTAGACAATGGTGGAGATGCAGACCAACTATGCCAGATGGCCGACGCCGCTCCGGAGTGGACGCCAGCGCAAGCGCCAGCGGGCAATGTTCAAGTTGATCCGGATGATTGGGAACCTCCGGCGCCGTTCTATGTTTTCAATCCGCCAGATTTTCCATTAGATGTTTTGTCATCCTGGAAGCGGTCATTTGTTGAAGGTCTCGCATCGTCAACACAAACTCCGCCCGACCTGGCCGCATTATTGAGCATCGCCATTTGCGGCGCGGCGGTCGCGCGTAATGTCCGGATCGAGGCGCGGGCCGGATGGGATCAGCCATTGAATATTTATGCGGTCGTGGCGCTAGCGTCTGCGAATCGTAAAAGCGCAGTAGTTAGCGAAGTGACGCGACCATTATCTGAATACGAACGCGAATTGATTCTCCGAGAACGTGAGCGAATTGCGGAACAGGCCAGCGAATACCGGACGCTGGCCGGCGAACTGGTCGAACTGGAGAAGCGCGCAGCAAAAGAAACTGACATCATCAAACGTGATGAGCTAAAGCAAGAAGCCAAGGCGAAGGCGCGCGAACTGGCCGCGCGAACAATGCCAGTCTTACCAAAATTGCTTGTTGCTGATGTGACTTCCGAAGTCGTGGCAACGATCCTAGTCGAACAAAATGGGCGCGTCACGCTGGTCAGTGCGGAGGGGGGCGTCTTTGAAAATATGGCTGGGCGATATAGCAATGGAGTGGCAAACATCGATGTGTGGCTTAATGGCCATTCAGGTGATGATGATCTGCGCGTAGATCGTCGCGACCGCTCCGAACATGTTTCGCAACCCGCAATCACAATTGGCCTAGCTGTACAACCTGATGTGCTACGTGGACTGATCGAAAAGCCTGGCTTTCGCGGGCGCGGTCTCCTTGGCCGATTCTTTTACTCGCTACCACAAAGTACGGTGGGCCGGCGCAAAGTCCGACCTGGCGCAATGCCAGACGAAGCGCGACGAACGTACCAGCAAAACATAAAACGCCTGGCCGCGATCACGCCATTTACAAACGATGAAGGCGAAACAGTCCCGCGAATAATCCGACTGTCGAAGGATGCTGATGATTACTTGGCCGCTTTCGAAGAAAAGATAGAGCCGATGTTAGGTATTGACGGCGACCTGAGCAATATTGGTGATTGGGGCGGCAAACTCGCGGGCGGGGCGCTCCGTCTGGCTGGCATTCTTCACTTGGCTGAGCACGCAGCAACATTGGACTGCAATGGACATTGGCCGGCTGAGGTGTCAGCCAACACTATGAAAAACGCCATCAAGATTGCTGAATATCTCATCCCTCACGCGCAAGCCGCATACGCTGAGATGGGCGCAGATTCCAAAATCGAAGATGCAAAGTTTTTGCTCCATTGGATTGAGAAAACACGACCGACAGAATTTACAAAGCGCGAAGCATTCGAGGGAACAAAGTCGCGGTTTAAACAAGTCGTCGCGATGGAGCCGGCTTTGAAGGCGCTTGAAGACCATGGATACATCCGGACGGAAGATACTTCAGCGCCAAACCGACCAGGGCGCAGGCCGAGCCAAAAATTTATCGTAAATCCGTTGATGTCGCGTCCGTGAAATAAAAGAAAGTTAAGTTAAGTTTAGAAAAAACCCCTATCTATAGAGACCCTTCGCACAATTCGCACAATTCGCACAATTCGCCATGCGGATTTGAATTCTGCGAATTCTGCGAATTGTGCGAAGGGGGAGATAGGGAAAAAGTCATGGAACAGGAAAAAACCCGCGTGTTTCATTAGAAACACGCCAAGCAAGGAGAAGGAAACACATGAAAAACGCAAAAACACGAACGTCGAAGAGATGCCCAACCTGTCATCGCGCCTGGCCGAATGAAAACGGCTATGTCCCGCGTCCGATGTTGCTGGAAGCCAAGTTCCAACGCGGTCTGACGACGCTTACACGGGCATTGAAGGAAATACACGACCAGCGGGGTGTTACAGCGGCGAAATCTGCGCTGAAGAAGTTGCAAGATGCGCTGAAGTTCTGACGGAGAAAGCCGCGGAGTCTTTGAACCTTGGCCGGTCGGCTCCGCGGCTTCACTACTCACCTCAGTGAGAATCAAATGAGTCGCCGAAGTTTATCACATCAAGACATCCTCGACGCAATAGATCGACGCTGTAACGCCGAGCGAGAACGGATCGAGGCTGAGCGAGACCTGGCGAAAGGGCTATTGACCTGGATTGCGTCCGGAGATGACCAGGCCTCGGCCTCCGGGCGATCCGCAACGCCGATCGCGCCGGCGCCGGTCATGCATGACAAGCGAGAGCTGACCGCCAAAGAACTGGCCGACATTTGGCAAGTCTCCGACCGCTCAGTTTATCAATGGAGATTGACCGGCGGACTGCCTTTCAAGAAGGTGGGCCGTCTTCTTCGTTTCGATTGGATTGAGGCTGACCAATGGGCAAAACAACATCGGGAAGCTTTCAACAAAGCAAGGGCACGGCTACGCGTGGCGTGATAAGATTGCGCCGCTCTGATGTGCGGCTGCAACTAAACAGAGGAGCGAGACAGTGAGTGTTTACAAGCGCGGAAAGGGCGGGCGCAAAGTCAAAGACAATGAACCGGGAACATACCAGATAAATTTTATGTATCAGGGAAAGCGGTATTATTTTTCCCTGCCGGGGATCACATCCAAAGCCGAAGCAAAAGCGATAGAGCGCGCCAAGCGTTCCGATGTATACAGTGGGATTGCCGCTCAGCAAGAGACTCAGCGAATCATTCAAAAACTCACAGATGAAATATCCGATCTACGGCGACAGCTCGAAAGCAAAGACAGTAACAAAGCCGGAGGCCGGGAAATCCTGTTTGAGAAATTCGCAGATATTTTCCTTACGCATAAGCGAATCGCGAACAAACAAAGTGAGGATCAGTATCAGTGCCATGTAAAAGTCTACAAAGCTCAATGGGCCGGGCGAATGCTCCACACGATCACGACCGCCGACATTGAAGCGTTCAGGCAGATGCGCGCGGAGACTCCGACCAGGTTTAAACGCGCGCGCGCGAAAGCCACACTTGATCTTGGAATCGCGATCCTATCCGGGTTGTTCACAATGGCAATCGAGCAAGGCTACATCCGATCAAACCCATGTTCGGGAGTGAAACTATACAAGCCGAAGAACCGACGATTGGTCATCCTCGAAGAAGATCAAGAGCAAGACTTCTTCAAAGCCCTTACCGGCGCCTACGAGAAATATAAACCTGTGGTCACGCTCTACCTGCATACCGGCCTACGTCTGAGAGAACTATCTGAACTGATATGGGAAAACGTCAGACTCGGAGAAAGCGAAGATGACCGGGAAATTGATGTGTTAGGCAAGGGCCGGAAGTGGCGGACAGTACCGCTCAACGATACGGCGTATGAAGTCTTGAAAGACCTGCGCGCGAAGTGCAAGGGCAAAGGGAAAGTCTTTGCGAAGATGACCGCGGTAGGCATCGCTAATGCGATCGCAACCACGTTCGACAAGATTGGCGCACCTGGCCTGACGACGCACACGCTGAGGCATACATTCGCGACCAGGCTGGCAAGACGTGGCGATGTCAACGTCGAACAGTTGCGCATGCTGCTAGGGCACGAAAACATTAAGACCACACAGCGGTATTTTCATCTCGACAAAAAATCGCTCCGTGGGCCGGTCAAAAAGCTCGATAATCCCGCAGATTGTCTCATTGCTAGCGCCAACAATGAATAATGGCGTCATGTGATGATTTTTGCGCCGTCTGTAAATTATTGGTAGGCATCAAGATGGGAGAAAAGTAAAAAAAAGCTTGCATAAAAGCTGACGTTTCATAATCGGGCCTCCTCAGAGAATCATCCACAAAGCCACACGAAAGGTCACGAAGATGAAATCAATCCTTAGTGTCTCTTCGTGTGGCTTTGTGGATGAGATTTTCATTTGACTGTGCGGAATCCAGTGTTGGAGCCGCCGCTGTCCGCCGCGCCTTTGCCGCGGCTGCCGACCAGATAACGCGCGCAGTATTGATCGCTGCACAGAAACGAGCCGCTCTTCTGCACGCGCTTCGGTATGCCGGGCTCTTGCGGATCGAAACTGTCTTCGGGCCCTTTAGGGTTTTTCACGACTCCTTGCGCCGCCTGTTCCCGGAAATAATCGGGCCGATACCAATCCGAGCACCATTGCCAGACGTTGCCGGCCACGTCGTAAAGTCCGAAGTTATTCGGTGGAAACGCCGTGACGGGCGACGTCGTGACGTAACCGTCCTCGCCGGTGTTCTTCGCCGGGAAGTCCCCCTGATAGATGTTCGCCATCCATTTTCCGCCTGGCTTCAACTCGTCTCCCCAGGAATAATGTTTTCTGTCCAGCCCTCCGCGCGCGGCGAATTCAAATTCGGCTTCGGTCGGCAAACGCCTGCCGGCCCATTTCGCGTACGCCGTCGCGTCTTCCCACGCAATGTGGACGACGGGATGATCTTCGCGGCCTTTGATCGAACTGCCCGGGCCTTCGGGATTTTTCCAGTTCGCTCCGGGCACGTATCGCCACCACGCGTAGGGATCGTCGAGCGATACGTCGTGCGAGGGCGGCGTGAAAACGGCGCATCCGGGAACCAGTTTTTCCGCCGGCGCGCCCGGAAAATCTTTCGGATCGGGCTTGCGTTCGGCGATGGTCTTGTAGCCGGTCGCCTTCACGAACTTCTCGAATTGGGCGTTGGTGATCGGAGTCTTATCCATCCAGAAGCCGTCAACGCTGACCAGATGGGCGGGCGCGGCGTCCGGCATGCCGCAATTGTCGCAGCCCATCCAGAAAGTCCCGCCCGGTATCCAGACCATTCCCTCTGGCGCCGGCCCCGGCGCGAGCGCTATGGTGACGCCCACAGGCGCGGCGCTGGTCATAATCTCTTCATTCGAGCCGGCGCCGTGATGACCGGCTTGTTCGGATTGTGATTGCGACGCCGCTTGCTTCTCATTGGCGTCGAATATGTAAATGGCCGCGACAGCGACGGTCAGAACAACGCCGACTCCGAGTTGCAGCCACAGCCACTTCTGCGATTCCGGCTCCGCGGCGACGTTCTTCTTTATTTTCTTCGAAAACTTCATCTACCTTCGTTTCACTTTCTACTTCTAGTTTTGAATTGATACGCTGTATCGATGTTTTCCGTACCGATGTTTAAGTCTTCCCCTTCTGCCGTTTCAGCAATTGATCCGCGAGCACGCCGATCAGAATCACCGCGCCCATCACCGCGAAATTCAATGAACTCGGAATGCCCAGCAGGTTGACCAGGTTCTGCAAGACCTGCAACAGAGCCGTGCCGAGCAGAATGCCGACGACCGAACCTTCGCCGCCCCGCAGACTGCACCCGCCCAATACCGCCGCCGCGATGCCGTAAAGCTCGAAAAAATTGCCGTGCGACGAGGGCGAAACCGAGTTGGTATAGAATGCGAAGATGACCGCCGCGATACCGGCCAGAGCAGCGCAAACGATATACGCGCTGGCGATCATCCGCTTCGAATTGATGCCCGAGTAACGCGCGGCGTCTTCGTTGTTTCCGACGGCGAAGAGATAACGCCCATAAACCGAGCGGTGGATCAACACCCACATCAGCGTGGCGACGATGATGAGCAGCACGAACGGCGCCGGCACGCCCAACAAGTTGCCGGTCGCCAGGCGCTGCAGATTCTCCAACCCGACGGCGTCTCCGAAGCCTTTCGTCTCATCGTCGGCGATGAACCGCGCCAGGCCGCGATAGAACAACAGTCCGCACAACGTCACGATGAACGGTTGGATGCGAACGCGCGCGACGAGGAGCCCGTGCAGCCAACCCAGCCCCATCGCCGCGGCGATGATCAACAACACCGCCGCGAATCCCGGCACGCCCCATTGCCTGATCGCCATCGACAGCAGCACGCCGAGCAGCGCCAGGACCGATCCGACCGAGAGATCGATGCCGCCGGTGATGATCACCGCGCCCAGGCCGAGGCCGAGCAACCCGTATGCGCCGATCAACCGCCCCGTGTTCTGCAAATTTTCAGGCGCCAGGAACCGCGGGTTCATAATCGCGGTGATCGCGCACAACACGACGAGCAGAATGAAGATGCCCAGTTCTTTTTTCATACTTTTATGAATCAGCGCCGCTAGCGGTACTGATGTCCCACCGCCAGGCGCATGATCGCTTCTTCGTTCGCTTCGGCGCGCCGAAGAACACCGGTCAGAGTTCCTTCGTGCATCACCGCTATGCGGTCGCTGATGCGGAGGATCTCTTCCAGGTCGCTGCTGATGACGATCACAGCCGCGCCGTCAGCGGCCAGTTGATCGATCAATTCGTAAATCTCGCTCTTCGCGCCGATGTCGATTCCGCGCGTCGGCTCGTCGAAGATGATCACTTTCAATTTCCGCAGCAGCCACTTCGCCAGTACGACCTTCTGCTGGTTGCCGCCGCTGAGCTGCGAAACCAGAGCCTCGACCGACGGAGTCTTGACGTGTAGCTTTGATGAAATCTCGACGGCCGCCCTATTCTCGGCTGCGAAATCGACCAGACCTCCCCTGGCGTAATTCGTCAAGGTCGCCAGCGTGGTATTCTCGCGCACCGTCCAAGCGGTTATCAGCCCGAGGTTGCGGCGGTCTTCGGGAATCAGGCAGAAGCCTTTGCCGATCGCCTCTTGCGGCGAGGAGATTTTCAACTCTTCGCCGTCAAGCATGGCCCTGCCGCCGAGCGACGGCTCGACGCCGAACAGGGCTTGCGCGACCTCGGTGCGTCCGGCGCCTATCAGGCCTGCGACGCCGAGGACTTCGCCCCGGCCCACGTTGAATGAAACGGGCTTGTCGGGATAACGGCGCGTCCGCAGGTTTTCAACCACGAAGTAATCAGGCTGAATCGACTCCGTCTTCGGCGTGTGAACGTGTTGCAGGTCGCGCCCGACCATCAACTGCACGATGCGGTCGTGATTTATTTCTCCGGGTTCGAGCGTCCCGGCGTTGGCCCCGTCGCGCAGCACGACGACACGGTCGGCGATCTCGGTCACCTCGCCCAGCCGGTGTGAAATGTAGATGACGCTGACGCCCTGCGAGCGCAGGTCTTTCACGACTTTGAGCAAGCGGTTGGTCTCGGCCAGGGTGAGGCTCGACGTGGGCTCATCCATAATCAGCAACCGCGTGTCGAGCGAAAGGGCCTTGGCGATCTCGATCATCTGGCGATGGGCGATCGAGAGATCGCTGACTTGCGCGCGAGGCGAGACGTCAACGCCGAGCCGGTTGAGCAGCTTTTCGGTCTCGCCTTCGATCCGTCGCCGGTCGATCAGATTCAGGAATCCACCGAAGCGCGGCTCGCGTCCGAGAAAGACGTTGGCCGCGACGTCCAGGTTCGGCAGCACGTTCAGTTCCTGGTGAATGAAACCGATGCCCAGCCGCATCGAATCATTCACCGAATTGATCGTGGCAGCTTCGCCGTTGATGAGAATCTCGCCCGCGTCCGGCTGATGAACGCCGCCGAGAATTTTCATCAGCGTGGATTTACCCGCGCCATTCTCGCCGACCAGCGCGACGATCTCGCCGGGGCGCGCTTCGAGCGAAACGTTGTTGAGCGCGACCACGCCCGGGAACCGTTTGCTGATTCCCTTCATTTCGAGCAATGGGATTGGCATTGAAAGTCGTTCGATCTGTGCGGATGGGTCTGCGAAGGCGTTATGAAAGGGCAGAGGCGGAAGCAAAAAGGGCAAAAAGAACAAAGGAGGCAAAAAAATATTTTTGCCATTTTTGCCCTTCTTGCCTTTTTTGCCTCCCCCGCGCCGTTTGCATGAGCCTACTTTGCTTAACTGCGCCCTCGCAGCTTATTGATCTTCGCAGTGAATTCTTCGACGCCGTCTTTCTTGATCGCCAGGGTCTCGACGATCTTCTGTTTGGTCGGTGGAATCCACGATTTATCGCCGCCGATGGCTTTCGCCAGATTGATCATCGATTGATAGCCGAATTCGAAAGGCTGCTGCACGACGGTTGCGTAGATCGCGCCCTCTTTGACTCCGGCCAAGGTCTCGTCTTCTTCATCGAAGGCGATGATCTTCACTTTGCCGATTTTGCCAGCCTCTCTGACCGCGCTCAGTATGGCGGGACCGTTGTACGACCAGAGGCCGACCATTCCGGCGATGTCGGGGTATTTGACCAGGGTGGTTGCGGCGTTATCTTTTGCGCGCACGCGGTTGGTATCATCGGTGCGGACGTCAATGATCTTGATGTTCGAGCCTTCGAGCGCCTTCTTCAATCCGCGATAGCGCTCCTGCGCGTTCTGCGCGTCCATTGTTCCGACAAAGACCATGATCTGGCCTCCTTGTGGCAGCGCCTCCTTGACCAATTGGCCCGCCTGGACTCCCGCCGCTTCATTATCGGTGCCAATGTAACAGACGCGATTGCTGTTCGGCGCGTCGCTGTCCTGAGTGACAACCACCGCCTGACTGGCCGCGCGGTTGATCATCTGCACCTGATTCTTGGGATCTACGGGACTGATGGCTATCCCGTTAACGCCTTTCGCCAGCAGGTCGTCAACCATGCGCTGCTGTCCGGCGGCGGAACTGTCGTCATTGATCCTGAACTCGATCTCGACGTTGGGCAGCTCCGCTTGAGCCTTCTCGGTTCCTTTGCGCGCAATCGTCCAGAAATCCGAAGCGTTGTTGGTGACGAACGCGATCCGCGTCTTTTTAGCCTCGCTCGTCCTATTACACGAAACGTTCGCCAGAATCAGCAATGAAATCAAGATGAAAATCACACTCCGTCCGGGAGATGTCTTCATGAACTTGTCCTCCTACATTGGGTTGAGCTAGTGATGGATGAATTACTGCGCCGAAAACTTGAAGACCGTCGTCGTCTGATACTGCCCGCCCTTTTTCAAAACCGTCGACGGGAAGTCCGGTTTATTCGGCGAATCGGGAAAATGCTGTGTCTCGAGGCAGAAGCCGTATCGCTTGTTATAAACCTTGCCGGATTTGCCCTTCATCTCTGTAAGAAAGTTGCCGATATAGAGCTGGACTCCCGGCTCGGTCGTCCAGACTTCCATCACTCGGCCCGTCGTCGGGTTGGAGACCTTCGCCGCCTGACGCAATACTCCGGTCTGGCCGTTGATGACGAAGTTGTGGTCGTAGCCGCCGCCGAATTTCAACTGCTCGTCGTCCTGATTGACGCGCGCGCCGATCGCCGTCGGCTGCGTGAAGTCGAAAGGCGTGCCCTTGACGCTTCGCAGCTCGCCGGTCGGGATCAGTGTCGAATCAACCGGCGTGAAGCTGTTGGCGTTGATCGTCAACTGATGGTTCAGAATGTCGCCGTTGCCCTGCCCCGCGAGGTTGAAATAGGAATGGTTGGTCAGGTTGATCACCGTGTCCTTGTCGGTGGTCGCCGAATAATCGATCCTCAATTCGTTCTTGTCGGTCAGCGTGTAGACGACTTTGGCCGAGAGATTGCCGGGATAGCCTTCGTCGCCGTCCTTGCTCAAATGCGTCAGTTCCAGCGCGACGCCGTCTTTCGCGGGAACCTGGCGGGCCTTCCAGACCGCTTTGTCGAAACCCACATTCCCGCCGTGGAGATGATTTTCGCCGTTGTTCACAGCCAGTTTGTACTCGACCCCGTTAAGCGTGAAGCGCCCTTTGGCGATGCGGTTGGCGTAGCGGCCGGCGAGCGCCCCGAAGAACGGGTGGCCTTTCAGATACTCATCCAGAGTGTCGAAGCCGAGCACGATGTCGTCCATTTTGCCGGCGCGGTCCGGAGTCTTGAGCGAAACGACGATGCCGCCGTAAGTGGTGATTCTGGCCTCGACGCCGTTCGCGTTGGTCAGCGTATAAATTTCCACGATCTGCCCGTCCTTAGTCTTTCCGAAATCTTCTTTCTTCAAAGTGGCCTTCCCTTTCCCGCCGAAACCGCACAAAAGCGCGATGGCCGCGCATAGTGTAATAGTTGAAATCGTTTGTTGTAATTTCATCATCGTCTCCGTTGTTGTGAAATCCCTGACAGATTTGTGGGAAAAATCTGGCTCAAGTTCGCGTCACGAACTATACTTCAGACGCTATCTAACCACCATCTCGGAGCGCAATATGACCGACACTAATCTCAGATCATCACTCTCTTTATTGCCCAAACAGGCGCTTGTGAGGGCCAGGCTTGAAGACCATCGCCTGCAAGATACAGGAGCCGAAACGGCGGCGCAACTGGACGCCATATTCTCGAATGTGGCCCTGACCGGGCGGTCAGTAGCGGTGGCCGTGGGCAGCCGCGGCATTGACCAGATCGCCACGGTGGTCAATGCCGCCGTCGCAAAGCTTAAAAGCTTCGGCGCGCGCCCGTTCATCTTCCCCGCGATGGGAAGCCACGGAGGCGCGACGGCGGAAGGGCAGAAAGAGATTCTGGCCGTTTTCGGCGTCACCGAAGAATCCGTCGGCGCGCCGATCAACGCTTCAATGGACATCGTCGAGATCGGGCGGACCGAAAACGACATCCGGGTCTTCGCGTCCCGCCCGGCGCTCGAAGCCGACGCCATGCTGTTCATCAACCGCGTCAAGCCGCACACCGATTTCGCGAGCGAGCGGATCGGCAGCGGGTTGCGCAAGATGCTCGTGATCGGGCTGGGCAAAGCCGCGGGCGCGTTCGAATGCCACCGCTACGCGTCGGGGCCGAAGCCGAAGTACGGATACGAACGGATGTTGATCGAAGTGTCGAACTTCGTATTGAACAATCTCCCATCGATCTTCGGGCTGGCGCTGATCGAAGACGGTTATCACAAACTCGCCCACATCGAGGCTCTGACCCGGGAGCAAATCGCGTTGCGCGAGCCCGAGCTGTTTAAACTTTCGCGCGCGTGGATGCCGGCGCTGCCGTTCGAGAGCATTGACGTGCTCATAGTTGATGAGATGGGGAAAAATATCAGCGGGTCAGGAATGGACCCGAACGTCATCGGACGCCGCGATGGCATCAATCGACGCCAGGAGACGCGCGCGATCTACGTCCGTTCCTTGACGCCTGAAACGCACGGGAACGCGATCGGAGTGGGAATGGCCGACGTCGTTTCGGCGCGACTGGTGAATGAAATAGATAAGGTGAGCACCTACACCAATGCGCTGGCGGCCATGGCCCCGGGCTCCGTGCGCGTCCCGATGCATTTCGCGAACGACGCCGAATGCCTGGGCGCGGCGCTGCGGCTCGCGGGCGCGGACCCGGCCGAAGCGCGCGTCGTGCGGGTGCGCAACACGCTGGCGCTCGATCGCTTCGTCGCGTCTTCGGCCTACGCCTCTGAAATAGCCGAGCGCGACGACCTGACCGTCCTGCAATCGTCAGCCGATTGGCGTTTCACCGACGACGGCGATTTCGATTCCGTTAATGATCTTCTAAACATCCATTAGCGCTATTGCCTTATGTGAGAACTCAATAAATTCATCAAACGCCCTGCTTGGCGCCGAGAATTCTATTCAGGAGCGTCAGATAGATCGCCAGTCTGAACCCGCTGGCCTGCGATCGTTTGAGCAACGCCATCGTGCGGCCGAAATCTTTTCGCGCGAAGGCGAGCAAATGCTGATCCAAGGTAACGATGCGTAGGTCCCATGCGGACACATCCATCTCGTCGTCCACTTCTCCGTGATTAGTGACGACGCCGGTATTCGCCAGCATTCTCTGATTGAATTTGGTGACCGTAGCCTCAGCGTTCCTCACCGCGTTCAAGCGATCTATCGCCGATCCCAGAATCTCGAAGCCCCGGTCTGGTTCGAGATTGAGAAAGGCGGCGGCCAGTTTGAGTTGCGCCTCGACCTGCGATTGCGTATCGATCTGATCGCCGAGTTGTTCACTGGCCTCATTGAGCAACTCTCGCTGCAATTTCTGATCAGTGGCCGTCGCGGCGAGTTCGATCCAGGCCCAGGCGCGCTCCTCACTCCACCTTAGTTGCAAGACGCTATTGCGCACAACTTCCAGCTTGCCCTCCTTTATCGCCTGCTCCCGCTCCTTCGCCTCGATCCACGCCAAGAATTGGCTCAAGAATTCCATGTCCATTCCTCCGCCCGGCAGCAGTAAGTCTTTCACGATCCGGCGCGCGCGCGCCGGATCTCCCTGTTCGGCGAGTTTTGTCGCCGTCTGAAGATAGAGGCGGGACTTGAAGGATTCGTCCTGTGACTTGTCGGCCATCGCCATCAACTCGTCAGGAGATTTATTCACCATCATATTCTCGGTCTCCTCCCAGGAAGGCTTCTGCGAGACCGGCGGGAGATTGAATGCTTTGCCGAGTCGCGCGAGATTTGCGCGCGCCGCCTGCGCGCGCGAAGGCAGATGCTTGTCGATCTCCGGCAGGGATTCCTGAATCAGTTTTAGCGGATCGTACGCACGCCGCCTTTCCAGAACGTCCTTCAACTGCGACGCTGTGATTTTGAGCGCGGCGGCTGCGACGATCTCCAGCGCATCGCGGTAAACCCGCAGTACCTCGGTCGAATCGGGTTGAACATCGTCCGCCGCGGCCGGATTATTTCGCGCGTTGGCGATCTCGTTGGCGCTCGACCTCAGCTGGTTCAATACACTGTCAACGAGCTGGTACGCGTCGTCATCGGCCAGGATGTCCTTTGATTTCAGGTCGCTGAAGATCCTCTCAGTAAGTGTCGAGGCGGCCTTTGGGTCTTCTCTTAGCAAGGCTCCCCAAAAGCTGATGGCTCGATCATCCAATTTGCCGTCGAGATGCCTCTCGGCGATCCGTAAGGCCATTTGCGGATCGATCTCGGCGACCTGGGAGGCCAAGCCCAATTCCACCGTCTTCTCCTGTCGTTCATCCGGCCACAGTGAGCGCGTCAGTTGTAGAAACTCCATCGCCAGTTTGGGGTCCCGCCTCGCCAGTAGCTTCAACAGCCCGTAGTGTTGGAACTGGAGACTGTTTCGGAGGTGGTCTCGCGAATCGGAGCTGCGCCTGCCCTCCCGCGCCGCCGCCTCCTTCGCCTCACGCATCTGGGCGACCACCTGATCCATCGCATCGCGGACGAGCGCCCGCGCTCGCTCTTCATCGTGCGCCCACAACAAGTCCGCCGCGACGGTCAGAATGTAAACTCGATTTTGCACCCGCCTCAGAGACATCGCTTCGGCTACCAACTCGTCGATCAGCGCCATCGCCTTCTTCTCAAGCTCCTTCGCGGCTTTCTCCTCTTCCTCCGTCCGCCGTGGCTCCTGCGCAGCCGTTTGACGGATTTCGAGGGCCTCGCGCGTCGTTTGCGCAAACGGAGATGAAACGAACGACAAGATGATGATGAATGTGTGAACGGCTGAAAAAACTTTACTGTACTTCAGAGTCATGAGGGCCTCTTTATAAAAGGCTAGGGCAAATTGGAAGTTTGCCTGGATTTCTCGAAAGACCGCATCGAATGAGTCAAGGCAAACTTCCAGTTTGCCCTGCGCTCGCGCCGCGATTTTCATTCTTTCCGGACGTCGCAGCGCGGCATGAAGGCCCCTCAGAAAATAACCACATAGTAACGGATTTATTCGTTACTACGTGTCGCGCAGGTCGGCCAGCATCTTCAGAACCGATTTCCGCAACGGCCTCATCGGCGGCAGGCTGGCCAGTTGAATCAGCCTTACCACGATCTCGACCGTATGTTCCATCAACCGGCGCGTTCTGTTCTGCCCGCTCGAATCGTCATGAATCCAGAACAGCACTATCCCCATGTGATACATCCAGAGAAGCGTCGGCAGTTCCTCCGCCAGGTCGGAGGGAATCTTTGCCTTGGCCCCCTTCACCACCTCGGCGAACATTTCAATGCTGGCGCGTCGGGCGGGTTCCGATTCGGGGCTGAAGGGGTTGAGCGGGCTATGCGAGTCGGCGGCCGTCTTGAAGAGAATTCCGGCGAACTGATGATACGGCGACATGTCTTCCAGAATCTGCCCCATCACGCCGAGCAGACGGCCTTTCAGCGTGCGCTCCTTCTTCAACAATTCGGCGCAGCTCTCCGAGTGAATCTCGTGCATTCGCTCGTAGTACGCCTGTATCAAATGCTCCTTGGAACGAAAGTGGTAATATGTATTACCCAGCGCGACCCCGGCTTTTTCGGCGATCGCGCGCATCGTGGTCTCCTCGTACCCGCGTTCGCCGAACATCTCCAGCGCAGTCTCCAGAATCAACGATCTGGTCTGCTCGCCCTTGCTGCCCGCTTCTCCCGACTCCACGGTCAGCGCTCTCTTGTGCAAAGGTTTCTTACGCAAGCTTCAATGCCTCTCTGTCCGGGGCGCCTGATAACCGAATCTGAACCGCAGGCTCGAAACTTTCACGACGAAGCGCCGCGCCAACGGCATCATGTCCGGCGAACTGAATCTGATCGCCCAGCCGCGATATTCGCGCAACGCCCACAGACACATCAACCATCCCTTCGCCCCGCGATAATAATTCCCTTCATCACTGACTACTGTGAGTTCTTCCAGCGTCGCCGCGTGATCGAGTTGCGGGTATCGACTGCGGGCGGCTTCGGAGCTTGCGGCGATGAAATCCAGGTCGACATATTTCGACTGCGTCTGTAGCCACCCCTTGATGCGACAACAGAGACCGCAGTCCGCGTCATAGAGTATTGTCAGCGTCTTCATAAATTTGCGCATGTCAGGCGCGCCTCTCGGCGTCTATTGCAAAGGTCCCGGGCCGCCTCCGCCCAAGTCGGAAACCGGAAAATGAATTTCGACTGCGTCAGCGCGCCTGGGATTACCCGCCGACTCTTCAAGATAAGTTCGGTTTCCGTTTGCAGGAAAAACGCTCCGACCTCCAGCATCAACGGCGTCGCGGGCAAACCAAAGGTAACCCCCGCCGCCGACCGCAAGGCGCTCATGAATTCAGAATTGATTACCGGATTCGGCGCCGCGAGGTTGATAGGTCCTTCAAGCTCATCGCGTTCTATGAGCCAATAAACGGCTCGGATGAAGTCTTGATCGTGTATCCAGGAGACGTACTGCCGGCCATCCCCGGCGCTTCCCCCGAGGCCGCATTTCACCAATGTGAGAAGCGTGTCGAACACCCCGTCATGGTCCGGACTCAACGTCATCGCCGAGCGCATAAGAACTTTGCGAGTATAGGGCGTGGCGGACTCGTTGAGCTCGCGTTCCCATGCGGTCGCCACATCAATGCTGAACCGCCAGGCGCCCGGCGCGCCTGGCTCCGAACCGCCCAACACGCCGGTCGCTTCGTCTTGTGGCGCATCATAACGGTGAGCATAAATGGTCGCCGTGCTCGCCTGCAGCCATACACGGGGAGGGCTGGACGCTCGCGCGATCGCGTCCCCCAGAATCCGCGTTGAGTTCACACGGGACTCCTTGATCAGCCGGCGGTTCTCGGCGTTGTAGCGACAGTTTACGCTGCGCCCCACCAGGTTGATGACGACATCCGCCCCTTCGATCACAGTTGTCCAGTCTCCCAACGTTTTGGCGTCCCATTCCATCACACGCCATGCCGCCTTTTTCGGCCTTCTACTAAGGATCACGACTTCATGCCCCGCCTGGTGAAAGGCGCGGGCGAGAATCGTTCCGACCTGGCCTGAACCGCCCGGTATTATGACCTTCATAGCCTCTCCTGCGGAAAATCTCTGGGAGCGCAGACATCCTCGTCTTCGGCGCATCGCTCATTGCGGAGCCGCCCGCAGGCAAGGATGCCCAGATGCTCCCAGGACTATGTGACAGAGCGAAATGGCATCCGCCCTGCGGCGTCAGGCTCGCTGACTATCGTACAACCGTCGGGGAGCACCGGCGGCGGCGCATAGGCCAGAACGCCGCGGCGGCGAATGCGGCTGAAGACGTATAGGTTCAAGAAGTGCATCCCACCAAGCACGACCAAAACAGTCCCGACCTTCCACGACAAGGCCTCGATCGCTCCTTGTGTATTCGTCACGTCGTAGCTGAGTTTCAGCGCCAGGCTGACGTAACCCAGGTTGATGAGATAGAAGCCGACGACCAGCAGGTGGTTGACAGAATCGGCCAGCGATTCATTGCCGTGAAAGACGTCAACCAGGAAGACGCGGCCATTCTGATGTAGCGTCCGGGCGACCCAGACGGTGAGTGTGACGCTGACCGCGAGATAGAGCAGATAGGTGAAAACGATGTGATTCATCCCGACCTCCGTGTGGTTGTCTGTTTTCCGAACGTGTTCAGCTATTTTCTGAACAAGTTCAAAAATATAGTACAGCCGAACGGAAGCTGAGTCAACAACATTTTCTGAACACGTTCAATTTATGCCCGCCTGACGCTCACGCCATCAGGAGTCGGGATTTCAACGTATCCAAAAGCCTGAAGAGATTTATCTTTTTCATCGCGCTCAATAAAGTTAATGAACATCCGCGCGCCGCGCTCAGAAGATAAAGCCGCAATCTCTCTGAATAGTTTGTCCGGGTCAATTCCCGCAAGGATTGCGCTGTGGTAAACGCGGCATATGCTCACCAAATTGTCGCGCCAGTCTCCTCGAAAATCTTCGATGGAATCGTAAATCAGAGAGACGCGGATTCGCTCTCCACAGGAGCGATCTCCATCGTCTACGCAGGCGAGTCGAGTTTGATCAGACAGCTTCCAAGGGCGATCGAAAGGCCACTGTCTACGAATGTCCTCTCTCTGTTCGCCATCGGCCGAGACGTACAATTCGCACAATTTATAGAACGCCTCTTTAGGATCCGTCTCCTCAAGGATTTTCTCCAATTGAACTCCGAACGTATCCTGATTCATATAAAAGCCTCCTCCCGAGTTGTAGCTTTCAAGAAACCGAGTTGAAAGAGAAATACGCGCCATCTCGCAAAATGTTTTCGGCGTCATCATAAAGGGGGCCCGATTATGCGACAACAAATGTTATGATGGCCTCACGCTCACAAATGGTCACTGTCGTATCGAATTGGAGAGGTGAATATGAACCTGTATTTTTACGTATCCCGCGCATTGCGGGAAGGATATTTCTCTTTCTCCCTCTTTCCCATCCATACCGTCCGGGGCGCGCGCGCCCGAATCGCGCGCCTGACACTGCTTCTGTCGCTGATTTTCGTCGTCTCTTCCCCGGCCTTATCTCAACAATCCTCGAAACAGAACTCGCTCGAAAGTATTCCGACCGCGGACTTCGCGCGCATCATCCGCGAATTTTCCGAAGATGGCGGATACTTCATGTCGGACAACTTCACATCCAACGAGACCTCCTACCTTCATGTCGTTGATAAACTCCGGGAGCTCGGCGTCACAGGCGGGGCTTACATCGGCGTCGGGCCTGAACAGAATTTCACCTACATCGCCAAGATCCGCCCGCGCATCGCCTTCATCGTGGACGTCCGCCGCCAGGCGATGATCCAGCATTTAATGTATAAAGCGATCTTCCACCTCTCTCCCAACCGAACGCAATTCATCTCACGATTATTGAGCAAGCCATTGCCGAAAGAGGGCGCGCCCGCGCCTGACGCGTCGGTGGCCGACCTGATGACGTTCTTCGGCCGTGTGGCGGCTACCGATCAGGCTTACGCGGCCAACCTTGCCGAGATCAAGAAGACCATTCAGGAAGATTTTCAGTTCCCGATTTCGGACCGCGATCGGGAGAGCCTGGAATACGTTTATAAGAGTTTCCGCGAGAACGGCCTCGACATAGCTTTCCGCCTCGACGCGAGTTATTACGGCGGATACTTCCCGTCGTTCAAAGACCTGGCGCTTCAGACCGATCTGAACGGGAAGACCGGCAACTTCCTGGCGAGCGTGGACGATTACAACTTCGTTCGCGCCATGCAGAAGAAGAACCTGATCATACCCATCGTCGGAGACTTCAGCGGAACCAAGGCGCTGGCCGCCATCGGCGATTACCTGAGAAAGAACGGATTGACAGTGACGTCTTTCTACACGTCGAACGTCGAGCAATATCTCTTCGACAGCGCGGTCTTCGAAGGTTTCGCCAAAAACGTCAAGAAGCTGCCGATCGACGACAAAAGCGTGTTCATCAGAGCCGTGTTCCACATGCGCTACACCCATCCCGCGCGGAAGCAGGACCACATGTCTGTCACGCTGCTGCAGATGATGAAAGTCTTCCTTAAAGATTATGAGGAAGGTCTCTATCCGAGCTATAGAGAATTGATCGTGACAAATTACATCGCGCCATAAAACTTTCAGCGGATTGTGGTTAGTGGTTAGTGGTTAGTGGTTAGTGGTTAGTGGTTAGTGGTCGTCTGTTAATTGACAAATGACAGATGACCACTATCCACTATCCGCTGTATCAGCGATCACTGTCGCTCCAGCGATCTGGTAGTGTGCTCGACGACGCTATGCTCCTTTGGCGTCTCTACGGGCGGCTTGTAAACAAGGGCGCTTTGCGGCGGAGGGAAGCTCGCGTTTTGCGGCGGAGGGCCGAAATAGGGCGGCTCGGGCCGGCTCTTCGGAGCAGGCGCGTTTACATCGCCGAATAGCCGGTAATAAATCATCCAGAAAATTCCGGCAAGAAAGATCGTCAGCGGCAAAAACAGCAGGCCCGGCTCATCAGTGGCTATGCTGAGGCCGCCGACCGGAGCGAGTATACCCAGGCTGAAGAAGAACATCTTTGCCCCCCGGCGAATGCCTTTCTTGCGCTCGGAAGGCTCGCGGCTTTGAAGCGCGCTTGCTTGTGAACTATTGGGAAGGCCGGCCGGAGCGCCGTCGCGCGCGAGCAGATCGGCCACGCCGTCCAGACGGAATCCGCAGCTCGGACAAAATCTCATGCGATCGGAAGCTGGTTGATTACCACACCTGGGACAAAACATCGAAACCTCGCTACTTAGAACTGCGTTCAATCACTTTAGCCGCGACCGAGAAAAAGCTGCTCGATGGGCAACACCGTGGCTTCGAGCATGTTGACATGCGGCGGAAGCTCGGCCATCGCGACCGCGGCCTGCGCGATCTCTTCAACGCTCATCATCGGCTCCGGATCGCCGGCGCGTTTCTCGATCATCACGTTGCCGGGATTCAAAACCCCGCACGATATGCCGTGATTGCGGCCTTCGAGCGCGGTCACCTGCGTCAATCCCCATAAGCCGTGTTTGGTCGTACTGTATGCTGCGGAATGAAGGCGCACGCGCTGCGAGGCGATTGACCCGATGTTGATGATCCGCCCGCCGCGCTGCCGCTTCATAATTCTGAACGCTTCACGCGTGCAGAGGAACGGACCGCGCAGGTTGACGGCGATGGTCCAATCCCACGACTCGACCGACACTTCGTCAATCGGGCCGTAGCCCGCGAACGTGCCCGCGTTGTTGACCAGGATGTCCAATCGCCCGAATCGATCAATCGCCTGGCGAAAGACTTCCTGAACCTGTTTCTCGTCGGTCACGTCGGCGGGGACGGCAAAGATCGCGTCGCCGCTCTGTGTCCTCTGTCTCAGGGCTTCAGCCGTTTCGTTGAGCAACGCGGCGTCGCGGGCCGTCAAAGTCAGAGCCGCGCCTTCCGCGGCGAAAGCTTCGGCGATGCCACGCCCGATGCCCCGGTTCGCGCCCGTGATCAGGGCGATTTTACCTTCGAGTCTGCGCATCCATACCTCTCTATCCTTGTTCAACTTTGCGCGGGTATAAGTTCGGTTTCGGTGGGCATTCTGCATGTCGCGCGTGGCGATGTCAATTTTATCAATCCGACGGGCCGATTGGCGCCGTCACGGCGCCGGATCGTTGTGAGAGCCGAGGATTTATTTACAGACTTGCCGCAAGCGCTTATCATCGCGCCATAACATATGAAAATAGTAGGCATAAACTTCGACCACATGCACATGGGTGATCTGCTGCGGATGGCGCACGAGCACCCGCGCGCCGAGATCGTCGGCATTTGCGATGAAGCGCCCGAACGAATGCGGACGGCATCCGCCAACTTCTCGATCCCGCCCGACCGCGTCTTCACCGATTACCGTCAATGCCTGGAGCGAACGAAACCCGACGTCGCGATTCTCTGCCCCGCCACGGCGCGTCACGCGGAATACGTCGAAAAGGTCGCGCCGTTCGGGGTCCACATTCTGGTTGAAAAGCCCATGGCGGCTTCTCTCGCGGACGCCGACGCGATGATTCGCGCGATGGAGGCGGGCGCCAAAACGCTGGTCATCAACTGGCCGCTCGCCTGGTACCCGGCTCACCGCACTGCGAAGCGTTTGATTGATGAAGGAATGATCGGAGACGTGGTCGAGGTTCATTACTACGACGGCAATCGCGGCCCGCTCTATCACCTCGCGGACAAGGTCGCCGTCAGCGACGAGGAAGTCGAGCGCCAGAAGCCGCACAGTTGGTGGTACAAGCGGGCGAGCGGAGGCGGCTCGCTGCTCGATTATCTGGGCTACGGCGTGACTCTCGGGACGTGGTTCCACAACGGGCGCGCCCCAATCGAAGTCACGACCGTCGTTGACGAGCCGTCCAGATTGGAAGTCGACGAACACAGCGTGACCATTGCCCGCTACGAATGCGGTCTGTCGAAATACGAGACGCGATGGGGCGCGTTCACCGACCCGTGGACGCTTCAGCCGCAGCCGAAATGCGGCTTCGTTATAGTCGGAAGAGCGGGCACGATCAGCAGTTATGACTTCGAGCCGGTGCTCCGCGTTCAGACGAAAGAGCGACCGGAGGCGCATGAGATTCCGGTGGATGAGTTGAAGCCGCCCTACCAAAATCCGATTCAATATCTGATCCATTGTCTGGAAACGAGCGAACCAGTGACCGGGCCGCTGTCGCCTGCGCTGAGCCGTATCGGGCAGCAAATTGTGGACACCGCAGTAATCAGCGCGCGCGAAAAACGCGCGGTGAAGCTGGTTGGCTAAGCGAAGTGGCCGCTTAGGCTCATTGCCGCGTTAGCGGCGAAGAGGTTGAATCGATACAAAGAGGAAGCAAATATGCCCGAGGTCCTGGCGGATGATTACGGCTTGAGCAAGCCGCAGACGGGAGCGCGGATCGAAGCGCCCGTCTTGCCGTATCAGCCGCGAAATCCGAAGAATTACAATCCCGCGATCGGTGTCATCGGCTGCGGCGGCATTGCCGTACAGCACCTGAACGCATACCGCCACGCGGGTTTCCGCGTCACCGCGCTATGCGACCACACCGAAGGCAAAGCCCGCGCTTTTCAGGAGAAGTTTTATCCTGACGCCATGGTCACGACCGATTACCGCGAACTGCTGCGGCGCAACGAGGTCGAGGTCGTCGACGTCACGACGTATCCTGAGGATCGCGTCAAGATCATCGAAGAGTCGCTCGGCGCGGGCAAACACGTTTTGAGCCAGAAGCCCTTTGTCATTGATCTGGATGTCGGCGAACGGCTGGCCGACCTCGCGGACGCTGGCAATGTCAGGTTGGCCGTCAATCAAAACGGACGTTGGGCGCCACACTTCAGCTTCATTCGACAGGCGATAAAGGCGGGGTCAATCGGGCGGTTGATGAGCGCGCATTTCAGCCTGCATTGGGATCACAACTGGATCATCGGAACGAAGTTCGAAGAGATCGAAAGCCTCGTCCTTTACGATTTCGGCGTTCACTGGTTCGACATGGCGGCTCACTTCTTTGAAGGCCGAGAGGCGCAGCGGGTCAGCGCGTTCGCCACGCGCGCGTCAGGGCAACGCGCCAAACCACCGATGCTGGCTCAGGCTATCATCGACTTTGAGGACGGCCAAGCGTCAATAGTCTTCAACGCGAATGTCGAACACGGGCAGGAAGACCGCACAGTCGTCGCAGGAACCGAAGGCACGATTGTCAGCGCCGGCCCGAGCTTGTCGGAGCAGGCCATCACGATTTATACCGCCGAGGGTCATGCCAGGCCGGCGCTCGAAGGCACATGGTTTCGCGAAGGCTTTCACGGAGCAATGGCCGAATTGCTCTGCGCGATTGAAGAGGGCCGCGAGCCGGTCAACAACGCGCGCGGCAATCTGCGCGGCTTGAGCCTCTGCTTCGCGGCTATCGCCAGCGCAGCGGAGGGCGTGGTGAGATTGCCTGGCAGTGTGCGGAAATTAGCTATTTAACAGATCAATCTAGGTCTGGCGACTTTTCACTGAAAATAAAGGATTGTTTTATGGGCATGAGATGCAGTTTGGTAGAACTAGGTAAAGATCAGATTGATAAGTTGCTAGCCGATCCTGAAAACGTTTTCGACTATTTAGACGAGTTGGAAGAGAACGAGGAAGTTGGTGGAGCGGACTTGGATAAAGCATGGCACGGAATCCACTTTCTCCTCACAGGCAGCGTATGGAACGGCGCAGAGCCTTTATGCTATCTGATCAAAGGCGGCGAAGTTATCGGGACCGAAGATGATTGGGCGTGGCTGTTAAGGCCGAATCAGATCGCTGACTGGGCGAATGCGCTATCAACCATATCCGCTGACGATCTGCGGAAGAGATATGACCCCATGGCAATGGCGAAGGCGGACATTTATCCAAGCATATGGGACCACGTCGATGAAGAGCAGGGCAAGCTTGAATACCTGCTCGACCATTACGAGGTTCTCCGCTCTTTTCTAGACCAAACGAAAAAGGAAAATAAAGGGGCGATCATTTTCATCGCGTAACATGTCCCGGTTTACCCCCAAATACTTTTCATGAAAATCATTACAGATGACAGCATCCCAAGCTTATTTCGACAAAACACTGCAACTGCTCAATCAAATTCGTGAAACGCAGATGCCCGCGATTGAACGCGCCTCTGAAATCTGCGCCGGTTCGATCGCCGACGGCGGACTGGTCTTTCTCTTCGGCAACGGCCACTCGCGGATGATGTGTGAAGAGATGACGCCGCGGCAGGGGTGTTTCCCGGGCTTCGTGGCGCTGGTCGAACTGGCGCTCTCGAACCACGCCGCGATTGTCGGCGCGAACGGGCTTCGCGCCCCGCTCCACCTTGAAAAATACGAAGGCTATGCCGAAGAGATTTTGAAGGGCTTCAAGTTCGGTCCACACGACGCGTTCATCGTTATTTCGACCAGCGGCATCCGCCCGGTGATCGTTGAAATGGCGATGGGGGCGCGGCGTCGCGGGATGCCAGTGATCGCGATCTGTTCGCTGCGGCATTGCGAGCAATCAACTCCCGCGCATTCGTCCGGCAAGAAGCTGATCGACGTGGCGGACGTGGTGATTGACAACGGCTGTCCGCCTGGCGATTGCGTAGTCGAACTGGAAGGCCTGGAATGGCGCACCGGGCCGGCTTCGACCGTGACCGGCGGAATGATCATCAATATGCTGCGATGCTCGGTGGCCGAGAAATTGCTCGAACGCGGCGTGAAGCCAGAGCTTTTGCCTTCGCATCAATTCGTCGGCGACGCCAGCGCCGCTGAACAGCTGGAACGCTTCTACGAGGCCTATCGCCGCAGCCTCGCGCATCTCTATCAATGATCGGCAATGAGCGGAAGACTCGCGAACAAAATTTGTCTGATTACCGGTTCGACCGGCATCGGCGCGGCGACCGCGAGGTTGGCCGCGCGCGAAGGCGCGTCGGCCTTCGTCGTCAGCCGCGACGAGGAGAGTTGCCTCGCGTTGGCTGAAGAGATCGGCTGCGGCTATCACGTCGCCGATCTGAGGCGATCCGGCGAGGTCGCCGAAGCCGTTGAAAGCTGCATGGCGCGGCATGACCGCATTGACGCCCTTTTCAACGTCGCGGGCGTCAGCGGGCGCAGTTTCGGCGACGGCCCTATTCACGAATGCTCGGATGAAGGCTGGGAGATCACGATGGAGACGAACGTCAAAAGCGTCTTCCTGATGTGCCGCGCCGCCGTCCGGCGAATGCTCGAACAACCCGTCGGAGAAAGCGGCCTGCGCGGAGCGATCCTGAATATGGCCAGTGTGCTGGCGTTCTCGCCCGAACCGAAGTTTTTCGCCACGCATGCGTACGCCGCTAGCAAGAGCGCGATCATCGGTCTGACGCGGGCGATGGCGGCTTATTACGCGCCGAGCAAGATTCGCGTCAACGCCATCGCGCCCGCGCTCGTGCGGACTCCGATGAGCCAGCGGGCGCAGCAAAACCCCGCCCTGCTCGAATTCATCAAGACCAAACAGCCGCTCTCAGAAGATTTGATCGAAGCCGATGACGTGGCCCGCGCCGCGGTCTTTCTGCTCAGCGACGACGCGCGCAATATCACAGGCGAAGTGATGAGCATTGACGCAGGATGGGGTGTGAGTCGCTGAAAAGCCATCTGCAGTATGTTTGCTTTCTGTCCCGACTGAATAATCCGTAAACAAAGAAGTCGTGAATTCCGTAAAAGGCTGAAGCGCGCTTGACTCTCATCCTGCGCCTTCTCAAACTTTCTCAACCAAAGGAGACTCATCAATGCACGAACAAAAGAACCCCTTCAAGAGATTTGTCGCCGGCTTTGCGGTTATTGGAATAGCTTTTGCGATCGGCGTAATGGCGCTGTTTTCCTTTGAACAGGCCAATGAGGGCGTCTATCGCGTCCAGGTGGTGCGTGGACAGATCAACAGGATTATCAAGCCGCAGGATGGTTGGGTCAGCACTCTGACGACTTTCGGCGACCACTATTATGATTTCAATATTCGGGCTTCCACCTTCCCCGTGAAAGTCAACGCTTCAACCAAGGATAACGCGGCCGTGACGGTTGAAGTCTCGCTGACCGTGCTTCCGCCCAGTGACGACGAAAGCATTAAGGCGTATATCCGAAAATTCGGTCTGGCCGAAGAGGAACGGCATACGCGAATGACTCAGATCCTCATGGGCCAGGCCAACACGGAGACTAAGAACGCCGTGGCCAGCTACGAAGCTTACGGGCTGCTTGCCAGCCAGGAGGCCATTCAGAAGCGCCTGGTAGACTCACTAACGCCGATCCTGAAGCAACAACTGTTGCTCACGCTGGAATCCATTCAGATCATCGGCAGACCTGATTTCCTTGACGATCGAATCGAACAGGCCGCGAGCGCTGTGGTCGCCAACCAGAAGGCGAAAGAAGCGGCGGAGGCCGACCTCGCCCGCGCGAAAGTTGAAGCGGAAAAGAAGCAAGTCGAAGCTTCGACGTTGGCCAACCCGCAAACTTTCGCCATTCGCCAGCTTGAGTTACAGTTGGAAATAGAGCGCGCCCGCGCGGAAGGAATTAAGGGTCACCAGGGGCCACTGACGATTGTCAACGGCGCGGCTAACCCGCAGATACAACTAAGGGGGCAGCAATGATCAAAATCATCGGACTCGCCTTGCTCCTGATTTGCCTGCCGTCCGGCATCGTTCTGGCCTGGTACCTGAAGCGGTACCTGGATTTGAAATTGAGGATGCTCGAAGACCGACGCTACCGCGAATCGCTGGACGACATCTCGAAGATGTGAGGAAGTAAAAATGAAGTGTAATCTATACTCAGATGAGGAGTTGGTCGGCTGGGCAGAATTGATTTCCACAGATCCGCCAATGGGCTGCGCAAGCGGACCGTTTTATCCCAATGACAACTACAGAAAGATACAACCCATCATCCGTGAGTATCATTTATATGATGGGACGCTTGGCGAGGTTAACGAGCAAAAGCGGATAGATACGCAGGCTAAAATCGATGCGTTGCGCCTTTCCGTGATTACCGAAGATGGAGAAGTTCTTGATCCGGCAGTTGGCGTCCATCTTGCTGATTTCTCAGAAGAGCTTGACGAAGATCCTTATCAGCTCGACGTCATTGGTTTATCGTTCGATATTTATGACCGTCTTTTCCCGTTAGCATGGCAAGAGTATCTCAACCTTAAAGGAAAAGAACAGGATTAACTTGAAAGAAAGACCTTTACGAACAACCGTCATCGGCAGCTACCCCTTTCCCGGATGGCTGGAATTCGCATGCCTTCACCTCGAACAATTCGGTGAAACCGATCGCGCCGAGTTGCAGGAAGACGCAGTAATCGCGGCGATTCACGATCAGGTAGCCGCCGGATTGGATGTGATCACCGACGGCGAGCAGACGCGGCTCGATTTCAATTTGTCATTCTACGGCTATCTTGAGGGCATTGAATTGGAGCAAACCTTGACGCGCCGCTTCGGCCCTCACGCGCACGATCAACGCGGCAAACACAAGATTACGGGCGAACCGCGAGCGCCGCGCGGCCTGGGCGTTGTTGACGAGTGGAAACGATTGCAACGGCTCGCTCAATCCGCAATCCCGAAGTCCGGAGTCCCAATCACGCTCAAGGCGAGCGTCCCCGGGCCTTACACGCTGAGCGGGAGATTGCTGCCCGACGGAGAATACCCCGACCGCTTCGACATCACCGAGGCGCTGCTGCCGATTGTGCGTGACGAATTGATCGCGCTGGTCGAAGCAGGCTGCCGCGAGATCACGGTGGACGAGCCTTCGATGAGTTGTTACGCCCATCGCGAAGACCCGCATCGGTTCGTCGACATCTTCAACCGCACGGTCGAGCCCGTCGTCGGCAAATGCCGCCTCTCGACTCACGCGTGCTTCGGCAACTACAAAGCTCGCGCCGTCGGCAAACGAACTTACAAGCCGATGTTTCCAGCGTTTTTAGAGATCAAGGTTGACGAGATTCATCTGGAGATGGCCAGCCGCGAATTCGCCGAGATCGAGATAATCGAACGGATCGCCGAGCGAATGGACGTCGCGGTCGGCGTCATTGATGTTAAAAGCTATTACGTCGAAACGCCTGAAGACGTGGCCGATCGCGTGCGGCTCTGTCTGAAATACGCTACGCCCGAACGATTATCGTTTGCGCCCGATTGCGGATTGAGCCAGACTGCGCGCTGGGCCGCGAGGCTGAAATTGAAGAACATGGTCGCCGGTGTGAAGAGAGTCCGCGAAGAACTGCAAATCAACTAAAGTACAGTCCACCATAAATATGTTGAGGGTTGAGCGAGCGTTACGGTACGGGGAGCGCCAGCGACTTGCGCATCGATCATGAGATCTCTTGATAGAAGCTCAGGTCGCTGACGCTCCCCGTACCGTAACGCCTGGCGCCTTTCATGCCCTCAACGGATTACTGGCGCGATGAACTAAGGAGACCTGATATGCGCAAATCCGAGAATAATGCTGAGAATAACTCACGAAGAAAATTCATCAAGACGGCGGCGGCGGGCGCGATAGCCGCCGGGTCATTTGTCCGCACGAGCGGCTCGCCGAAAAAATTCATTCTCGAACCTGAGCCTGAAACTGAACAACAGGTGTCGGCGAACGACCGCATCAGGATCGGCTTGATCGGCGCGGGCGGGATGGGCTTCGGCGACACCGAGACGGCGCTGCGCGCGCAAGGCGTCGAGCTTGTCGCCGCCGCAGACCTCTACGACGGACGCCTCACACGCGTCAAAGAGGTCTTCGGCAAGAACGTCTTCACGACGCGCGATTACCGCGAGGTCCTTTCGCGCTCCGACATCGACGCTGTGATCATCGCCACGCCTGATCACTGGCACCAGAAGATCTCGATCGAGGCGATGAAGGCGGGCAAGGACGTCTACTGCGAAAAACCGATGGTGCAGAAGCTCGAAGAAGGACTCGCCGTCGTCGAAACGCAGAACCAGACGAAGCGAATCTTCCAGGTCGGCAGCCAGTTCGTCAGTTCCATAATTTACAAGAAGGCCAAAGAAATACTGGCGTCCGGCGCCATCGGCCAGTTGAATCTCGTCGATTCCAGTTTGTGGCGGCGCGGCGCCATGAGCGCATGGCAATATTCAATCCCTCCCGACGCCTCGACGGAGACATGCGACTGGGATCGCTTCGTGGGACATGCGCCGAAAGTCCAGTGGGACCCGAAGCGATTCTTCAGATGGCGCAACTACCGCGATTACGGCACGGGCATTGGGGGCGATCTCTTCGTGCATCAATTTACCAGCGCGCATTTCGTCACCAATTCCAAAGGCCCTTCGCGCGTCTTCGCGACCGGCGGGTTGCGGTTCTGGCGCGACGGGCGCGATGTGCCCGACGTGCTGCTCGGCCTGTTCGATTACCCGAAGACCGACGCGCATCCGGCGTTCAGCATGAATTTCAGAGTCAGCCTGGCCGACGGCGGAACCGAGCAGGCCGGCTGGGGCACATGGCTCTATCGCTTCGTCGGCAGCGACGGCGTGATCGAACTCGGCGATGACCTCGTCATCAAACGCCCGCCGCCGGCGAAAGAACCCGGAACCTCTATCGACACCTTCCCCGAAGCCGTCCAGAAGGCCTTCATGGCCGAGTACCGCAAACAGTATCCGAGGGGCGAGGCCGAGATGAGAGAGGTTACCGAAGTGAGGTACAGCGCCCCACCGAGATACGACGAACGACTCGATCATTTCAAAAACTTCTTCAAAGCGATGCGGACGCGCGAGCCGGTTCTGGAAGACGCGGCATACGGTTTCCGCGCGGCGGCCCCGGCGCTGATGGTCAACGTCAGTTACTTCGATAACCGCATCTGCGAATGGGACCCGGAAGCGATGAAGCTGAAAGCGAAGGCATAGAGCGGATTGCGAGCGCATATGTTGGACACAGGCAAACTTGTCATTACCTACATTTCCGCGCGAATTGGATGTGTGCCTTCCCAGCCTGCGGAGCAGGCGACGGAATAGAGACTGGGGTGGAGCCGAAGGCGGAACCCCAGGAATATGGCGTAAGTACACAGCAAGCCCGCGAAGCCCAGATTTTGTGCAAAAGAAAACAGAGCCGATCCAGTAAACTGAGGAGTATGAATCAAATATCCCAAATTTACCGGTGGCTCTGTGCGAAAAAAGTTTAGCATAAAAGTGCAATTTCAAACGACAACA
>DASTMP010000145.1:0-1613 GCA_035714085.1 Blastocatellia bacterium
ATTCGCATCGGCATGATGACGTAGGTGTACTCGTATCCCTCGGCGCCCACCGGTCTGAGGACGGCCTGGCTCATCTCGTCCTTGAACTCCAGCGAGACGGTGTCGGCCTCGACCACGCCGAGGAAATCGAGCACGTACTGCGCGTTGAAACAGATCGTCACCGGCGCGGCGGCGTAGTCCACCATCAGGACTTCCTTCGCCTCGCCGAACTCGGGACTGCTCGACGCAATCTCGACCTTCCCCTTGTCGATCTGGAACTTCACCGCGCGCGATCGCTCGTTGGACAGCAGCGCCACGCGCTTGACGGCGCTCGTCAACCGATCGCGATCGAACTCCACGCGCTTGTCGTTGCTCTTGGGAATGACCCGCTCGAACGCGGGAAACTGGCCGTCGATCATGCGCGAGATGAGCAACCGCCCGCCGATGTCGAAGAACAGGTGGTTCTCGCCGCGCTCGTACTGTATCTCTCCCTCGCCCTCCAGCAGCAGGCGCCCGAGCTCCAGCAGCGTCTTGCGCGGCAGGATGACGCGGACCTCCTCGTCCGACTTCAGCCGGCTCTTGGCCTTCTCGCGCGGCACCGTGATCAGCGCCAGCCGGTGGCCGTCGGTCGACACCAGGCTCATCGAGTCCGGGCGCAGGATGAACAAGGCGCCATTCAGGAAATACCGCGTATCTTCACCGGTGATCGCAAACTGCGTCTTCGCCACCATCTGGCGGAGGATGTCGCGCGGCAGCGTGGCGCTGTAGCTGCCGCTGCCTTCGGGCAGTGACGGAAAATCCTCTCGAGGCAGTGTCTGCATGCGCGAATCGAATCGATCCGCGGCGACCTTCACGCCACCCTTGTCTTCCTCGATCCGCACGTCGGTCTCGGGAAGCGCTTTGATGATCTCGTACAGTTTCTTCGCGGGCAGTGTGAGCGCTCCCCCCTTCGACACCGACGCCGTGAACTTGCTGCGCAGACCGACCTCCAGATCGGTGGCCAGCATCTTCACTTCCTCGCCGTTGGCTTCGAGCAGCACATTCGCGAGGATGGGGATCGTGTTCTTCCGCTCGACGATCCCTTGGAAGAGCTGCAACTCACGCAGCAGATCGGTCTTTCGGACGACCAGTTCCATTGGTGTGATCTCAGTAAATAAGGGGAGAGAAATAGCGAACAAATAATTATAACAAGAAGAAGGCGTTGTTGAAAAGCGTTTTATCGCGCATTACTCCTTAGTAGTCTAGAGGTTAGCCTGTGGAGCTTTCTCCGGTACTGCCGCGGGTTTTTTCGTCGCGATCTGTTGAGGGTTTTTCCCCCATCGGACTCAACAGTTCATCCACAGTCAGAGCGTTGTCCGATTGTGGATAACCCGCCCTTCGCTCAGCGGAACGACTGCATCAGGCTGTTGATGAGCGTGTTGAAATCTCCGTTCTTCTGACGGAGATCCTCGATCTTGCGGATCGAATGGATCACGGTGGAGTGGTGCTTTCCGCCGAAGCTCTTGCCGATCTCCGGCAGCGACGCGTTCGTGAGCGCCTTGCACAGATACATGGCGATCTGCCGCGGCATCGCCACGGACTTCGAGTTGTTCTTCGACTTGAGATCCGTCAGCTTCAGCGAGTAGTGATCGGCG
>DASTMP010000146.1:0-9139 GCA_035714085.1 Blastocatellia bacterium
TGGACCAACGACACTCGTGATTTTGCCCGGCGGCACGTCAAAACTTACGCCATCGAGTGCGAGTAGCTCGGTGTCCGCATTGGCGAAAACGAGTTTGACATCCGCGAAGCGGATCGCGGGGGGTGGCTGATCATCTTCCACGGCGTGAATCACAAACACTCGCGCATCGCGTTGTCGCGGTGCCATACCTTACCACCCTTCCGACGGTCTGCGCGGGCTGGTGCGACGGGACCCGTCAGGCCAAGAACTTATTCGACCAAAGCTGGCCTTCTTGCGTCGGCAGAGGAGCCGTGATCATCTTGGTTTCGAGCGACACCTTGATGTTGTTCTCCCACATAGCCGTTGTCATCCGGCAGCCGCGAGGATAGCCGTCCCGATCGCGCTCGAGAGACCTCTCAATGGCCTTGGGCGGAACGGTCGGGAATTGCTGCTTGAGAATATCGACGGCCTGGCCAAAGTTCGTGGCAAACATGTCGTTGGCTTGACCAAGCGTCTGGGCGGCGCGCCGCACAAGGTCAGGCTGCTGGTCGGCTATCTCGGGTTTGACCAAGATCACCGTGTAGGGAAATTCCCTGAAGATCGGAATTTCACGCGCCGGGTTGATGAACATTTCACCAAAACCCTCCAGTTCGACCTGATCTGCTTCCGGTGAATCCCCACAGGTCACGTCCACCTGGTTCGTTCTCAGAGCAGCCATCCGAGCGGGGCCGAATCCGACCGCCAGAATTTTCATATCGAGCTCAGGGTCGAGACCGACCGAGCGAGCGAGATAGCGGGTATATTGCGCCGGTCCGCCACCGATCGTTGACGCGCCAATGCGCGCACCCTTCAGGGCCTTTAGTTTTTCCGACAGTGGACTGCTCGGCGAAACGCCGACGCGAGACAGCCAATCCTTGCGCGCCGTGTATTGCATCACGAGCGAGCCGGTGAATGCGCCGACGACCAGGGTCTTTATACCCTTGCTCCATCCCACGATGGGATCGGTGGAGGCCACGCTACCGAACGTCGCCTCGCCATTGGTTACAGCGACCATCGACAAGGGACCGCCTTGAACCTGCTTCATCTGGGCGGTGACGCCGTTCTTTTCCCAAAGTCCCGCCCGCTCGGCCAGGAAAATGGCGGCGAAAGACAGGCCAGGTGCGGCATACACACCCTTGACGACCGGCTTCACGCCTTGGGCATGTGCTGGTCGAAGCAGCAAGGCCGAGGTCAGGCCAGCTGAGCCGGCGTTCTTGATAAACTGTCTGCGTTCCATCATGACACTCACCCCTCGGTTTCTTGGTCGTCATCGGCTTCCGGCAGTTCGCGCGTCGTGCCAACAAGAACCATCCGTCTCGATGTTTTGTATCAGATTTGCACTGTCTGCCCCGCTACCTTCTGCCACCGGATGACGTGGCCTTCGAGCCAGTTCAGCCCGAAGTTCGCGGTGAATACGATGGCAACAAGGATGATAATCCCGGCGAAGAGCGACGGCGCATCATAGGTCTGCGAGGCGTACAGGATGAAGTAGCCCAATCCTTCGCTCGCGCCGATGTATTCGCCGATCACCGCGCCGATCACCGCGTAGGGGACCGCGGTTCGCAACCCAAGAAAGATCTGTTGCGCGGCGGCAGGAACGATGACGCGGCACAACGTCTGCGGCCAGGAAGCCCCCATCAGGCGCGCCAGTCGCACCAACTCTTCATTCACCGCCAGCAGGCCGGCATATGTATTGAAAAATACCAGAAAAAAACACGCGACAAAAACAACGGCGACCTTGGACGCGATGCCAAGCCCGAGCCAAACGATGAAGACCGGTGCCAAAGCGATCTTGGGTATGCTGTAAAGACCGATGATGTAGGGTTGTAGTGCAGCAGAAAGAAAGCGAGAGCGGCCGAGGATAAATCCCAATGAAAGGCCAAAAGCCGCGCCGAGCGCATAACCCATGGCGATTTCGAGCAGCGTCACATACATGTGCCGATAAATGTCGTGGTGGGTCAGCAGATCATAGAGCCTCGCCCCAACCTGCGTGGGCCTGCTGAAATACGGCAGGGCTGAATCGCTGACCCCAAACTGCCAGGCTGCCAACAGCACGATCAGAATGAGGACCTGCGCCGCTGCGGTACCAAACCCGCGCTGACGGCGCTCGCGTCGCTTTCCGGTGAACTTGACCCTTTGCGTGTCAACGGCGGTCATTCCTGCCTCTCCACACCGGCCTGCCTAGTTCGCAACTCTTCCGAAAAACTTCCCGTCTTCTTCCTTGATCTCGTAAATCGTCACCTTAAAGCCCGGGCAATTCACGCCTTTGCCGTCCGACAGCCTGAACGTGAAGACATGCAACGGGCAACGCACCATCGTATCATTGGCGACCAGCTCGGCGTTCATCATGGTGCCCTGCATGTGTGGGCAGCTTCGCTGAACGCCGCGCAAGCCGGACTTGGTCTTGAGCACCACGATGCCAACACCCTCGATGCTGGCGCGCGCCGGGTACTTGGTATTGTCGGTTCGAAGGCCGCCCAATTCACACCAGGGTCGCTCCGTCATGTTCGACATTCCCGCGTCGTCTGGTCTCGGCGGCACACCTGAAGGACTTGCGTCGAACATAGCCATGCTTCGCTCTCGGCTAGGCAGCCAGATGGCGCTGGCCGGAAACGTCGCTTAGCCGGCCGATCGCGAACGGTTGCTCGAGTCGCACCAGAAGCAGACCGATCTGCATGGTGAAGGGCTGATCGAGAAACGACGCGTAGACGGCTTGCAGCGCGTCCTTCAGCCGCAAACCTTGAGCCGCCCGCTCGCGATGGAAAATATCCTGAAGCTCAAGCGCCTTCCCGATATCCAATCGCTCCGCATTCGAAACCTCCCACGAGGTCGACGAGAGGCGAGCGGCCAGAGAACTCAGAAATTGCCGTTGCGCCGCCGAGAGGGCGCCGGCTCTTTCGGGCACATGATCTTCGGCAATCTGGAGGAACCAATTGCTTTCCTCCTGACCCATTGCCATGTCGGCGGCGAAGCGCTTGCCGTTCTTGAACGTTATGAGGGGCTCGATCTGCTTTTCCGCCTTTCGCGACTGAGTATAGCAGTCGAAGAGCTCAAATTCTCCGGAATTGACGCGAAACACCGTGATATCCGCCGGCATCCCCGGTTTCAGACTACCCGCACGGTCGATCAATGATATCGCCTTTGCGGGATTGCGCGTCACGCGTTCGATCACTTGGGGCAATGTCAGTCCGAGTCGAACCATCGCCGACATGACGTTGGCCAGTGATTTGACGGGCCGCACTACGTTGAATTGCTGAAGATCCGAGCTGATCGTGTGCGGTACGAGATCCTGCGCGAATGCCGTCTCCGCCACTTTCCAGGAGAAATTGTAGCCGCCGAAACCGAGATCGAAGATTACGCCGCGGCGCTCCGCTTCACGCACAACTGGCAGGACTTTGCCTTTTTCATCGATGACCTTGCCGAGATTGCCGTGATAGAGGTGCGTAATCATGTCACCAGATTCGGCAATCCGGAAAGCTTCGGGTGCGAGAAGAAACTCGGGATTCTGAAGCTGGAACTCACCGATATGCATATAGAGTGGCAGGCCAAGGATTTGCGCGAGACCTTTCGTAAGCTTCAAGGTCCCCGGACCGTAATCACCGATCGCGTTGCACTTGATGTAGCGCAGCATGTCGCGATGTTCTCGGGCGAAATCGACCCACCGAGTGATAGGCACTTCACCCAGCGTCCGGACGTCGCCTTCGATAAAATTCAGGCCGAGCAATCCCATGGGGCGGATGAACGCGCCGGCATAGAGGTTCGTCTCCAGGTGACCGAGCAGTTCCATGAACTGGTCGAGCACGCCAATTCCGGGACCGCCGGCATCGACGAACGATGTAACGCCCTGATAAACGCCTACAGTATCCGGATTGGCGAAACCGAGCGTACCATACGCATGGACGTGGATGTCGATCCACCCTGCGCTCACATAGCTTCCGGACACGTCGATGATCGTCGCGTCGGGCGCCGCGTTCCGCGGCCCTACGTGCACGATCTTGCCATCAGCAACGTGCACGTCGGCAATGCCATCGATTCCCTGCTCCGCGTCGAGAACATGCCCTCCCTTCAAGACCAGGGCTTCGCTCGCGGAATTCATTTAAAACACTCCTTGCTATGCGGAGTTTCGATCCTTTAAATTACAGTGAAACATCACTGATGTTACCTGTCAACCGACGCGGCGTTTCAGTGGTCGTTGCCTGTTCCCTATTCTATTGAAGAGCGCCGAAGATGCTGCGCGATCCCGGCCGATATGAATACCTGCCCCTCATAGATCGACCCAGAATCCAATGGCCGAAAGCCGCACGCGTGGCATTTTGGGTGTGCCCCAATATCGAGTTTTACGAGCTTAATCCGCCCGACGGACAGGGCCGCCCAATATGGCCGCGGCCAAAGCCGGACACGCTGAACTATTCGCTGCGCGACTACGGCAACCGATCCGGTGTTTGGCGTGTCATGGAAGCGCTGGAATCATTCGGCATCCGCGCCAGCGTTTCGCTGAACGCTGCAATGTGTGACCATATGCCTGAGATTGTCGACGCATGTGTTCAATTGAAATGGGAGCTCTTCAGCCACGGAATATACAACACACGCCTGATTTACGGCATGTCCGAAGATGAAGTTAGACAGGTCATCGGCGACAGTCTCGAGACCATCAAGCGGCAGAGCGGCCAGACCGTCGTCGGTTGGCTTGCACCCGCTTTGAGTACGACCGAGACGTTTTTCGACTTGCTGCCTGAGTTCGGCATTAAATACGCGATCGACATGGTGCCGGATGATCAGCCCATTCCGATCAAAGTGCGCAGCGGCCGGCTGATCACAGTTCCCTACTCGACCGAGATCAACGACGTCCGGGTAATGGGCTATCGTGGTTATTCGGCCGATAGTTGGGCGGCAATGGTAAAAACCGCGTTCGATCAATTGTACGAAGAGGGAAAAGACAGTGGCATGGTGCTGTGCATGCCGCTTCACCCTTTTGTTGTCGGGCATCCCCATCGCATCTCCGCCCTCCATGACGTGCTCCAGCACGTCACGTCGCGCTCCGACGTCTGGCTGGCGACTGCCCGCGAAATCGCGGACTGGTACTACGAGCATCACTACGACGACTTCTTGAATCATCGAGCCGCCGCACGGGCGGACCGCGCATGACAGACCGCCTGAAATATCCTCACCGAGGGCGTGGGCTGGATCACACTTGGTTTCGGCACGCGCCGACAATTCAGCGCCCGCAGATCTCATGGCCGGGCGGGGGCCGCATTGCGCTGTGGATCACCGTTCCGGTGGAGTTCTTTCCGCTCGATGCCCCAGCCCAGCCCTTCCGTCCGTTGGGCGCGCCATCTTCGGTTTACCCGGATTTATGGAACTACAGCAGCCGCGATTACGGCTTGCGCATCGGCATTTACCGCATCATTCGCGTGCTCGATGCTTTTGGCCTGCGCGCAAGTGCGGCCGTCAATGCCGAGATCGCAGTCAGATACCCTCGCATCATCGACGAGCTTGTGAAGCGCCGATGGGAATTTGTCGCGAACGGGCAGGATATGGGCCACGTCCACCACGGGGCTCTTGCTGTCGAAGACGAACGCGAGCTGATCCGAACAGCCCGCACAACCTTGATGAACGCATGTGGCTCTCCTGTGAGCGGCTGGCATTCCCCGGGCCGATCTCACTCAGGCAATACGTTGACGCTTCTCGCCGAGCAGGGCTTCACTTACGTCACCGATTGGGCGAATGACGATATGCCCTATTCGGTGACCACGCCTTCCGGGCAATTGTGTGCGATGCCTTTGACCTACGAGTGGTCGGACCGTCATCTTCTCGTGCAGCACAATCTGACGGTCGACGACTACGTCGAGCAAACGTTGCGGGCGTTCGACCGTCTGAATTCCGAAGCCGAACGGTATCGATCCGGCCGCATCCTTTCGCTATCGATCACGCCGTGGATTATGGGCTATCCGCATCGGATCGCCGCGTTGCGGCATTTGCTCAGTCATATCCTCAACAAAGGATCGGTCTGGCCAGCCACCGGCAATGAAGTCGTCGCCATATTCACCAAGCGAGCAACGATCGAAACTCAGCCGTGAGATTCTCCATCGGAGCAATTTAAAAGGATCATGCGGCTACAGGCTTGGCCCCTCACCGAGACGAAACCCTGCGGCGAAGAGCCAGACCCCAGGGCTCATATACGCCAGTGATATTTCACATTGACCCAGGGCGGGTCCAACCTATACCTTGCGGACGAGTTCTGGGGAATCGATCATGACCACTGTTACACCCTCCGCCATGCATACCGTCGCTGCCCGGGGCAGCATCAGACGCTGGCTGATCGCCGCAGTGTTGCTTTGCGTAGTCGTAACCGGATATTTCGATCGCATCAGCGTCGCCGTTCTATTCACTAACAAAGATTTTCAAAACGCCATGGGCACGGGATTCAATCCCGCCCTGCTTGGCATGTTGATGACGGCGTTCTTCATCCCTTATGGAATCGCTTCGCTGTTTCTCAGCTTCACTGGAGACAGGTTCGGACCGCGCCGCATGCTCGTCGGCGCGTCGATTTTTTGGGGCACGCTGATGCTCATCATGGGCAGCGTGAGCTCTTATTTGGCAATGCTGCTCAGCCGAATTTTCTTGGGCATCACCGAGGGACCGCAATTCTCGTGGATCCTAAAAATTATTTCGCGGTGGTTTCCTCGTGGCGAGCACGGCCGCGCAAACACAATTTGGCTGGCTGGAAGCCCTCTCGGCTCAGCCATCGGGTTCCCTCTCATCATCGCGCTCGTGGCTGCGTTCGGTTGGCGCGCAGCGTTTTATTTACTGGCGGCACTGAGCATCCTGGTGATGACGCCGCTGCTTTTGCTGCTCGTGAAAGATTGGCCGGCAGGTAATAACACGACCGAACCTACGCCCCAAAAATCACCGCGAGCGGCTGAGCTTTGGCGCGATTGCGGTGTATTCCTCAGGAACACCAATTTTTGGCTCCTCACGGTGTGCGACTGCGGCGAATTGATTTACCTTTGGGGTCTCAATAGCTGGCTGCCGACTTATCTGCAGAAAGTTCGAAATTTTGATCTTCAGCATCTTGGCATCTATTCATCGTTGCCGTTCATTTTGCTGCTTGTCGGCGTAATACTTTCCGGCTTCCTTTCTGATAAATTCGGCAAGAAGGCGATCCTGATCTTCATCGGCTTGGCCGGGGCGGCCGTCCTGCTCTATGCCGGCACTGTTGCGGCGGATCGCACCACTGCGGCCCTCATTATCGCAGTAAGTTCCGGAATGTTCGGCCTTACTATCCCAGCCACATACGCGCTGACCCAGCAAATCGTGCCGCAGAAAGTGGTTGCATCGGGGGTCGGCGTCATCAATGGAATCGCGAATACGGTCGGCGCTCTAGCGCCCTTCGCAATGGGTTTGGTGATTTCGGCGACCAACAATTTCAACGCTGGCCTCATGGTTCTTGTTATCGGCAGCCTCTGCTGCTCCTGCGCGATTCTGCCGTTGGTGAAGCGCTACTGATCGTCAATCATATCGGGCGCATTCACAGATGAGCGGAGAGCAAGCGACGACGGTATCGTACCATCAGGCACAGCCTGCTGCCGCTACCCTCGGCATTAGTCCAAAATGCCTCTCGTGACTGAGTTACTCCTTTTCGCCGCCGGCTTCGTCGGCGGGGCCCTAAATTCCCTTGCCGGGGGTGGCACGCTGGTGACGTTCCCGGCTTTGTTGTTCGCCGGCCTCAATCCCATAGACGCTAATGCTTCGAGCGTTGTTGCCCTGCTTCCCGGCACATTTGCCGGCGCGTGGGCGTATCGGCAAAGCATTCTCGCCATCACCCAGCTGAAGGTGCGGAGTGTTCTCTTTCTCAGCCTTATCGGCGGGCTGATCGGCGCCTTTCTGCTGCTGTCCACCCCAACGACCCTTTTTGCCGGTATCGTTCCATGGTTGATCCTGTTCGCTACGGTGGTGTTCGCCGTCGGCAATATCGCGCCGCTGAAAATAATTGAGCGTGCCAAGCTCGGCCCGCGCGCCGCCCTCGTCGGGCTTTTCGCCATCGCCATCTACGGCGGCTATTTCGGCGGAGGAATCGGTTTTCTGATGCTCGCCGCCCTCACGCTGTTCGGCATGCGAGACATTAACGCAATGAATGGCCTCAAAATGGCCCTCGTCGGTATCATGACCCTCTCAGCGATCGTTACGTTCGCCATTGCCGATGTCGTACGTTGGCCAGAGACTTTGCCGACGTTGGTAGGCGCAATTGTCGGCTCCTACATTGCTGCCCGCTGGGCGCAGCGTCTCGATCAACGGCTGATCAAGAGCTTCGTTGTCATCCTCGGCGCGGGGCTGACTGTCTACTTCTTCTGGCGCGGCGTTTAGGTGATGGACAGCGACACCGCCGTGAACAGACGGAATGATTGCTTTCTGACAGCCGTCGCGCATGTGCTTTGCTCCTTTCTGCCGTTTCCATAATCTGTAGTTATGTGTTCTCCCTGGCCAGCCGGTTGCAGCGCCCCTCCGCCATCGACACCAACTGATAAGGAAAGTGCCGTTTCCTTATCAGTTAAGCCGCGCTCCCAAGAAACTGCGGTCCACTTCGGACAGGCGCGACATTCAGCCCCCAAGCGGGCCGAAGCTGCGCAGCCGGCACGTGAGCATGATGATTTGCTGATACTTCCCTGCGCGACTCGACGCGTCGAACATGCGTTGAATACGATCGTCATCGCAGTAAACGAGGGCGTCGTCGAGGATGATTGGGACCGCCCCGCCTCGCTCGGCGAGCATCGCTCCCATGGCGAGACGGACGAGCACAGCAATTTTCTCCTGCGTGCCGTCTGACAGGCGGTCGAATGCCTCTGGTCGGCCTCGCTTGATGCCAGCGATGGCGAAACCGTCGCCGAGTTCGAGTTCGACCCCGGAAACAAGTCGTTGAGGAATGGCCGCAAATGGCGGCGCACTGGCTCGTGGCCGCGCGGGATTGGGATCACTCGCCTGTGCGACCTTCCGGCCAACTGGTCCGAGCAGTTCGAGCGGCTCGGGTTTCACCCTACCCAAATGGACTAAAGAACCTGATCGGACATCGTCCCGCGGCAGCCGATTCGCTTTGGTGAGATCGCCCCTGCGCGTTTTCGAACCG
>DASTMP010000147.1:0-15065 GCA_035714085.1 Blastocatellia bacterium
ATGCCCCCAGGACGACCCCAACAGCGGCACGTTGGTGGTCGAGCCTACGCTTCGAACGCCGGGAACAGCCGCCACTTCCTCGAGCAACTCGCGATGAAAGCCTTCCAGACGTTCCTTGGGCATGCTCCCCGGCATTCCAACAAACGCCATTGAAATGCCCTTCTGACGCATTCCGGGGTCGAAGGTCATCAGATTTTGGAAGCTGCGCACAAACAGCAGCGCGCCGCATAGGAGCACCAGCGAGACTGCGATCTGCGTAACAACCATCAGACGCTGCATCGAAAACCGATCCCGGCCGGCGGTCAATCCGCGGCCGCCGGCGCGCATTACCGATTCCAGCCGCATTCGCGTAACGCGCGCCGCTGGAAGCGTTCCGAAAATAATGCAGGTGATCGCTGCAATAGCGCTGGTGAACAACAGAATGCGCCAGTTGAGATCCAGCGCCAGATAGATCGAGCCGCTTTGCGTCGATAACGAGGCGACCAGGACTCGAATCATAATCTGCGCGAGCACGATTCCGAACGCTGCGCCAATCAACGTTAGCAGCGCGGCCTCGGTAGTGAACTGCCGGAGCAATCTTGCCCGCGAGGCTCCCAGCGAGAGCCGCACGGCAATCTCCCGCTCACGTGCGCTCGAACGCGCCAGCATTAGGTTCGCCAGGTTAGCGCACGCGATCAACAAAACCAGTCCGGTCATGCCTAACAATAGCCAGAGAGCTGAATCGTAGTCCTTGCGAAGCTTGCTTACGCCATTATGTGCAGGATATGCGGTCAGGCGAAACTTCCGGTAGCGCGCTATGGTGTCCGAGCCGTAGCCTTGGATCTCAGTCGCCTCCATAACGCCTGCGCTTAGGGCCTCCAGGCTCGCTGCTGCCCTTTCGAACGTCCATCCGGGGCGCAGCCGCCCGATGACACTGTACGCAAAGACATCGCGCCGAGGTTCCTTATTCGGCTGGCAGAACGGGATCGCGATATCGAACGTTTCACCCACTGCTACGCCGGTGAAATTGGGGGGCGTCACTCCGATTACTTCATATGGTTGGTCGTTGGCGAATATCTTGCTGTCCGGGGCCAACTCGCGGCCGCCCAGCTCCCGCTGCCAAAACGAGTAGCTGACGACGGCGCGATTGGCCGGGCACGCGAAGGATTCATCGCCCGGCTGGAACAACCTGCCACGCCAGGGCGTTACTCGGAGAACGGGAAAGAACTCGCCGCTTACCTCGAGACCCTTTGCGCGCCTGCGCTCGTTGCCATTGCCCAGCCTCAGACCGAACTGGCTCCATGCCGCCAACCCGGAAAAGGCCTTCTGCTCGCGCCGCGCCGCTTCCCACATTGGGTACGTGATGCCGCCGTATGTTCCGGGGTTAAGCCCCATGCCGCCATTTCCACCCACAATCCGAATTTCGGCGAGCTCGTACGGCCGGTCGATTGGCAAGCTGCGCAGGCGCACGGTATCGAGCAGTTGAAAGATCGCCGTGTTCGCGCCGATGCCCAGCGCCAGCGTGATGACGGCAATCAAAGTGAAGGCAGGTTGCTTGAGCAGCATTCGCACGCCAAAACGAAAGTCTTGAAACATCTTGTCCCCCCAATCTTCGTGGTTGTAAGAGCAGCGCATCCCGGAATCGGATCAGTCGTGCCGGAGCGCGACCAGTGGGTCTACCCTCGTCGCCCGCCACGCCGGAATGAAGCAGGCCGCAAGCGCCACCGCCGCGAGCAACAACGCAATGACCGTGAATGTCGCCGGGTCAGTCGCGCTCACGCCGTACAGCATCTGCGCCAGCAGCCGAGTCAAGCCCAGCGCGGCGAGGAGTCCAACCGCCACTCCGCCGAGCGCCATCTTCATTCCATGATTTACGACCAGACGCAGAATGTCTTTGCGCCGAGCGCCGAGCGCGATGCGGACACCGAGTTCCTGCGTGCGTTGACCGACCAGATACGAAATGACGCCGTAGAGGCCGACGCTCGCCAGCAGGAGCGCCACCGCCGCGAACGCGCCGAGCAGAGTCATGGAGAATCGCTGCGTGGCCAGTGTACCGGCGATTACCTCATTCATCGTCTGTGGTCTAAATATGATGTTCTGGGTGTTCTGGCTTTGGATGACACCGCGGATCGAGTCGAAAGTCACAGGGAGCACAATCCCTGCTTTTCCAGAGCCTCCCTCAACGCGCATTACCACATCCACGGCGCGAGGCCGACCCGACAACTGCCTGAACGGCAGGTAGAGTTGAGCCTGGAGCGTCTCCCTGTCATCCCAACCAAGACTCCACTGATTCACGTGCCCGACCATGCCGATGATCTGCCATTGGGCTCCCTCCAGGTTGAGGCGCTTGCCGATCGGGTCTGAGTTGGGGAAATATTTGCGGGCCAAGGCCTCGTCAATTACCACTACGTTCGGAGACCTTTCATTATCTTGTTCGGTGAAAAAGCGTCCCTGTTTGAGCGGAATGCCCATGGCCGCCAGATAGCCGGGTTCGACCCGGTACACCAGCGCCATGTTCATCTCGCTCGTGCTCGCCGGTTTTGGCTGACCATCAATCCAAAAGAACAGGTCGTCTTCGCTCATCAAGGGAGTAGCGCCCCACGAGAATGAAGCGGCCCGGACACCGGGCATTGAGCTAAGCTTGTCACTGAGATCGCGCAGGAAGGCGCGAACCGCCTCCGGACTGGCCGCGCCGCTCGCGCCGACTGCGCTAATGGACGGCGGAAAGCTCAATGCGAACGTCAGCGTATTGTCCGGGCGAAAGCCCGGATCGACTTTCCAGAGCGCGCTGAGGCTGCGAATCATCAGTCCCGCGCCGATCAACAGGACGAGCGCCAGCGCCATCTCAACCGCGACCATGACGCCCTGCGCTCGCGTTCGCCCGCCGCTCGCTCCGCGCCCGCCTTCTTTGAGCGTTGCTGACAGGCGGCCCCGCGAAATCTTCAGCGCCGGCGCCAGCCCCGAAAGAACCCCGGTAAGCAGCGAAATGGCGAGGGTGAAAAGCAGGACGCGGCCATCCAGCCCGACCTCTTCCGCGCGAGGCAGCGTAGTAGGCATTGCGGCGAGCGTGGCCTGAGTGCCCCAGACTGCGACAAGAATCCCCAGTCCGCCGCCCGCTAGGGCGAGCAGCGTGCTCTCGGTCAGAGATTGGCGGAGCAATCGCCACTGCCCCGCTCCCAACGCGGCGCGAATGGCGAATTCGCGCGTCCTACCGGTCGAGCGCGCGAGCAGCAGATTGCTGACGTTTACACAGGCGATCAGCAGCACAAACCCGACCGCGCCAAATAACATCCACAGGGTCATCCGGATGTCGCCAACAATCCTTTCCTTGAGTGAGACGAGTTTCGCTCCGTTGCCACGGTTGGCGTCGGGATAAGCGGCGGCGAGATTCCGCATCACTCTGTCCATATCGGCCTGCGCCTGTTCGAACGTCACGCCTGGTTTGAGCCGGCCAATGCCATGAAGACCCAAAGCGGCGCTCCGGTTCCGCAGCGCCGGCGTGTTCCACTGCCCGATAGGAATGTAGACATCGGTGTTACGGTACTGATTGAAGCTCGGCGGGAGCACGCCGACAATCGTATAGCTCTTGTCATCCAGGAGCAGGCTCTTCCCCAGCGCATCCGGCGCGGAGTTGAACTTGCGGCGCCAGAAGCTCGCGCTGATGAGCGCGACCGGGGCTGCGCCGCTCTCATCTTCACCCGGCATAAAGTCCCGCCCTAGCTCCGGCTTGATCCCGTATACAGAGAAGAAGTCCGCGGAGACCAACCGCCCCACAACGCGCTCGGCTTCGCCCGCGCCTATCATATTGAAGCCGAACCCGCGCGAAATGGCCATTGCCGAGAACGTCCGGTTCTCTTGTTGCCAGTCACGAAAATTCGGATAAGGAATAGCGCCCGTTTCGAAATTCGGCTTGCTCTGATGTAGCGTCACGAGCTGCTCAGGCTGCGGAAAGGGCAGCGGATTGAGCAGCACGCCGTTGACCACCGAAAAGAGCGCCGCGTTGGCGCCAATGCCCAGCGCGAGCGTCACGACCACCACGGCGGTGAAGCCAGGATTCTTCCGCAACATTCGCGCGCCAAAACGCAAGTCTTGAAACATTTAGTCCTCCAATTTTTGCGGTTGCGACAACAAGGCTCTTAGTAGTCGTCCACGTAGACACGGGTTACGTGATTTGGTTGGCGCGAAGCGAAAATTTGGGTCGGGACATGGAACGCGCCTGGGTTGCGCCACTACAAAAATCAATTCGAGGAAACGGATCGCGCTTACTCACGGCGAAGCGCCGCCATCGGTTCAACGACGTGCATGCGCCGTAGCGCAGATCTTGCAATAAGGTTTGCATATTTCCTCGCTGAAATTACCGGTTTATTCGCTGCGCAGCGCCGCCATCGGATCGAGCCGCGCCGCGCGCCGTGCCGGCAGATAGATCGAAAGCACCGCCACCAATGCGAGCAAACACACGGAAGCGATGAATACCAACGGGTCGTGCGTCTTGACTTCAAACAGCAATTTCTCAACCAGGCGCGACAGCGCGAACGCCGCGCCCAATCCAATCACGATGCCCACGAGCGCCGGTTTCATTCCGCCTGTCAAAACCAGCCGAATGATCTCGCGCCGTTGCGCGCCCAGGGCAAGACGAATGCTGAGTTCGCGCGCGCGCTGCCCGATGGCATATGACATCACGCCGTAAATGCCGATGCAGGCGAGGCTGATGGCGACCACGGCAAACAAGCCCAGCAGGATCAGCGTTGTACGCTGACGGGCCAGCGAATTATGGACCGCCTCTTCGAGCGTGCGCACATTGGCGATGGGTTGATCGGGATCTGCTTCGAGGATGGTTTTCCTGACCCTTTCGGTAAGCGATGCAGGCGACTGCGAAGAACGTACCACCATCCCGGCTGTCGGATAAGAAAAATGGGCGCGCGGGCCGTAAATTCTGGAATCCGGATCGCTATTCAGGCCGGCGTGGCGAATGGACGCAACCACGCCCACAATCTCCCAGGGCTTATCGTTATAGTTGAGAGTTTTGCCGATCGGATCTTCGTCAGGATAGAGATCGCGCGCGACCTTCGCGTCAATCACCAGCACGCGTGGCGCCGTCGGCAGGTTGTCGGCTTCAGTAATCAGGCGACCGCGCAGAAGCTTGATGCCCAGGGCGGAGAAATAATCGCCGCTCACAAAATCGTCCCTGACGCCATAAGAATCAGTCGAAGGTCTGTCGGTCCGGCTGACGCTTCCGCCACGACCGCGATTGCTCAGCGGCAAGGTGGTAGCGGCTCCCACCGCTTCGACGCCGGGCAAGGCGCCGATCCGATCATTCAGTTCCTTGAGGAAGCGTTGTTGATCTCCAGCTTTCGGATACTTTGTCTTGGAAAATGACAGGTCGAAGGCCAATACACGTTGCGTATTGAAACCGGGGTCTGTTTGCAGCAAACGAACAAAGCTGCGCAAGAACAAGCCTGCTCCGACCAGCAAGACCAGAGTGAGCGCGAATTCCGAAACGACCAAGAAAGACTGTGAGCGCCTCCTTGAACCGGACACCGCGCCTCGTTCCGTCTCCTTCAGGGCGTGATTCAAATCTATTTTGCTTGCGCGGATGGCCGGGAGCAGACCAAACAACAGACCGCATCCACACGCGACCAGAACCGAAAACGCCAGGACGTTGAGGTCCAGTTCCGGATACATAACCTGCGGAACCAGTCCCGTGACCATGTTTGTCAGCAGTTTGACGCCGAAGGCCGCCAGCAGCAGCCCCGCCGCGCCGCCTATCATGGCGAGCAACAAACTCTCGCTGAGCAGTTGGCGGACGATCCGCTTGGAATGAGCGCCCAGCGCCGCGCGGATGGCCATCTCTCTGGCGCGGGCGTTACCGCGAGCGAGCAGCAGATTGGAAACATTCGCGCAGGCGATCAACAACACCAGTCCCACCGTCGCCATCAGCACTCTGAGCGTCGGACGGACGTCTCCGGTCAAATCATCTTGCAGCGGGGCGAGGAGCACACTCCAGTCTTTTTTGAAAGGCGGATATTCCGCCACGAGTCGTTGTTTGACGATGCGCAAATCCGCTTGCGCATCAGCCAAAGTAACGCCCGGCGCGACGCGTCCGATCACTCCACAGCAGTGGTAGCCGCGTGACCACCCCACCGTGTCGGTATCAACATCGACAATGATCGGTATGAGAAACATGGCCTCTTCTCGCAGCAGCGCTCCGGGAGGCGTCACGCCGATAACCGTGTATGGAATCTGGTTCAGCGAGACAGTCTGCCCAATCACGCCCGCGTCTCCGCCATAGCGCCGCTGCCAGAGTTGATGCGCCAGGATGATGACTCGATTGTTACCGCCAATAGCGTCTTCACCGGCAACGAAGCCACGTCCCAACAAGGGAGTGACTCCCAGCGCTGAAAGAAATTCAGTGGAGACCTGCAGACCGGAGAGGTGTTCCGGCGTTCCGGTTCCTGTGAGATTTAGCCGCACATCCTTGATGAGAGCGAGGTGGGCGAATTTAGCGTTATGCGCGAGCCAGTCTTTGAAAGCGCCGCCGGAGACGCCGTTCCTCCCGCCGTTCGGCCTCATTTCCCAAACGTTCACGAGCCGTTCTGAATCAGGATAGGGCAGCGACCTAATCAGAACCGAGTTGATCACGCTGAAGATCGCCGTATTCGCGCCGATGCCGAGCGCCAAAGTCAGTGCGGCAATCAGCGTGAAGCCGGGATTCTTCCACATCATTCGCACGCCAAAACGCAAGTCTTGAATCATTTCGTTCTCCAATCTTCGAGGTTGTAATACAACCGTCTTTGAAGCTGTCCATACAGACACGGAATACGTGATTTGGTTGTCGCGCGAGTGCGAAAATTCGGGACAGGACAAGAAACGCGCCTGGGCAGCATCACTAATTCTCCTCGTTCATCGTTTCTTGTTGGACGTCATCATTCGCTCCTGAGCGCCACCATCGGCTCTACCCGAGCGGCGCGGCGGGCAGGGAGCAGGGATGCGAGCAGCGCCACCACGATGAGGAGCAAGGCGACGGCGCCGTAGGTCAGCGGGTCGGCGGGCGAAATGCCAAAGAGCATTGACTGAATAAACCGGCTGCCGCCGTACGCCACCAGGAGGCCGAGCACGACGCCGAGGCCGACGAGCGCGAGCGATTCGCGCAGGATCATCCGCAACACTTGCCCGGGCAGCGCGCCGAGCGCCATGCGCAAGCCGATTTCCCCCGGGCGGTTGAGCACGAGGAAGGACAGCAGGCCGTAGAGTCCGACGCACGCGAGGGTCAACGCCACAACTCCGAAAAAGCCGGAGAGCCGCGCGAAGAGCCGTTCCTCCGAGCTGATGCGCTCTATCTGCTCATCCTGCGTGCGGAGGTTGAGGACGGGCAAGGTGGGATCAAGCTCTCTCACGGCGGCGCGGAGCGCGGGAAATAGCGCGGCGGGATTGCCGGCCGCGCGCACGCAGTAATTGGCGACGCCCTCCGGCATCTGGGTCGCGGGCACGTAAATGGTCAGGGGAGACGCCTCGCGCAGCCCGGTGTACTTCGCGTCGCGGGCGACGCCGACGATTTCAACCTCGGCAGCGCTGGCGGTGGGAGTGCTGCCGAAGATGAAGCGGCGGCCAATGGGGGATTCGTCGCCGAAAATTTGTCGAGCGAATGCTTGATTAACAATCGCGACCTTTGGCCCGCTGGCGGTGTCATGGTCGGTGAAGCCGCGACCAAGAAGCAGCGGAATCTCCATCGCGGCAAGAAAGTTCGGCGCAAGGCCATTGAGGTTGAACCCCATCGAAGCGCCCGGCGGCGGCGTGTAACCCGGCACGGTAATCCTGCGGTTGCTCCGTGTGCCAGCCAGCAGCGCGACCCGTGAGAAGGTGACGGCGCGCACGCCAGGGATGCTTTCGAGCCGCGTTTGCAGGCGCGCTTGCAGCGCGGCGAACTGCTCCTGGCTATAGCCGGCGGAGCCGGCGTCTAGGCGGAAGAGGGCGAGTTGGCGGGGGTTGAAGCCGGGATCAACCTCTTGCAGGTTTCGCAGCGTGCGGACGAAAAGCCCCGTGCTGACCAGCAGCACGAGCGAGAGCGCGATCTGGGTGACCATCAGGGCTTGGCTGAGCCGTGAGCGCGCGCCGGCCCCGAGTTGTCGGGCGCCGCCTTGAAACTCGGCCGTCAGGTTGATGCGTGTGGCGCGGAGCGCGGGAGCCAAGCCGAAGAGCAGCGCGGTGGCGGCAGTGACTGCGATGGTGAAGCCGAAGACGCGCCCGTCGAGCGGTAGATCAAGCACCGCCGGGGAGCCGCCGAACTGGCGCAGCCCCACGAGCAGGCCTCGGCTCCAATGCGCGAACAGCGCGCCGAGCGCGGCGCCGAGGGACGCCAGCAGCAGACTTTCGACGAGAAGCTGGCGGATGATGCGGACGCGGCCGGCGCCAAGCGTGAGGCGCATGGCGAATTCGCGGCGGCGGGCGGCCCCTCGGGCCAGCAGTAGATTGGCGACATTGGCACAGGCGGACAGTAACACGAGGCTGACCAAGCCCATCAGGATGCGCAAGGACTGGGCATATTGGCGGCGCCTATCGTTTTCGCCCTGGCCGCCGGGGTCGGCGGCGAGTGTCGAAGGATCGGGCATGTCACGAGGCGTGGTGTCGAGTGCCTGGCCCGCGAGCCAGCCTTCGCGTGCGGCTTCCTGGAAGATCGGTTCGAGTCCCGCGCGCGCTTGTGCGGCGGTCGCCTGGGGCGCGAGGCGGCCCATGACGCGGATCCACCAATACCAAGGCTTGGCTCTGTTCGCGCCGCGATCCGGCTGAAAGCGCGCGTGGTGGGCGAGGGGCACGGAGATGTCTGCGGATTCGCCGATTTGCATCGCGCCCGCGAAGCCTGGCGGGGTGACGCCGATGATCGTCGTCGGAACTTTATTCACCTGAATCGTTTTGCCGATGACTCCCGGATCGCTGCCGAAACGGTTTTGCCAGTAGCGGTGAGAGATGACGGCGACCGGCTCGGCGGCAGGCTGGTCGTCCTCCTGCGTGAGCGTACGACCGAGAATCGCAGGCACGCCCAGGCCGGCGTAATAGGCGCCGGAAACGAGTTGGCCCAAGATGTTCGTTTCGGGCTGGCCGTCAATCAGGAGGTTGATCTGGTTGAACGGCGCGTAGGCGAACACGTCGGAGAGCGCCGCATGGCGCCCGCGAAAGCGCTCAAACGCGAGCAGCGAAAACGAGGTGCTGGCGGGCCGTCCGGTGGCGGGATCAAGGGAGCCATTGTTCTCTCCGGCCCGCGACATGCGGCCACGCGAGCCTTCGACGTTGCGGAAGAGGACAAGCTCGTCGGGATTTTTCACAGGCAGCGAGCGAAGAAGTACCTCATTGACGAGAGAAAAGATCGCCGTGTTCGCGCCGATGCCCAGCGCCAGCGTGATGACGGCAATCAAAGTGAAGCCGGGTTGTTTCATCAACATTCGCACGCCGTAGCGCAGGTCTTGCAATAAGCCTCCCATAAATCCTCCGTCAGGTTGTCGATCTGTGTCGCGCAACAGAAGCAGGTCTGTTCGCTCTCGACATTGCGCGGCGATTGATGACGCCGGCGGGTATCAAAATTGAAGTTTCCTTCAGTGAGTGACATCCACCGCAACAAAGTTGCAGGACTTCCAACTTATTCCTCGCGCGGCGCAATCATCAAATGGGATCGCAGATTTCATTAAGAGCCTCCGTGAAATGGCGGGCCCTGATTACGACGCCTCACCGCACGGACACGTCCTTCGGTTCTCTCCCGATGCCGCAGGCCGTACACCCTGAAGAACAGGGCGGACGGCAGCCCCCGCATATTCATAGCTCGATGAGATCAAAGGGGGTTCCGAATGCTTCTCAATCTATGGCACACGATTACCGATTTCGTCGTGCTTGTAACGCGGCTCGCTATCGAGGAGCTTACCGATGAACAACGGATGGTCCTGATTGATCAGTACATAAATCCTCAGGGGCTTGACGCGGCGTTTCAATTCGACCTTCACGACTTGCTGATGATCCTGATAACGATACTGATCATTATTTTTTGGAGGGCATGGGAAAGGACAGGCCGCTGGCCATATCGCTGATTCGAATCGTGCGCAGACTCTCGAACGTCACAGGTCTCTCCATGCGGTCCTCTTTGTGAGCCGTAGGGTTTGGCTGCGGGTAACGAAGCGAGCCTTGCCAGGCGAAGCGCCGGCACGCTCGATCTTCAAACTCGTATCTCAAGGGGGAATACCAAATGTTTTCAAGAATCGAGAGAACTCGTCGTTCAAACCACAGCATTTTCCTTCCGCAAAATTTCGGATCGCCTTTCAACGACACGGCGGAGCACATCACAGGTCTCGGCCTGGCGCGAATTGACTTCGAGCGCTGCGCGGTCGCCGGGGAGGTGATTTATTCGGTCGAGGGCGATTCGATTCCGATCAGCCAGCAGGATGAAGAATCGCGCATCGCGACGCTGGCCCATGCGCTCAAGAAATTGGGCAATCGGGAGGACGCTGCCGAATTCATGCGCTGCCTGAATGCGATCTGCGAAGAGGGCGACGCGCGTTACCGGCAGGTCGCGGCCTCTTATTATTACGGCGAGATCGCCGAGCGCGGCGCGGCGGTTGTACTCAAGGAAATGGCGCTCATCGCCATGCATCTCGCCAGTCTCAATCCGGTCGCGGAAGAAGTGGAGGGCGACTCCGAAGCGATCTATGCGCAGCGTGAGGAATCGAAGCCGCGGTCGCTCTTCGATCTGGAGGTGGCCGCAGTCAATCGGATGATCCGCGGTCGCTGGAAAAGCGCGGGCTTTATCCATGACGAATGGACAGAGTGGTTGAACGAGCTCGAAGCGAACGGCGCGACAGTCGATGAACTCGATGACGCGTTCGCGCACGTCGAAGCCTTGGATCAATACGACGAGGGAGGCGCGATCGTCCGTATGTCCGCGCATGAGCGCACGGTCGCTTGTGGCCGCGTGGATCATGAGTTTACGGCCGATGACCTGCCGGAACAGGCGCGCTTTCTCGCCGGCGACCTGGTTCGCGCTTATGCGTCCGGGATTGAAATCAATGAGATCCGGAATGAGGTCAACACGCATCTCGACGTCCTCTTTCCTGTAAAGGGGAGGACCGCGGAGGGCGGCAGATTCTTCTCCCGGGCCAATCTAGAACTTCAACGCCTTACCCGCGACGCGCTTGAAGGAATCCTCGAAGACTGCTTCGGCGATTACCACCTGACCGCGATGCGCAATAACCATTCGTACCGCCGGTTTTACTCACGGATTCGCCGCGCGACTGATACGAAGGCGATCGGCGAGCTGATGAAGCAGGCGTACGAGGCTCGCCAGGACGGCGAGATGTCCGTCAAGCATTTCATCACTCTCAATACTGCCGCAGATAATCAGCGTGAGCGATTGTTATTGGCGCCGCTCTCGGCGACGGCTTATCGGCTCATCGAGGAAATTGTCCGGGCGTCGGAGAAGAAATTGGCGTATCTAAGCTGGGCGATGTATGGCGAGAACGTTCCCTCACATCCCATCCATACACTTAGCTCGTGTGAACAAACACGCGTTTGGGAAGTCATGACGGCTCGTAAAGCGGCGATTCTTCTTCCACGGATCTACGCCAGGTTGCTGACAACCTGCGGGCAGGCTCTGCCGGTCGACTGGTTTATCCTTCCCACGGTGTTCAAAGAATTCCTCGAATTGCCGCGCCTGCGCAAAGCGTTAAGCGTGGTTCGGAACAAACGACGGGCCTCTGTTCGAAAGTCTTCCTCGGCGCCAAAGCCTGGCTCTCCTATGCGCGGAGCCTCGGCCCTGAAAAGAGGCGCTGTCGCTTCAAGATGATTCGCGCCGAGGGAGATCATTTGTTTGGTCTCCCTCGGCCATTGTATTTTTCCTGCCAGTGAAGAAAGCTGCATCATGACTGATTCAAGTTATTTGACCCAAGGCAATTAATGTCGTATTTTTGCAGGTCTGGCAGGTCGTATTTTTGCGGGCTAAATAATTGGTTTTATTATGAATAAATACGAAACTCTCAGGTATAAGATCTCTGCAAGGATTGCCAGGAAGAAGGACATCGTTTTCCTGCGGGAGGATTTTGCCGACCTGGGAGGATACGATCAAGTTGGGCGAATTCTTAAAAATCTCGTCCGCGCGGGGAAGATCATCAAGATCGGGTATGGTCTTTATGCCAAAGCCAAAAAATCCTCCATTACCGGCGAGGTCATTCCTGTAGCTCCATTGCCGACATTGGCCATGGCCGCGCTGGAACGCCTAGGCGTTGAAGTCGCGCCATCTGCGTTGGAAAGAGACTACAATGTAGGCAAAACAACACAGGTTCCTACGGGTCGCATGATCGCTATCAAGGGACGTGTGAATCGGAAAATCGGATATGGTGGAGCCTATGTCAGTTATGAACCTGCGACCGAAGAGGGAACTCTTTGAGGAAATCGCCCGGATTATGGGGATTGGTCTGCAGTTGATGATGAACGACTATATGCTAATGCAGGAAATGGCGTATATTAAAATGGTTGTGGCGGCGAATTGTTAAGATTGGAGTGAAAAGAGAGATGCAAACTGTCAATGTTACTGAACTACAAACTAACCTGATCGCCTGGCTCGAACGCGTTCGAGCGGGCGAGGAGGTGTTGGTCAGCGATCTTAACCGCCCGATCGCCAGACTCCTGCCGGTTGAGATCGGCGATGGAATTGAGACGGAAGAACTGGAGATGGCGGCGGCTGGGCTGGTGCGATTGCCAACCGAAGAATTGCCGGAATCTTTCTGGGAGATGGAAGCGCCGGTAGTGGCGATGGAAGATATCGTTGCTGCTGTGAGGGCAGAACGCGATGAAGACTAGCCGAGCCTTTTGGGATACCAGCGCGATTGTGCCGCTGTGCTTTCAACAGGATTCAAGCCATCAATTGCGGCAATTGCGGCGGCGGCGGCCACACGTCGCTGTCTGGTGGGGAATGATGGTTGAAGCGCGCAGCGCCATGGCGCGATTGATGAATGATGGCAAAATGTCAGCGACAGGATTGCAGCAGGCGGTCGCGCGGCTTGAGGCGCAGCGTTCGTCCTGGCTCGAAGTGGCGCCTAGCGACAAGGTCAGAAATTTGGCTGCGGAGATGCCAGACAGGTACGGCTTGCGCGCCTTGGATTCGTTTCAACTGGCAGCGGCGCTGGTCTGGTGTCGTGAGCGACCACGCGGACGGCTTTTCGTTTGCTGTGATGTAGTTCTGGTAAATGCAGCGGTAGAAGCAGGTTTCGATATCTATCCATAGCCCCTCGTAGTTCGGGAATGGATCGTGATCCAAGCGCCAACACTTTGATTTGCGCCTCCTTGCTTCGGTCAGTTATTCATTTCCATCTCACTCTCCAATCTCCCACGACGTGTGAAGCAGATCAGCCAACGCCAGATTTGCAAAAGAATGTTCACCACAATCGGCCTCATTCGATTCGAAGCGCGACCATTGGATCTACCTTCGCCGCCCGGCGCCCCGGAATCCAGCAGGCCAGCAGCGCCACAATGATCAGCACCGCCGCGATTACAATGAACGTTAGCAGATCGGTTGCGCTTACGCCGAACAGTAAGGTCTTCAGCAATCGCGTCAACGCCAACGCCCCGCCCAATCCCAGCAAGGCGCCGATGAGCGCCAGCTTCATCCCCTCTCCGATAACCAGACGCAGCACGTCACCCCTTCGCGCGCCCAGCGCCATCCGAATGCCGATCTCGCGCGTGCGCTGCGTGACCGTATAACTAATCACGCCGTAGAGTCCCACGCCGGACAGCGCCAGTCCGACCAGCGCGAACACGCCGAGCAGCAACAGATTGAACCGCCGCGGAGCAACCGATTTGGCCATCAGTCGCTCCACCGTCTCAATGTTGGAGATGGGTAGATCTTTGTCCCCAGCCCAGACCTGCCCACGCACGGCGGCAACCATTTGCATAGGGTCTCCGCTGACGCGCACGGCCAGTGGCAGGGATAGCGTAAGGTTGGGAACTTGCGTCATTGGAAAATAAATTTCCGCTTTGGCCTCTTCGTCCAACGCGGAGTATTTGACATCACCCACCACGCCCACGACCGCGCGAGTCCCGCCGAAAACGACGATTCGTTTCCCGAGCGGGTTCTCATTGGCGAAATAAATACGCGCCAGCGATTCATTGACGGCCACCACAGGCGGCGCCTTGGCGCCATCGCTTTCCGCGATCAGACGGCCATTGACCAGTGGGACACGAAACGTTTTGAAGAAGTCCGGGCTGATTACGCGCACCCCGGCGTTGAATGTCGCCTCAGCCGGCGACGGCTTGCCTTCAATCCGAAAAGCTGAGAATCCATGTGACCCACTTAGCGGCACGGGATAGACCATCGCGGCTGCTTCGACGCCGGGCAAAGCCCGCACGCGCTCCAGTGTTTGCTGATAGAAGGCGACGCTCCGGCCGTCACTGTACTTCGCGAAGGGTAGCGCAATAGACATCGTCAAAACGCCTCGCGGATCGAATCCCGGATCAACTTCGGTCAGACGCGCGAAACTCCTGATCAGCAATCCCGCGCCGATCAGCAAGACAAATGCCAGCGACACTTCGCACACGACCAGGAAGCCTCGCAAACGGCGCCGCAGTAATCCTGCGGCGTTACGCCCGCCTTCTTTGAGCGTCTCGCCGGGGTTTATTTTCGAAGCCTGTAGCGCCGGAAGCAGTCCGAAAACAATCCAGGTCAGCAGCGAGACGAATAAGGTGAAGCCCGCAACACGAGTGTCGAGCCTGATGTCATACGCGCGCGGCAGATTATCAGGGGCGATCGCCAGAAGCAGATCAACGCCCCACTGCGCCAGCAACAGCCCCGCCGCGCCTCCAGAAATAGCCAGCAGCAGGCTCTCGCTGAGCAATTGCCGCACAACACGCCAGCGGCCGGCGCCGAGGGCTGCCCTAATCGCAATCTCTTTTTGCCGTCCGGCGGCGCACGCCAGCAACAGGTTGGCGACATTGGCGCACGCGATCAGCAACACGAATCCCACGGCGCACAGCAGCGCCAGCAACGCCGTCCGCGCCTTGCCGACCACCTGTTGATGCAGCGGCGCGAGTCGCACCCCTTTGTCTGTGTTGGTCTGCGG
>DASTMP010000148.1:0-6331 GCA_035714085.1 Blastocatellia bacterium
GAGACCGGCAAAGTGACTTACAGCTTGCCGCAAGATAGTAAAGCCGACAAAAAGTAAAAGGAGTTTCCTGATGAGAAGACTTGCAGGCGCCCTTATCGTCTGTTTCGCTTGCCTCCTCGCCTTGACTGGCGACGCCAAGGCTCAACGGGGCGTGGACTGGATGACGAGCAACGGAGACGCGCAGCGTTCGGCCTGGGTCAGGGCGGACGCGAAGATTTCGAAGGGGTCTTTACAGGACCAGAAGCGGAAGCCGGGCTTCCAACTTCTGTGGAAGCTCAAGCTCAACAACAAGCCAAGACAGTTGAACTCACTCGCGCCGGCGGCGACGCTCGAACGTTTGATCGGATACCGGGGATTTCGGATGTTGGGATTCGTCGGAGGCAGCTCAGACGCCATCTTCACGATAGACACCGACCTGGGGCGAATGGAATGGGAGAAGAAATTGGGCTCGACCGCTCCGTCGCAAGTCGGAACGCTCGCCTGTCCCGGCGGAATGACCACCGGTGTGGCGCGTCCGACCGTGGCCGCAATGCCGCCGTCCATTTTCGGCGGCGGCGGTGGAGGACGAAGCGCGCCTGCGCGCGGCGCGGTCGGGGATCCGGGCGAGGGCGCTGTCACGCTGGCGCTGGTTCGACCGAATCCTCCGGCGGCGGGGCCGCCGCCGACAAACTCGACTCCGCCGCGGCCCGTTCGCCCCAACCCCGCCAATCCTCCTGGCGGCCAGTTCGGCGCGGGACCTTTCCTCGTATACGCCCTGTCGAGTGACGGAATGTTCCACTCGATGCATCTGGCTAACGGCGCCGATTACGAAGCGCCCGTGAAATTCCTGCCGCCGGGCGCCACCGCCAGCGGGCTGATCGTCATTGACAACGTCGCCTATGTCATAACCGAGGGGAACTGCGGCGGCGTCGCGAACGGCGTGTGGGCGCTCGATCTCATCTCCAAACAGGTCACGAACTGGAAGGCGAACGTCGCGGGCATAGCCGGCCCCGCCTTCGGCGGCGACGGAACGCTCTACGTTGCGACCGGCAGCGAGGGCGAATCGCCGAATTCACTGGTCGCGCTCGATCCGAAAACTTTGTCGGTGAAGGGTTGGTACGCGGGCGGCGCGAGCGAGTTCTCTTCAACGCCGGTTATTTTCGCGTACAAAGGAAAAACTCTGATCGCCGCGATCACAAAAGACGGGCGCGTGCATTTGCTGGACAGCGAGAATCTGGGAGGCTCCGATCATCAGACGGCCCTCTTCACAACGCCGGCCTCATCAAAAGCGGGTGGGGCGGGGACTACGGCGCCGGGAGCGCTGGCGAGTTGGCAGGATGCGAGCGGGGCGCGCTGGATACTCGCGCCGGTTGTTGGCGCGCAGGCAGCCGATCTCGGATTCGCCGCCACGAACGGCCCTGTGACAAATGGCGCGGTCGTCGCCTGGAAACTTGTTGAACAAAACGGCGCGCTGACACTACAACCCGCCTGGGCCTCGCGTGACCTGATCTCACCGCTGCCGCCCACGATCATCAACGGCGTGGTCTTTGTTACCTCAGGCGGCGAGTTCCGCGCCAGTGATGGCAATATGACTTCGGCAGAGCGAGCGCGGCGTTCGTCGGGCGCAGTCCTCTACGCTCTCGACGGCGAGACTGGCAAAGAGTTGTGGAGCAGCGGAACGGCGATCGCCTCCTTCGCGCGCGGCGCCGCGTTGTCCGGCGGCATTGGGCAGATTTATCTTACGACATACGACGGCATGATCTATGCGTTCGGTTTTCCGATGGAGCATTGATTCGATGCATTCTCGCGCTTCTACGAACGCTCGTGATGATCGTTAACCAGCCCGCGAAGTAGACCACCGGCTTCGCAATCGCAGATCCAAGCGCGACGCCCCGCAATCCAACCGGCGCGCTGATTATTGGCGTTCAGGTGAGCGCTTAACAGCGGCTGCGCCCGCCCTCCGGGGCATAGCCCCGATTGGTTGGGGGGCGACTCACGGAAGGCCACAGGCCTTCCGCACATCGGGCGGCGCAGCCGCAACAACCCTGCTGTAAATTTCATTGCCTGAACGTCAATAGATCGGTTTACAAATGCGCGTACTGATCAACGCCGCGAGCGGTAGCGAGCGTGGCTTAACGTGAAGCGCGCTCGCTACCGCTCGCGGCGCTGATCCGGCGAGCCTTCCAGTACGCGCAACCGCAAGCTGATCTAAGCGTCATCAAACTCACTCATTCAATATCCTTTCCGAACCGCATGCCGGGCCTCGCTTAAGAGGCGAGACATCTCACCGAGACTGATCTCTGTCGGACCGGGACTCCGGTCGGATCGACAATTTATGGTTCACAGATCATCTGAGACTGAGATCATCTTATGATCTTGTGTTCTGTAGATCGCGGGTGTATGATCCGCCCGCTATCCAATATCAAACACGGGGAAAGAATTCGTTATGAGCGGGAAGGCGTTAAGGCTGATTCAGCCGGTCTCGAAGCGGGATCAGGTTGTGACCTCGTTCAAGGAGGCGATTCTTGGCGGGATCATTCAACCCGGCGAGTCTATAGTCGAGAGCAAAGTCGCCCAGCAGCTGGGCGCCGGCATACCGCTGATACGCGAGGCGCTGATCGAGCTGGAACATCAGGGGTACGTGCAGAAAGTCCCCTACAAGGGCACGACCGTCACCAAACTGGAGCGGCGCGACGTGGAGAAGATCTTCCGCTTGCGCACGGAGCTGGAATCTCTGGCCATCGAGTGGGCGCGAGAGAACGTAACGCCCGAAGACGTCGAAAACCTGCGCGGCATTACGGTGAAGATGAAGGCGGCGGCGCAGATGCTAGACCTCGATCAGTTTTATCAAAACGACCTGGCCTTCCATCGCAAACTCTGGGAGGTTTCGGGTAACGAGTACCTGGTCGAATGTCTTGAGCGCATCGTGGCGCCGCTCTTCGCCTTCTTTTTGATGAAGGACCGCCGCCCGGGCGAGTCATACCTGGTCAGCGCCGCCCAACACGAAAAGATCGTTGAAGCGCTGCCCCGGCTGAGCGGTGCGAAATTGCGCGCTCTGATGAGAAATTCGGTCTTGGAATGGAAAACTGAGGTTTTCAACGCGGTGCTGCCGCGCGAGTCTAAGTAGAAGATCGCTGGTCTTTCCCCATCTCCGTTGCTGGGATGTAATCCGAACTGAATTTGATGATCCGTTGCTGGGATGTAATCCGAACCTGATTCGATGATTTGTGCGCTGCGCGTCAGCGTGAATCACACACGACGCCCGCTCACCAACCGGTAACCCATCAACTAATTGGAAGGAGACATCACCTATGAGACGAAGAGTCGTAGTGACGCTCATCGCCCTGTTCGCCCTAGTTTTCGGGGCGACAGGCGCCGCGATGGCGCAGACAGCAACCGGCCAGATCACAGGCGTGGTGAAGGACGCGAACGGCGCCGTGCTGGCCAAGGCAAGGGTCAAGGTCAATAGCGCGCTGACAGGCTTAACGCGTGATACCACAACCAACGAAGAGGGAGTATATGTCTTCCCGCTTCTACCCGTGGGCGATTACTCAGTGACGGTGGAGCATCAGGGCTTTCGCGCCGCCAAGAAGGCGAACATCTCGATCAACGTTGACCAGATCATACGCTCCGACTTCGTTCTGACGGTCGGCGACGTCAGCGCCGTCGTCGAGGTGGAATCGGGCGCGGTGGCGCTCGATACCGAAACCGCCTCAATCGGACAGATGGTCTCCCAACGGCAGGTAACGCAACTGCCGCTGAACGGGCGGAATTTCCTGCAACTGCTGTTTCTGAACGGCGGGACTGTCGAAACCGGAGGCGAGCAAGGCTCGATGCGCCAAGGCGCCGGGAACGCGATCAGTATCAACGGCGCGCGGCCGACTTCGAACAACTATCTGCTCGACGGAACCTCGAACACCGACACTGCGCTGGGTACTCCGGCTGCGATCCTGTCGGTGGACGCAATTCAAGAGTTCAAGGAACAGACAGGGACTTACTCGGCCGAATACGGCTTCAGCGCCAATCAGGTCAACATTGTCAGCAAGCGGGGGACAAACGACCTGCACGGGAGCGTCTTCTGGTTTGGGCGCAATGACGCTTTGGACGCCAAAAACTTCTTCGATAATGCGCACGGTGTGGAGAAAACCAAGTTGCGTCAAAATCAGTATGGTTTCGTGGTCGGCGGGCCGGTGTGGATTCCGAAGCTCTATAATGGGCGCAACAAGTCTTTCTGGCTGGCGAATTTCGAAGGCTTTAAGAGGATCCAGGGGTTTTCCGACCTGCTGACAGTCCCGACCCCCGATCAATTGGCGGGCCGATTCACGTCGACGATCATCGATCCTTCGACCGGCCAGCCTTTCCCGAACAACACGATCCCGCAAAGCCGCTTCTCGCGCATTGCCAAACTCGCGGTGACGAAATTCTTCCCCGCGCCGAATTTCAATGGATCGGGTGGCAATTATCTTCGGAATCGGAATTTGCCCCTGGATCAGACCCAATATACCATCCGCGGAGATCAGGAACTGGGCCGCTTTGGCTCCGTCTTCGGTCGTTTCACCAATACTGATTACTCGAACATCAGCGTCGGCAACACTACGGAACTGGGTGACCGCTCATTCATTCAACAAACCAGGAGCTGGCAGGTCTCCCATACAATTCCTTTCGGGGCCAATCTCGTGAATCAGTTCCGCTTAGGTTACATTCAAGCCAGGGCCGATGAGCATGGGCCTGCGGCGTCTCAGTCGGATGTTGACGCGCTTAAATTGACAGGGGTCTTCACGGGAATACCCGATGTCCAGCGGACCTACCCGGCGGTTGGCTTTAACAATTTCGGATCAGGTCTTTCCGGTGGTGGCAGCTCAGTCAACGATTACACGACCAGCTTTCAACCCATGTGGGACATCAGCAATACCACCACCTGGATTCGCGGCAATCACACCCTGAACATCGGCGCTAACTTCCGCAAATGGTCGCTCCAACGCGACCTGGCGAACGACTTCCTCGGGGAATTCACGTTCAGCGGTTTTTTCACCGACCCGAGATTGCCAAACCCAACCGATCCGACAAAAACGCTGCCAGGAACGCGGGATAACGCCATTGCGGATTTCCTATTGGGGTACTTCTCCGCCTCCAGCGTCTTCCAGCCGGCTGGGTTCGGCGTGGAGGGGAAAGTGGGTAACCCGCGCCAGTTCAACTACTGGTACCTGGCCCCCTACATTCAGGACGACTGGAAAATCAACCAGCGTCTCACGCTCAACCTGGGGCTGCGTTATGATTTCCGCACCGTCCCGTTCGAATCCAACGACCGGATGGGCTGGCGCGATCTGTCGAATCCCAAGGGTGGTTTGCTTGTGGCGGATAAGACTCTGGTGGACAAAGGAATTGTCGGTGACCAAAGTTATTACAAATTCGCCGGCCGGCGGAATCCCGCCGACGCCTCGAAGAAAGTCTTCGCTCCCCGAATCGGTTTCGCCTTCCGTCCGTTCAGTGATGATAAGACGGTTGTGCGTGGCGGGTACGGCATCTTCTACGATTCCGCCGAAGGGCGCGAAATTGATGGCGCGTCGGACATCTTTCCTTATGTGAGCCGTGGCAGCTATAACCAAAGTTTGGGACAGTCCAACCTGATCACAACGGACGGCCTGTTCCCGAATTTCGCCAACATTGGCGTCGCGACTCCGGCGGCGAACAGCTTCCTGGCGGTGAACATCTCACCGGAACCACGTAACCCTTATGTCCAGCAATGGTCGCTCGGCGCGCAGCGTTCGCTTAGCAAAAACACTACCCTCGAACTTAATTACATTGGGTCGAAGGGCACGCATTTGCTGATGCGGCGCAACATCGCGCAGGCTCGGCCGCCGGCCAATCCGGCCGTCTGCGCGGCTAATCCCGACATCGGTGACTGCCCGGTCAATAACAGAAAGCCTTTCCCGAACTTCGTCGTTTACATTGACAGCGATTGGTCGGGGAATTCGAGCTATAACGCGTTCAACGCCAAAGTTGAGCATCGCAGCAATTCATTCCTCTTCACGACGGTTTATACCTGGGCGAAGAGTATTGACAGCAAATCGGCCGCCGCCGGGATCGGGAACGATGTAGCGGGATGGCAAGGCTTCCTGAACAATGCGGACGTCCGGCGCGACCGCGGACTTTCGGAATTCGACGTGGATCATCGTCTGGTGAGCAGCCTCGTTTATGAACTGCCCGTCGGACGGGGCAAGAAATTCGGCGGCAAATTGCCGAAGGCGGCTGATCTCGTGATCGGCGGCTGGCAGGTCAACGCCATCGCCACTTTCCAGCGTGGATTCCCCATGACCATCACCGCGGCCGACCTCGGTGGATTGAATGACAC